>CALVEV010000035.1 GCA_944326685.1 Candidatus Gastranaerophilales bacterium
TTTATGTCCATCGATTACTAAGGGCTAACTTAGCAATCTGCTCGACTTCGTTTATTGCGTTGTCTGTCATTTCTTTTGAATCAACAAGTATATCTAGTCGTTTTCAGCTATTCTATTTTCAAGGTTCGATTGAAATCTTTTTTATTTATTCCACCTTAAAAAATGTTGGTAGTTTAAATATTTTCTTATTCTTTCGGCTTGTGTTTAAAGTTCATCGTGCCTTTCGTTTTGGTTCTCCTTAACTGTCCCCTCTGTATCCTTGGCACAATATCTATATTAGTACATCAATTTTTAATTGCAACTACTTTTTTTTAGTTTTTTACTCTTTTTTATGAATCCTTTATTCTATAAGGGTTTTAACCATTTACAAATCTTAATTATTCCCAAGCTTTTTTATAAATTAATTTACCTCTATCCCATGCTCTGAGCATGTTTTCACTGTCAAGTCCATGACTTTTTTATTTTTTTTATTAATTAAATATCGTACGGGTATATTTTTATGAATAATTTTTCACTTGAAAATAACAATTATATTGACATAATCAATGACTTTAGAAATTTAATTGACTTCATCAATTATAATGACGTTCTTATTGAAAAAATGTTCCATATTTTTGAAAAACATTTTAATTTTGAAATTGCAGGAATATTCTTTAATAGTCCTGACATATACGGGATTAATACGCTTAACCTTTTAATTAAAAATAAAAATAATAATATTCAAAGTATTGAAGAAAAATTTTTCAATCATATGTCTGAATTCAAACAAATCATTAAAATAAAAAGCAATATTATTCAATCAGGAATAAATAATTCTAATAACAAAAATTTTGAAAATGAATTAATAACACCTTTTTTATTTCAAAATAAATTATTAGGAGGAATATGTATAATTTCAGAGAATGAAATACTTAAGACAGACCTTAACACTTATAACTTTTTAATCAATGAACTTTTAAGTATATTCAAACTAAAATATTTGTATTCAGAACAAATATTTAAATCATCTGTTGACGGATTAACAGGGTTATATAACAGGCACCAGTTTGATATTAATCTAAATCAAGAATTTAATCGTTCGCAAAGATACAAAACCCCATTTACAGTTGCAATGATAGATATTGATCATTTTAAAAATATTAATGACACATATGGACATCAATTTGGGGATTTTGTTTTAAAAGAGATTTCTCAAATTATTCAAAACACATTTAGAAAAACAGATATTGTATTTAGATACGGCGGAGAAGAAATAGCTATAATCATGCCAGAAACTACTTCTAAAAAGGCATTATTGCCACTTGAAAAACTCAGAGATAAAATTAGTAAACACAATTTTAATAGTAAAAATGTTACTATAAGTATTGGAGTAGCTGATTTTAATAATGATATAAAAAGCTCTACTGAAATATTAAAAAAAGCAGATAAGATGTTATATTCAGCAAAAGAAAATGGACGTAATCAGATTAAAGTATTTCTTCCATAAGGATGCCAAGAGCTAACTTTATAGCTTTGACAGGAATAATATTTACCCTAACCCTACTGATCTGATTCGCGATGTTTATCAATTAGTTTTTCGAAATCTGATGGCTTTATGCTTTGAATAAACTCCTTAAACTCTTCTGCTTCTTCTTCATCTCTTGCAGAATCTGTTGAAACGGAACCATTCATTAAAACATTTGCAGTTACAAATATTGGAGCTTCCGCACGCATTGCAACAGCTATAGCATCAGATGGGCGAGAATCTATCTCTAAAACTTCATCACCTTTAGTTAAAAATAATGTAGCATAATATGTTTCTTTTTCTACATCATTGATTTCTATTCTATCTAATGTATAACCAGCTTTATCAATAATAGAAATTATTAAGTCATGAGTCATTGGACGTGCAACTGATAATTTTTCTATTTTTCTTATAATTGCACTTGCTTCAGCTGAACCAATCCAAATTGGTAATGCTTTTCTATTTTCTAAATCGTGCAATACTACAATTGGTGATCCTGTTCTTGTATCTAGGGCTATACCCATTACTTTCATTTCTATCATTATTTATATTCCTTATGCTATTTGTAATTTATGATTTTATTATACATCAACTTTTGACATTATATCATCTTGAAGTTTTTTTAGATTATCTTGAGTATCACTTTCAAAATAAATTCTCAATAAAGGTTCTGTTCCTGATGGTCTTGCAAGTATCCAACTTGAATCACCAACATATATTTTAACTCCATCTAATGTATTCTTGTCTTTTACCCCCATGCCAGCAACTTCGGTTTGTGAAGACACAATATCAAGTATACCTTGTATCTTGTCTCTATTATCGAGTTTTAAATCTATTCTATCATTTACGAATGAACAACCGGCAAGAGCTTTAATTTCTTTTTGCAAATCAACAAGAGATTTTCCAGAATATGCCATTGCTTCTAGAACTAATAAATTTGCAAGTAAACCGTCTTTTTCAGGGATATGACCTTTAATACTTAATCCCCCTGATTCTTCACCTCCGATTATACAATCATTATCTCTCATTGCCTGACCAACATGTTTGAACCCTACTGCAGTTTCGACAACTGGAACATTTAATAAATCCGCAACTTTATTCAACAAAAGACTTGCTCCAACGGTTTTTACAAGACAGCCTTCCATATCTTTTTCTCCAACCAAGTGAAGTAAAAGAATTGAAATAATTTCATTTGGTGTAACATATTCTCCTTTTTCATTGATTACACCAAATCTATCTGAATCACCGTCATTTGCTAAACCAATTGCATTACCATTTTCTTTAACTTTTTCAATTAATTCTTTTAAATATTTTGGTTTGGGCTCTGGCATACCTCCGCCAAAATTAACATCATGGTACATATGTAAAGTTTCATATTTTATACCATGTCTATCTAGTAATTTATCGAAATAACCGATACTTGCAGCATACAAACCATCAAATATTATAGTTGTATCCAATTCTTTTATTGAATCAAAATCAATTAATTTTTCTATATGAGTAAAATATTCTTCTTCAAAGTTTTCGATTATTATATCTTTCTTAGATGAATTTGTCTCAAATTCTTTATCTAAATTTCCTACAAGTTTATCTGTAATTTCTTGTGTTGCAGGACCTGCATAATCCGGAATAAATTTTATCCCCAAATATTCAGGAGGATTATGAGATGCTGTAAACATAACAGCACATGCATTTCTATCTTTGGCACAATATGCTAGAACAGGTGTTGGTATAACTCTTTCTGAATAATATACTTCAAACCCATAAGATGAAATAATTTCAGCACATTGTTTTGAAAAAATGTCTGCCATATTGCGTGGGTCATAACCAATTATAATTTTCTTCCCTAACCCATACTCATCATATACATACTTAGCGATTGCACGAGATACTTTCGCAACATTTTCTTCGTTAAAGTCTTCTCCTACAATTGCACGCCATCCATCTGTTCCAAATTTTATTTCACTCATTTTTTTATCCTTATTAAATATTTTTTAACTAATGGGCTAAAATTTACCAGTTCATTTACCCCTTTACCCCTTTAGCCTCTAGCCTAATTTTTGTTTATAAAATGCTATTATATCTTCTCTTGCTTTTATTGACATAGCTAATTTATTAGCCCCCGTTCTCCAAGGTAAATAACCACAAGTTGATGGTAACAATTTTAATGGAGTCATTGGAAAATCTTTACATAATAAAGGCCTATTTTCATAATCAGAACATTTATTATCAGGAGTTAATTTAGGGCAATGATAAAAATATACTCTCTCATTTGGATCCAATAAAGCATTAGATAATTCAAAATACTCAGGAACGGCCTTTTGCGCTTCTTCTTCTGACTCATATGGAACAAAACAACTTGTAAACATTGTTGCAAATTTATCCCCACGCATGGCCTTCTGTTTCAACTGAGTATATGAAAACTCACTTACTGCTAACTTGCAACAAGCTCCACACATATTACATTGGCACTTTGCCTTACCCTCATTTATTTTTTCCTTAGCTTTCTTTAATTTCTCAGCATAAGTTGTTGTTAAATAAGTCAATGCCTGCATTTGCCAATTATAATATGGACATCCGCCTGGAAAATCTGAAAAAATATCAGGATTTTGAATATTACATTTTATCCTACAAGATTTACAACTTACGTCCGGTTTAAATTTATCTATTGCTGCTCTTATCATTTCAGCTGCTTCTATAAAGATTTCTTTATAGTTAGCTTCCATTTCTTCATATTGAGTATTTAAATCAACCATACCCACACAATACCATAAATAGCCATATACGGCAATGATATTTATTTTACCAATCAATATAATTATTAAAAAGGAGAAATATATATGACTAAAAAATTACAAATATATAAATGTAATACTTGTGGCAACATAGTAGAAGTTCTTATTTCTGGAAATGGAGATCTCGTATGTTGTGGAAATGCAATGGAACTACTTGAACCTAAAAATAAAGATGATTTAACCACAGAAAAACACTCTCCTAAAATTAATAAATATGAAAATAAAACTATTATTAATTTAGAAAATCATCCTATGGAAGATCAACATTACATTATGTTCATTCAAGCTCAAACCGAAGATAAAAATAATATATTTATTAAATATTTTTATCCACATGATAAAGCAGAAATGGAAATTTTAAATAATATTAGTATTGATGAAGCTATATCATATTGCAATATCCATGGTTTATATAAAGGGAATAAAACTAATGATTGAAGAAAAGGACTTAATTAAAAATATCAACAAAGAATTTTTTGAAGGATATCAATACCTATTAACACATAATAAAAAACTTGCTAAAGAAAAAATTGAAAAAGGTATGGAATTCTTTGAATTCTTAAATCCTTCAACTAAATGATGATATTTTATTAAATATCATTCATAATACTATCGGAAGAGGGTATTATGAATAGTCCTATATTAAATAATTTAAATTCTATATTTCAAACTCAGGAAAATCATAATCAAAATAATATAAATAATTTTGATTTGTCTGATGATACTTTTTCGAATATTTTAGATGAAAAACTTGATGATTCTAAAATTGAAGAAAATTTCTCTTCTAAAATTCAAAGTCAATTAGGAATTCCTGCGGGATTAGATATTGAAGGATTCGATTATAATTCTTTAGTAAACGAAATTAATCCAGATGAAATGATTGACTCAATAAATACTGATTCAAATATTCAAAATGATTCAAAGTTTAGCCTTGGCGACCTAATCAATGATGCTAAAGAATCATTTTCTCCAGTTGTAGATTCCATACTTCAAGGAGAATTAAATACAGAATCAGGAAACCCTGCTAATCCTGTACAAGCAGTTAAAAATTTCTGGGAAAGCCAAGCAAGCAATTTTTACAGCATTATGAACAAAGATTCTGTTGATAATGTTAACGAATTAATTTCTAAGCTTTAGTTGTAGGTTGAGAATTTGTTTGAGCTAATAATTTCTCTGCATCTTTTTTCTTTAAAGAATTATCAATACGAGAACAAATTTGGTTAGTTATTGTACTTGTAACTAGACCTAAAGCCATTGATGGACCTGCTGCTAACATTGCAATCGTTCCCCACATACTAGTTGCTAAACCAACAAATAAAGGTATTCCAAAATTCAATCCAACTGAACGCTTTTTCTCTTTGGTATCAGCCATTGACATTGCAACTGCTGTTGAACCTAATGGAAATAATAAGCCAAATCCTACATCTGAGATTGCAGAACCTGATTTTAAATCACGCATCTTATCTACAAATTTATCTGCCTCTGTATCTGTTGCATTGTTTAATGCTTCACGCATTTTTTTACTAGATTTTTTTAATTCTGCATATTTTTCTTTTGGAAGAATATGCTTATATATATCCATTACTTCTTCTAATTCGCCTTTTTTGTCTGAACTTATAATATAACGAATATTTCCTAATGATTTTTTAACTTTTTTTATTACTTGTTCTGGGTATTTTGAACTAGAATTTTCTAAAATATTAGAACTTTCAGAAATCATTTTTGAAATTTCAGATATAATTTCTTGCTTATTTTTATCTGATGCAGACATATCATATGATGATACAACTTTTTTAATTTTCTTTAATAAATCATAAGATGATTTACTTGTTAAATCTAAATTTGATTCAATATTTGATACAAGTTTTCCTAATTCTTTTGTTACGTCTGAATGAGTATTAGTAATTATTTTTTTTCTTGAAATTATATTTCTTGAATATTTATCTTTTGTTGCCGCAACTAAATCTTCGGTTATAAATGAAGTCCAAGATTTTGGACTTTTAATAAATCCCCATAAGTTTCCATATGTTTGATCAAAAACTATATCTCCTAAACCATTAAACTGTTTTGCTAACCAGTTATTTCGTTTAGCAACATTTTTAGGTCTGAAAGATTCATATGATGCATCCATTTTTTGAAGTTTTTCTTCTGCTACTCTAGCCCATTCTGATATGGTTTTTGAAACACCATTTATTGTTACTTCTTTAGATGACGTTTTTGAATTTAATAAAGATTTATTTACCTGAGCAAATCCATCTTTCATTAATGCAAATGAATCATTTGCACTCTTATATGCAATTGAGGTCATTTTATATGCCATACGTTCAAAAAAGGCAGTTATTTTATTACAAACTTTACCCAACCCGACTTTTCTTAATACTTTATCAAACAAAACATCTTTCAATGGTCCTGTATTTAATAAAATACCTTTTGCTCTATTTAATGATTTATTTGTCTTTTGTAATGAATTAAGATAAACCATCTCTGCTTTTGTCATCTGAGGTTTTTCTCTTAACTCATTTAATTTAGCTCCCACACTCTTTAATCTCTTATTTATATAATTGGAAAGTTTTGGAAATTTACCTTTTGATGCTAGTACCACTAAAGGAGTTAAAATTGCAACACCTATACTAGCTGCGATACCAGAATTTCTTAGTATATGATTAACTGATTTATCTTTAACATCCTTTGGAATAAAACTTATACTGCTACCAACTGTATTATTAGTATTTGTTTGAGTAGGTGTTTGCGACACAGGAGTATTATTACTGTTCTTGTGAACAGTATAACGAAACTGCGTTTCAAAAACATTTCCTACTTTACCTTCCATATATAT
The DNA here is from genome assembly GCA_944326685.1 of Candidatus Gastranaerophilales bacterium. Lineage (GTDB taxonomy): Bacteria > Cyanobacteriota > Vampirovibrionia > Gastranaerophilales > Gastranaerophilaceae > UMGS1585. Next base: position 7,136 of record CALVEV010000035.1, read on the forward strand.
ATTAAAACCAGAACTCACAAATATTTGACAACATTCTCACTTTTTTAAACAAATATTAAAAAAATAAATAAAAAAAGAAACCTATTAAGGTTTCTTTTTAAAATGGTCGGGATGACACGATTTGAACGTGCGACCCCCTCGTCCCAAGCGAGGTGCGCTACCAAGCTGCGCCACATCCCGATATTCAATTGTCAACTTATTTTGATGCAGCTTGGTAGTATTTTCATACGGCTCGCAAAAGCTATGCTTTTGACTCTGCCTGCCTCCATTTGTAACGATACTTAATCGTTCCAAATAGGAGTCCTTGCCACATCCCGATATTCAATTATCAAGTAATTAAATTCTATATTAAACATTTTTATAGGTCAAGCAGTTTTTTATCTTATTCTGATTTTTCTATTTCAGCTATGTTTTCAGGTAACTTTTCATTTAAAAATGAAGGCTTTTTATACTTTAAATTTATACTTGCTAGTGAGGCCATGATTTTCTCGCGTTTTTCATAAGTTCCAGGAAACATTTTCTTGTACATTTTGTTTGTATTTGAGTTATACATAATTACACCTTCTATCACTTAATATTATTATAATATATTTTTTTTAAAAGTCATCATTTGTTATTTTTATGTCCCAATGTATGCATTGTTTTTAATAATAATATATGTGCAGCAGCTGCAGCTAATGCAACCATTGCAGCTACTTTATGTACTACAATATTTTTTCTATAACCAAATATGCCTGATGCAATACCAAAACCTAATGATGTATAACCTGTTATTGGCACCAAACTATATCGATTTATTCTGTGTCTTTTCTTTTGTTCTGGATTTGACCGAAATACTATACCGGAGATTATCGGATTTACTTTCATATCACGACCTCTACAATATTAGTATAGCATAATTATTCTACTACATAATCCTGCAACTCTATTAATTTCGCTCGAGCCTCCTTATTTTGAGGTTGAATTTCTATTGTTTTTATCAAATCTAATCTTGCTTTTTCATATTGGTTTAACTCTATATAAGTTAATCCTCGATGATAATAAGCTAAACCATAATAATTATCTAATTCTATTGCAGAACTATAATCAGATATTGCATCTTCATATTTTTTTAACTTACATAAAGTTAAACCTCGATTATAATAAGCATCCGATGCATACTTATCTATTTTTATTGCTGTTGTATAATCTACTATTGCGCCTGCATAATCTTTATTTTTATCCTTTACTACACCTCTATTTACATATGCTTGTACATATTTTTTATCAACTTTTATTGCTTTATTATAATCATCTAATGCACCTTGCAAATTTCCACAAGTTTCTTTTACTAAACCTCTGCCTACATATGATTTTACATCTTTTTTATCTATACTTATTGCTTTTGTATAATTTTCAAATGCACTATCATAATTTTTTAATTTAAATTGCATCTGAGCAATGCTGTAATATATATTATGATTATTAGGTTCATAATTTTTTGCTGCTTCGTAATCAGATAAAGCATCCTCATAATTTCCGACCATAAAATTTAGATAGCCTCTTTGAATATACAATTTTGCATTCTCAGGATTTCTATCTATTTTTTTATTACATTTCGATAATTTTTTTATTATCTCGTAATCTGAATGCTCATATGCATTACAAGGTAGAACTTGTAATACAATCATAAATAATATACTTAATACCAATATTTTTTTATACATAAACCCTCGACTAATTCTGAGGTAAATAATATTTTAACCAAGGCAATTCTTGATAGCGCGGATAATACTCAGGATTTAACTTTAAAGCTTTTAAACAATCATATACTGCCTCTTTAGTTTGACCACCTATATGCATTCTGGACAAAGCTCTATTATTATAAGCTTCTGCATCATTTGAATTTAATGCAATATATGCAGAATAATCACTTACTGCTTTATCATAATTTTTTGTTGCATAATGAATCATTGCACGATTGAAATATGCAGGAGCAAATTTATTATCTAATTCTAATGTTTTAGTAAAATCCTTTGCCGCTCCTACTAAATCATTCTGTTGAATTTTTACATGACCTCTATCATAATATGCGCTTACTAACTTGGGATTAATACTTATAACTTTATTCAAGTCCTCAACAGCACCTTTATAATCAGCTAAATAAGCTTTTGCATGTGCTCGTTCCAAATAAGCATCTGTAATATTTGGTTCTAATTTTATTACCTTATTAAAATCTTCAATTGCACTCTTGTAATCTTTTATATTTAATTTCGCAATTCCACGATTAAAATATGAGTCATAAATATCATCATCTAATCTTATTGCAATATCAAAATCTTTTATTGCTCCACTATAATCTTTTAAAATTGTCTTAGCTGTTCCTCTATTACAATAAGCAGTTACAGAATCAGGTTCTAAATCTATTGTTTTTGTATAATCTTCTATTGCCCCCTTATAATCTTTTATTCCAAACTTTGAATTACCTCTTAAAAAATAATTCTCAGCAACATTTGGATATTTTTTTAACACAATAGTATAATCTTCTACAGCTTCTTTGTACATCCCTAATTTATATTCTGCTTCAGCTCTTTTTAAATAATTTGAATAGTTTTCAGGATTTTTGTCAATTATACTTGAACATTTTTCTACTATTTTTTGATACTTTGAAGCATCTATCTCTTCACTATAAGAAATTAAATTTGATACTTGAAACAAATAAAATAAAGTGAAAAAACTTAAAAAAACTCTTTTTACTAATCTCATTTATTAGTCTCCTACTATATGGGATTGGTACAATTAAGATAACACCAACATAATTCTTATACATAATACAAACATACCATTTTAAACTCTTTCATAAGAGCCCATAAATTTATAATATGTTGTATGTTCCTGAATCGCATCGAATGCTTGCTTTACATTATTATCTGCTATATGCCCTTGAACATCCAAAAATAAAATATATTCATTTATGTCCATCTTTGAAGGAGTTGCATGTATATATGAAATATTAATATTTCTATTTGCAAACTCTTGAACTATACTAAATAATTTTCCAGGTTTATCTTCTATTGATATAGCAATTGAAGATGTACTTTTAGAAGTCGGAACGGTATGAAAACTACCAATCATTACAAACTTTGTCTGATTATTCTTATCATTATTTATATTAGGATGTAATATATTTAAATTGTATATTTCTGCAGTTTTTTCTGTCCCAATAATAGCATATGTTAAATTGTATGAATTTAATAACCTTGCTGACTCTTCTATATCTGCAGTATTAATAATATTCAAATGCATTGGTAATTCATTTTTTATATATTCACTACATTTCGCAATAGCTGGAGCAGGAGCAATTAAGCCTGAAATATTATATATCTCACTATTCTTAGACAATAAACAATTGTTTGAAGGTAAAATCGTATCTGATAATATATACAACTCTTTACCACTTGATTTTATCAAACTATCGGTTGTTTCTCTTACAACACCTTCTTTTGCATTTTCTACAGGAATAACACCTACTGCTTCATCATCTGATTCTACATATTTTATAACTTCTTCAATTGTTCTAAATGGCATTTGATATGCTTTTAAAGCATATTTTGAACAGAAATAATCTTTTGCCATTTCTGTAAATGAACCACTTGTACCTAAATATGCAATTGTTTTCACATTGTCTGAATTTAAAATCTTTGTCATATTATTTCCTATAATGGAACATAACCTGAATAAATTAAACTTGACCATCCATCAAAATAACTTATTTGGGTTGCACTACCTGTCTTTATCAATATTCTTGACTGTTTTTCAGGAGGAATCCCTAATGTTGTTGCTACAACCGATTGAATAACATTCTGGCCTGTTACTACTATTACTCTATTACCAATATTTTTTTCAACCAAATCTTGAACAACTTTATCTATACGAAGATTAAAATCTACCATTGGTTCCCCATTTTCTGGAGTCATTGCTATTATACTTGGAGTATTTGCGCCATATTCTATTGAATATTTTTTTACAACATTATCAATAGTTAAACCATTCCACTCTCCCCAATCTCTTGAGTTTAGCTCTGATAATATTTCAAAATCTTGTTTATAAACCTTTGCAATCATTTGTGCGGATTGAATACAACGTGTAGCTGGGCTTGAATAGATTTTATCGTTCTTTACCCCTCGTTTTTTTATATACTCACAAATTTTTCTAATTTCTTCTTGCCCCTTTTCTTCTAAAGGTGGATAATTCTCTTGATTACATAATCTAAAATCTTCAGTATATATTGTTGCACCATGGGCTACATAGGTTATTTTACATTTTCTACTTAACATTATTAAATCCTCTTTGTATGTTATTATAACATACTTCTTTTTTTTGGGTAGGGTTTAATATTGCTACTTAGTTTTTATAATCAATTATTAGATTATGTTATCCAAGGCCTTGATTTATACAATTGACCGGCAAAAACATCATCTTGATATTTACTATATAAGAAACTCATTGGTTTATTATTTAAAAATATAGAATCATCAATATAGTTATTATTATTCCCTTGATAAAAATCAGCTTGCTGTGTTGGATTCTCATTTCCTAATAAGGAATAACCTGGAATATTTAATAAATTTGCATCATTTACTTTACTTTGATTTTGTTGCGATGTTAAATATCTTTGATAAGATAACTCTGCTAAACTATTAATACTTCCTAAATAATTACTAACCATAAAAACCTCTATAAATATAACCTATCACATTTATATAAAGTTTTTTATGCTATATTAATTGACTTAATTTAATAATTAATTACATTTTTGTTACAATATTCACTAATTTATCTACTTCAATAAACCAATTCTGACGTTCTTTTTGTTTTATTATATCAACAGAATCATACCATTCAGTTTTAGAAATATTATCAAACCAACGCCAATCTGAGCAATAAGGTAATAATAACGTAGACTTCACACCTAATGCTCCTGCCAAATGCAAATTAGAAGTATCTACACTTATCATTAAATCTAGATTTTTCATTGCTGCAGCTGTATCATCAAATGATTCAAATGTATCAGACAAATCAACTATCTGAGGATATTTTTCTATTGAATTAAAAATATCACCTTTTTGAAATGAGTAGAATTCTACATTATTTAGTTCTAATAAAGCTTTAAAATAATCAATATTTATTGTCCTATGTATTGCAGAACGTATACGCATATCACCTGCTTGCCAACACAAACCTACTTTTAATTTATCATTAGAGAAATACTTCCTTTTATATTCACTTATTTTTTGTTCGTCTGCCTTTAAATAACCACTAGAAAATGGTATATGGTCAAAATTTATATTCAAATAATATTGAGCAAAACCTAAAAACATTGAATTATCATGACTTACATTATTCATTCCTTTAATTATAAATTCGACATCAGGAAAACTTCTTTGCATTATCTCAAAAAGAGGTTCTCTTACCTGAACAATAACTTTTGAAAATTTATTTTTCAAAAATGGCAAAAAGCGTGAATTCATAATACAATCACCTAAGCCTTGATCAGCATAAACCAAAAGAATACCTCCCTCATTTTGAGAATTAAGATTTTTCATATAACTCAATTGTTCAGGAGGTTTTATCTGCTTAAAAAACTCAAAAGCTTGATTTAATTTTTTTTGACTTAAATAAAGGCACCCTAAAGATGTTTTTGCATCTTCATCATTTGGGTAACATTCAATAGCTTTTTTATAAAATTGTTCTGCATCTTTATACTTCCCAGCTTTTTGCAAACTTACTGCTAAATGATAAAAAGCTTGATTATCACCATTTTCGATAGCTTTTTTATAACATTCTTGAGCATATTCTTCATTACAATACAATAATTCTTGCAACAAGCCAGCATTTATCCAAGTTAATGAATCTTGTGGATACAATTCTAATGTTACTGCACAATATTCTTCTGCCTTTTTATAATCTCCAATATCCATTAAATATTGAGTCATCAAAGAAAGAGCATGACAACTTTTAGGATATATTAATAAATATTTTTGACAATATGCTCCTGAAAAATTATACATTCCTAGAAGCCTAAAACATTCTATAATTTTTTGATAAATTTTTTCAGAATCTTTGTCATATTTAAATAATTCTTCATACAATATTATTGCATCATCATACCGTTTTAACATAAACTTAGTATGAGCAAGTGCTGATATGGTTGCAGGAGCTTTCTTTATTTTATATGCTGATTCTAAAATTTTTTCTGCTTTTTTATACAAGCCTTTTTTTAAATTAAAAAGTCCCCAAAAAGACAAAACCGTATCATTGTTTGGATTTTCTCGCAGAAGTTCATAATAAATTTTTTCTGCTGAGTCAAAATCTTTATTTTTTACATATAATAATGCTTTATTTAACTTTTTAATATTTAACATTTGTTCTTAATTAAAGTCCTTACTCTTTCAACTATTTTCTGGGAAACATGACCCCAGTCTTCACCAAGTTTTTGTCTATATAACTCTACTGAAGGATACCAAACATTATTAGTTCCATCAGTATCAAACCAATACCATTCGCTATCATAAGGTATCAACGCTAAAACTTTTTTATTCAAACTTCCTGCTATGTGCAAAACATCAGAATCAATTGTAATTATTAAATCCATTGAATTAACATACTTTGCATAATCTTCTATATTATTTAATTTTGAAGAAATATCTATAATTTGAGGATAAGATTGTAAGGTTCCGAATATATCATTTTTTTGAAAAGAATAAAATTCAACATTATCAAGATTAAATAAATCAACGAAATATTTAGTTAAATCAACTGAAGATATATTCACCACTTTCATGCTATCCCCATTTGGTTTCCAATATAAACCAATTTTAAACTTATCAGAATCTAAATCTATTTTTTCAGATTTTAATTCTTGTCTCGGAATAGATTCAAAATTAGAATTTAAATAATACGGTAATTCTGACAATAAAACATAACTGTCATATTCAATACTAAAAACATCAGCATTCCATACAACACTATACCCGTTTATTTTCATAAAAGACATTAAATCTGGAGAGCAAGAAAGTATAATATTTTTAAATTTATTTTTTAGACAATCAATATATCTTATATTTTTAATATTTTCATTATCAGAACTATCAAAAACTACAAGTATTATTTTATCATTATAATCTTTTCCATCCCATTTATTCTTTAATGATTTTATATCTTTATTTAAGTTTCTATCTAAATAATATTTATATCCTTTACGCATTTTCTTTTCGATAAAGCTTATATCTCTTAATAGATATAAAACTTCATTTTTATTTGGATATATATTCAATATTTTTTTACAACATTTTTCAGCTTCACTATATTTTTTTAATTTTTTATAACATAACGCTAAATCAAATGTAGCAGTAGGAACACCTAATTTTACAGCTTTTTCATATAATTTTTGAGCTTCTTCAAAATTTTGTTTTATATATTCTTGATACATTCCAAGCAAATTAAAAGTTATACCTTTATTTGAAAATTTTACTTGTATAGCATCTTTTAAACTTTCTAATTCCTCTAATTTCCCTAAATTAAGATATAATAAAAATAATCTTCTATATGAAAAAATTGTTGGATATTTTTGAACATAATCTTTTACAATATTAATAGCATTATCATATAATTCTAACTCTATATATAAATTACTAATTATAATAAATAATTCTTCAGATGGCTCTAATTCTAACAATTTTTCATACATTATAATTGCATCATATAGTTTAAATTGCTTTTCTTTAACATATGCTGATAATTTTAAGATTTTTAAATCAGCACCTAATTTTAAAGCATAATCAAGCAACATTTCAGCATTATTATAATCTAATTTTACAACATTTATATAGGCTAATTTATACAAAGCATTTCTATTTTTTTTATCAAATCCAAGAACTCTTAAATAAAGTTTTTCTGCTTCAAATAAATTATCATCATTAAAATATTTATCTGCAAGTTTTTCCAGTTCATTAGCCATAAAATTATATTATCATCACGATAATACATACGTCAATCACATAAAAAAATTACAACAAAAGTATTACTTTTATAAGTAAAAATAGAAATTTGACTTATACAAAATAATTATTATAAAGAAATATATGGTAATACATATAGAGGATTTTAACTAACAAGCCCTAATAAAAGAAAAATATAATCCGATATATAAAAATAGTTTAACTAATGAATTAGAGAGGTAACATATGAAGATAAACGGTGGAGTCAGGTATTGTGAACTTGGTGTACGTTCTTCAATTAGAGCAATGCATGTAGCAACAGAATTAATGGGAATAACCAATGAGAATGTTGTAGGATTTGATAAAATTGGTTACCAAAGAAAAGATGCAGTTGTATCTTCATTTGCTGAGTATCTTGGAGTTGATGGAATTTCAAGAAACACAGATGAAAAAGTTGGTCGTATTATGACATCAGAAAAACCTCTAGATATAGCATTAGCAACTAAAGGTTATTTTCAAATTCAAACACCTAATGGAATTCAATTAACTAGAGACGGAAGATTCAAACTAGATAAAGATGGAAATTTACTAAACCTTGAAGATAATAAAGTTTTATCAGATAGTGGTGTACCTATTAGATTACATCGAATTCCTGAAGATGTTAAAGAAGTTGTTATAAATAAAAAAGGTTTAGTAAGTGTTTTTAACAAAGATAAACGTAAACTTGAACCTGTAGCATACTTAGGAATAGTTGATTCCAATGGAATGGCAGTTATGAATCCTGATGTTAAACAAGGATTTAACGAATATTCAAACGTATCACTTCAAAATGAATTTTTAGCAGTAATGCCAACAATTAGAAATTTTGAAGCCAATAGACAAATGTTCATAATGAACAATACAAACATGCAAAAAGCAATAAGCCAATTAGGTTCTGCATCATAAGGAGATAATTAAAAATGTTTAACGCTCAAGCTATTATCAGAAGAAGTATTAATAACGCAACTAACCAATTTGATAGACTTGCATATGTTGGAAACAACTTAGCAAACTATAATACAGCAGGTTATAAATGCGTTCGTTTTGAACAAATGCTTAAAGAAAGTGGCTACATTGAAGGTGCTATAAGAACAGATGCAAAACAAGGTTCATTACGAATTACAGATAATCCTTATGATGTTGCAATTGATGGGCAAGGTTATATTCCTGTAACATCACCAGATGGAGAAACACAATACACAAGAGATGGTGCGTTCAAAAGAGGTGCTGATGGATATTTATACACATTAGATGATTGGATTGTTGGAGATGGAATTAAATTTCCTCCAAACTGTTATAAATTTCAAATAAAACCTAATGGAGATATTATGAGTTTTGATGAAGCTGGTTCTCCAGGAGAAAAAATTGGAACAATTCCTCTTGTTACTTTTGATGCTCCTGAAGAATTAGAACAAGGTGTTAACAACAAAATGGTTGCAACAGAAACATCAGGTCAACCAAAACTTGTTTTATCTCACGATAGATTTAAACAATGTTTTTCAGAAAATTCAAACACTAATATATATGCAGAAGTAAACGATATGTTAAGACTAAATGCATCAATGATTGCAAGTATGCGTCTTTTAAAAGTAACAGACGATATGTACAACAAAGGTATTAACATTAGAGAATAGGAGTTTTAACTAATGTCTTACGCAAGTTTAGATAGTATAGGAAGAACCTCATTAGCGTTAGGATTAATTTCCCAACAACAAAGAGCACTAGGTGCAAATATAGCTAACGTAGATACACCAGGATATGTTAGACAACACCTAGATTTTGCATCGTATTTAGGAACAGGGCCTTTAGAAACAAAATTAGCTCAAAGAATGGGACCTTGTCCAGTATTCCCTGATTATGAGCAAGAAGAAATAAACCCTGCTAACGAATTAACTGAAATGCAAAAAAATGCAATTCTTTATTCAATGGCTTCAAGACGTATGTCTAATATAATTACACAAATGAAAACAGTTATTAACGTAGGAAAGTAGGCACATTATGGGTATAATGGAATCAATGGATATAGGCTCACATGCCTTAAAATGTCACGGTATAAGATTAGACATTCATGCAAAAAACATTGCAAACATAGATACTCCTAACTATGTAAGAAAAATTCCTATCTTAAACGCAACAGATGAAAATTCTTTCAGAGCAGTCCTTGGACAAATGAAAAATGATGTATTCGGTACAGGTACTCTACCTTATTTAACAGGTGGTGTAACATTTAATGGTGTTGTAGAAGATCCTACTATGGGTGATAAAATATATCGTCCAGGACACCCTGATGCAGATGCTAACGGATATATTCGTTCTTCTAACGTTAACGCAATGGTTGATATGGCTGATGCTGTTTTAGCGCAAAGAGCTTATGAAGCTAACCTTGCGGTAATAAATATTACTAAATCAATGGCTACAAAAGCAGTTGATATTGGTAGATAATAAATAGACTCAAAAATATACAAACCTTATAAAAGGAAAGGGATACCCCCTTATTCCTTACCCATATATTATAATGAAATTATCAAACCGTTTATTGACAGGCAGGTGTCCAACTACATCTGCCGTTTTTATTTATTAAAAAATGTAACTATTTTTTTTTAAAATGAAAATATACACTTTATAAAAACTTATAATAATATGAAGTGTAAAATAATCAGGTAAAACTAAATGGATATTAATAGCTTAAAAAGCTTATTGAGAGCAGGAATATCAAGAGAAGAATTTTTAGATAGTTATGCAAATATTCAAGAAGATAAAAATAATAACAATGCTACAATATCTATCTATAATAATTCTATCAATTCCACTGCTATATTTGATAAACTTGATATAAATAAGAATAATATCTTAGATGAAAGCGAAATCAACAACCTAAAAAACATAAATACAACTGATGGAGAAAATGGAACCAACATACTATCTGACTATGACTTAAAAGGTTTATATAATAATATAAATAAAAAAATAGAAGAAGAATACAGTACAAAATCACCTGAAGAAATTTATAAAAAAGCAATCAGTGAAGGTACAACTCCAGAAAGTTTTCTTCAAACTATTTCCTCTAAAATAGAGGTACTAGATGGATTAACAAAATTACGCCAAGAATCTTCTGATAAAATTATTGAACAAATACAAAACCGTATTGATGACTTAATAACAAAAAGCCAAAATATAGATAAAAAATTAAAAGAAAAATATTTAGATTCTAAAGAAGAAATAAAAAAATTACAAAACAAATCAAAAGAATATGAACAAACAGCTCAAAATAATGCAAATAATATTGAAAAATTAAACAATAATACAATATATCTTGAAAGTGAAATTAAAGCATTATCAAATAATGAAGAAAATAAAAATGATATAGAAAATAAACAAAAAGAATTAAAAAAAATAAATAAAACAATAAATAAATTCCATTCTTCATATTCTGAAGCATTAGATAAACAATCCGAAACCAATTCAAAAATAAAAAAAATAAATCTTGATAAAATATTGGATGAAATTAAAACAAATGATAAAGAATTAAAAAATAAAATAGAACCACTGGAAGAAAAAATAAACTTAGAAAAAAATAGTGCAAAAACAGATATTGCAAATTATAAACAACAAATATATAATTTAACATCAATTCAAGATTATGCTATTCAAGAAATTCAATCCCAAAATCCATCAGAAGAATATTATGATTCTGATATGGAAACATATACTTATGACTCGCAAGCATTAAAAGAAAAATGGAAAAATAAAGCACCACAATTATCTGATGGATTTTATAATAAAGCAACAGAAGTTGCAAAACGAGTTGGATGTGATGCAAATGTTCTTCTTGGATTAATGATGTCAGAAAGTGGGCTAAAATCTAGCGTTGTAAATAAATCAAGCGGAGCAACAGGGTTAATCCAATTTATGCCTTCAACAGCTAAAATATTGGGTACATCAACTGCCGCATTAAAAAAAATGAGTGCAGAACAACAACTTGTTTATGTAGAAAAATATCTTCAGAATTGTAAAAAAGCAGCAGGGTTTAAATCAGGAGATAAACTGAATGCTGGAACAATGTACACTCTTGTATTTTTACCAGCATTTGCTAAAAAAGATACATTAGCAATAAAAGGAGACAAATATTATAACGCAAATGCAGGACTCGATGTAAATAAAGACGGTAAAATTACTAAAAACGATTTAGGACAAAGAATTTATAAATTCATGGCATAAAAAAACCGGCTTGAAAACCGGTTTTTTTTGTATGATATAAAACTTGAATATTAACGTTTTGAGAATTGGAAACGTTTTCTTGCTCTTTTTCTACCATATTTTTTACGTTCTTTAACTCTAGCATCTCTTGTTAAAAGACCTTCTGAACGTAAAACATTTTTGTATTCTTCGTTAGATTTAACTAATGCTCTTGCAATACCGTGACGGATAGCACCTGATTGAGATACTACACCACCACCAACTGCTTTAACTTTAACATCATATTTATCTTGATTATCAGTTAAAACTAATGGTCTATATATCATCATCTCAACAGCTGGTCTGTTACCGATATAAGCAGCTAATGTTTTACCATTAACGAAAATTCTGCCTTTACCTTTTACAAGTTTAACTATTGCGATAGATGTCTTTCTACGGCCAGTTGCCATAATTTCGTTAGATTGTGCCATTATTTAGCCTCCTTTTCTATCACGATAGGTTTTTGTGCTGCATGTGGATGTTCAGAACCACAATAAACTTTTAATTTAGTGAATTGTTGAGCACCTAAAGTATTATGTTGTAACATACCTTTAACCGCTTTTTCAATTAATCTTGTAGCGTCTTTTTCACGAACTTCTTTTACGCTAGCAGCTTTTAAACCACCTGGATAACCAGTGTGATGATAATAGATTTTATCAGTTTCTTTATTACCTGAAACAACTACTTTTTCTGCATTGATAACGATTACGAAATCACCAGTATCAACATTTGGAGTGTATTCAGGTTTATTTTTACCTCTTAAAATGTTAGCAATTTTTGTTGCTAAACGACCTAATACTTCGCCTTCAGCGTCGATTAAGTACCATTTTCTTTCAACTTCTAGAGGTTTTGCTGAATATGTCTTCATGCTTTATTCTCCGTTTATTAATTATAACTTACTTCTATTAATGTAAGCCCATATGGACTCACTGTTCTTCCCGCTTTTGAACGGTCTTTTGATTCTAGAACTTCAAGCATATGCTCTGGCTCTAAATTATGTCCTTCTATTTCTAAAAGGGTGCCGACTATTGTTCTTACCATATTATAAAGAAATCTATTTCCTATAATATCTATAACAATCCTATCTCCACATCGTTTACACTCTGCTTTTGATATAAAACAAATTTTGCTCGGGTTAAGCGTACCGGAACTCTTAAAACTTGAAAAATCATGTTCGCCTAATAAATAATTTAAAGATTTCTGCATTCTTTCAATATCTATTGGATATTTTATTCTTAATAAATCACCATCAAAAGCATTTTTACATCTACGATTTATAAACTCATATCTGTAATGCCTACTCTTTGCTGATTTTTGAGAATGAAATGTATCAGGAACAATTTTCAAGTCTGAAACTGATATATCAGATGGCAATATTTCATTTAAACTATAAATAAAGTTTGAAGCAACAATATCCTTATCTATATCAAAATGAACAACCTGACCTGTAGAATTAACTCCTTTATCAGTCCTTCCGGAAAAAATTGTTTTTATCGGCCGTTTATTATCTTTGGGGCAATTACTTGCCCCATATATCAAAGTACAAATTGCTTTTTCCAGTTCACCTTGTATTGTTGGTTTTATTTCTTTACCAGATTCAAATTGGATTTGACTCCCAGCATAATTTTTACCGATATACTGAACTAGAAACGCGTATCGCATCAATTATACCAATTGAATTAATGCCATTTCTGTAGCATCACCACGTCTTGGTGGTAAACGATAAATTCTAGTATAACCGCCTTGACGTTCTGAATATTGTTTAGAAATAATACAGAATAATTTTCTTAAAACTGTTTGAGGTGCTAATTTTTTACCTTCTTCAAGTTTATCAAATACTTCTGCAGTTTCTAAATCCATGTATTTTCCAGTTTCTTTATCAAAAATGAACTTAGCAGCTTGTCTTCTTGAGTTCAAGTCACCTTTTTTTGCTAAAGTGATAATACCTTCTGCGTATGGTCTTAAAGCTTTTGCTCTAGCCATAGTAGTTTTGATTTCACCGTGAACAAAAAGTTCAGTAGCCAATGAACGTAACAAGGCCTTTCTTTGGTCTTGAGCTTTGCTAAGCGTATGTTTTTTACATTGGTGTCTCATTTTTTTGTTTCCTTATATCTTAATTTACTATTAGTTTTCATCTCCGATTAAAACACCATTTTCATCCATTTCTGGACTTGGTGCTAAATCTAATCCGTGTTCACGTAATCTTTCAATAACTTCATCTGATGATTTTTTACCAAAATTCTTGATATTTAATAAATCGTGTTCAGATTTCTTTAATAATTCAGCCATTGAATTAATACTTGCACGTTTTAAACAATTGTATGCTCTTACAGATAACTCTAATTCTTCAATAGTAATTGAAGGAGTTTCTTCTGCTTCTTGTGGTTCTTCTTCTACAACTGCATCTTCTGTGTATGTTTCAAAAACTGGAGCTGTTCCTGTTATTGAAGCAATTTGAACAAAATGTTCAATTAATAAGTTAGCAGCTTGAGATAATGCTGTTGAAACGTCGATTGTACCATTTGACCAAATTTCTAATGTTAATTTATCAAAATCAATTGAACCACCAACACGAGTGTTTTCTACATCGTATTTAACACGTTTAATTGGCATAAATGTTGCATCGATAGGTAATACATCAATTGATGTCATTTCGTTTGAAACTCTAGGAACATCATTTGCAACATAACCTTTTCCTGTTTCTACAGTAATATCAGCATGGAAACTACCACCATCAGCAATTGTACAAATTAACCAATCTGGATTAACAACCTTAACACCTGCTGGTAATTGGATATCACTAGCTAATACAGGTCCAGGTTTGTCTACATCTATTCTTAAGTGTTGTGGTTCTTTTGAATCAGTTTTAATTGCTAATCCTTTTAGATTTAGTAAAACATCAACAACATCTTCCAAAACACCAGGAATAGCAGTATATTCGTGAGTAATACCTTCTATTCTTGTAGATGTAACTGCTGTACCTTCTAAGCTAGAAAGTAACACGCGTCTTAGTGAATTACCAATTGTAATACCAAAACCTCTTTCTAATGGTTCAATTACAAATTTACCGTATTGTGAACCATCAGAACTTGTTGCAGTGTTTACAGTTTTTATTTTTAATTCCATGTTTAAATTTCTCCTATCAATTCTATTATTTAGAATAGTACTCAATTACTAATTGTTCTTTAAAATCAGGATCTAATTCATCTCTGTTTGGAAGTCTGTCAAATGTAATTTTTAATGCATCTTTATCGACAGTAATCCAGCTTGGAGCACATGATAAATCAATCATTTCCATTACTGATTTTAAATAATCAGCACTTTTTGATTTAATTTCAATAACATCACCTGGTTTTAATTGATATGATGGAATATCTACTTTCTTACCATTGATTGTTATATGACCATGGTTTACTATTTGTCTTGTTTGTTTTCTTGTTACACCAAAACCAGCTCTATATAATATATTGTCTGCTCTTGATTCTAACATTTGTAATAAGATTGTACCTGTTACGCCTTTTTTACGTACAGCTGCGTTATAACATTTAGCAAATTGTTTTTCACTTACTAAATATGTATGTCTGATTTTTTGTTTTTCATTTAAGTGAATTGCATATTCAGAAAGTTTTTTTCTAACAGCACCATGCTGACCTGAAGCAGTCTGTCTCATTGAAGAAGTTAACTTTCTGTTTGATAAATCTTTTACCCCGTAGTTACGGAATAATTTGTTAGTAGGTCCTGTATATCTTGCCATACAGTTTATTCTCCTTTTCCTTGATGGTGAGGCACCTATGACTCTTACGAGCCCTCACCAAATTGTAACTCTATCTGTAAAGTTGTCTTAATGACATTTATAATTAAAGTTAATTATACTCTACGTTTTTTAGGAGGACGGCATCCGTTGTGCGGAATAGGTGTTACGTCCTTGATTAATGTGATTTCAAGCCCTGCTGCTTGGATTGCTCTGATTGCAGTTTCACGACCTGAACCTGGACCTTTGATATAAACTTCAACTTTTTTCATACCTTGGTCTATTGATTTTTTTGCTACCAATTCTGCTGCTGATTGAGCTGCGAATGGAGTTCCTTTTCTTGCACCCTTGAAGCCTGTTGCACCAGCTGTTGCCCATGCAATAGCATTACCTTGAGTGTCTGTAGAAGTTACGATTGTATTGTTAAATGTAGATTGAATATGTACAACCCCTTGCAATACATTCTTCTTTTCTTTTTTCTTTGTTTTTTGTGGTCTTGCCATTTCTATTTCCTTTATATTAATTAATTATTTTACTTCCAAATTTAAAACCTATTTCTTTTTAGAAACTGGTCCTGTTTTCTTTCCACGTCTTGTTCTTGCATTTGTTTTTGTTCTTTGTCCTCTGCAAGGTAAGTTTCTCTTATGTCTCATTCCTCTATAAGAGTTAATTTCTTGAAGACGTTTAATATTCATTGTAATTTCACGACGAAGGTCACCTTCAATGTGATAATTTGATAATTCGTTTCTTAATAATTTAATATCTTCATCTGTTAAATCATCTGTTCTTAAATCTGGTGAAATACCAGTTGCTTCTAAGATTTTCTTACTTCTTGTTGGTCCGATCCCAAAAATATAAGTAAGTGCTATTTCGATTCTTTTATTACGAGGTAAGTCAACCCCTGCTAGTCTTGCCATTTAATTTTCTCCTTTTCTGTTGTTAGATTTTTTTCCATAGGAGGCATAAATACTTCCTCCCCACCGAGATTTATAGTCCTTCGGTTAGACCTGACAATTAACCTTGTCTTTGTTTGTGTTTAGGGTTTTCACAGATAACTGCTACTCTGCCTTTTCTTCTGATAACCTTGCACTTATCGCACATTGGTTTTACTGATGATCTTGTTTTCATAATTACATTCCTTTATATTACTATCGGTTCTTTTACTATTTTAATCTGAAAGTTATACGACCTCTTGTTAAATCATAAGGAGTCATTTCTACTTTTACTTTATCTCCTGGTAAAATCCTAATGAAATTTTTTCTAATTTTACCTGATATATGAGCTAGAATTTCATGCCCATTTTCTAATTCAACCCTGAACATTGCATTAGGCATTGATTCTATTATCGTACCTTCTATTTCTATTACATCTTTTGACATTTAGTCCTCTTTACTACTTATATTTGACCACACAAAAATTGTGCCTTTTACAATCTTATCCGCTAAAACTCTGAATGCAAGTATTTTCAAGCAACAAGTTAACAAATTTACATATTTCATATTAGATTGTTTTTATAATATTAAAACACTTATAAAATTATTAAACACATGTAAAAAATAAGTAAATAGCGGTTTTACAGATAGACCCTTATTGCACAGATTATAATTTAAAAATTAAATAGTTTAATAAACAATCATTTTTAGTTTGTAACATTTTGTTAACATTTCAAAGAGAAAAAAGCAATTATTTTTAGGGTATATACTTTATATATATAAGAGAGCAATAGAGGAGAGCAGATTATGAATCTAGCAATTTCAGCAGCAAGATTAGATGAACTTGATAAACTTCAATTTAATGCTTCAAATATGATGAGTAACGCCTCTTCTATTGGAAGTCTTGGAAATGTTAATTCTATATTTTCAGTTGGTGTAAACAATAGTTCCCAAGCAAAAGCTCTAGCAATGAGTCAAAATGGCTCAATATTTGATATTGCTAATACTAGTTCATTGAGTGCACAAAAACCTGATACTCAAAAAGCAGGCGCTGATGCAAGTTCAATGATTGCAACATTCAATAACTTTTTTAATAATGCTCAATCAAGTTTTAATAATGTAATAGCAATGGTTAAAGATGCAATTCAAGCTTCAACTGCTGAAGCATCCGCTTTAACTAGTCCACAAACAACTGGTCAAACTGTAAACCCAGAAGATAATATCCCAACAGACAATAAAGGTTCCGAAAATAAAGCTGGCAATGCAAATGACAGTCAAAAACCACCAGTAGGATTTGGCGAAGAAACTATCGAAGATAAACCTAAAACCGATACAACAGATTTTGGGGCAGAAACTCCAGTTGAAGAACCTACTGAACAAAAAGTTCCAGAAACAATACAAGAAGTAGATCAAGAAACTATTAAACAACAAGAAGAAAAGAAACTTGAAGAAGCTAAAAAGAAAGCTGAAGAAGAAGCAAGACTAAGAGAAATGGGACAAGCATAAATTACAAATTTAATAATCGAAAATATTCATTCTTCAAGAACTCCTTTCCCGGATTTAAACTTATAAAATCCCAAGGGAGTTCTTGATTTATATCAATATTTGCTTCTGCAAATTTATTAGTATCTATACTATATTTCTTAGCAGCAGATTTATATGCCCCAAGTTTTGCTCCTTCTTTATACACATCTATCAAATAATCAGTTAAAGAAGAATCACCTCTTGATAATACAGCTTGATAATAATCCCATTTTGCACTTGAAAATTTCGGTTTCATACCAAGTTTATGTAATTCTTTTTTTAAATAATTTTGTTTTTGCTCTAAAGATTTTATTGTTTCCTTTCCACACCATTGGAAAGGAGTATGAGGTTTTGGTACAAATGTTGAAAAGGAAAATGTAATATCAAAACCTTTATTCACATCTTTTAAATCTTTAGCTAAACGAATAAATTCATCTATATCTTCTTGGGTTTCAGTTGGCAGACCTATCATTGAATATATTTTTATCCCCTTTAAGCCACCATCTTTAGCAATTTTTACAGAGTCAAAAATTTGTTTTTCGGTAAGATTTTTATTTACAACTTTTCTTAATCTTTCACTTGCGGCTTCAATTGCTATAGTTGTATGCTTTTGACCTGCAGCCGAAAGAGTCTTTATAACATCAGGTGTAATTGCATCTGCTCTTAACGATGAAACACTCATCTCTATTTTTTCACCATTTTGAATCCTATTATAAATATATGAACATATATCATTAAACCTTGGGTGCGCTGAAATTAATGCTCCTAATAATGCAATTTTATTTGTATATTTTAAGCCTAATTCAATATTAGAAATAATTGTTTCATAATCTACAAATCTTACAGGTAAGTTTAAATAAGATGCAACACAAAAACCACATCGATTGTAACAACCCCGAGAAACCTCTATTATAAAAGTATTAGGGAAAAAGCTTGCTTCACTTATAATTGGCGTATAAACACATTCTGATAAATCATAATGACATTTATTTACTTTTTTAGTTATATTAGGAACATAAACTCCTTCTTTTAAAGCTAAAATATTTAATAATTCATCTCTAGATTTACCCATATTTTCACGACATAACTTAATCACTTCTAAGTTACATTTATCTCCATCACCAATAATGATAAAATCAAAAAATTCTTTATATGGTTCAGGATTTGCAGTAACAACAGGTCCTCCTGCAAAAATAATAGGATAGCTATCATCTCGATCTTTTGATTTTAATGGAATATTATATTTATCTAAAATAGAAAATATGCTTATAAAATCCATATCAAAAGAAAATGAAAAGCATATTGCATTAACATCTTTAGAATTTATTTCTGTAATTTTTGTATCTGTACATATGCGCTCTACTTTAATATTTGGTTCTTCATCAAGCATTTTATAAAGCCACATAAAACCAAGCGAAGAAAGCGCAAATGATATAGGACCTGGAAACCCCATCCAGACATTATAATCACATTCTTTGTTTAATTGTCTATCATATAAATAAAGCTCAGACATATATTATTAATTCTCATTATTATTAATTGGTTTAATATATAACTCTTCTAGTATAACACAAGCAGTTGCGGCTAAAGCTGGAGCAAAAATAACACCAATCACCCCTAAGAATTTTGCAGTCACAAATATTGAGAAAAACACTAAAAGCGGGTGTATATCAAGAAATTTACCAAAAACATATGGTCTTACAAAATTATTTTCAACCCATTGCGCTATAAAGAATGCTAATGTAATAAGAATTAAAGATATAGGGCCCATTTGATAACACATTACCAAACAGATAACTAAAGCAATAGCTGGACCTACAACAGGAACAATATCAAGAACCGTTGCTATTAAACCTAACAATACTGCATAATCAACTTTTAACAATAACAAACCTATTGTAAATACAATACCTACGCTCAACATTGTTACACCTTGAGCAACAATATAACCTCCTATTTTATGGGAAATTGTTTCTACAATTCTATCTGCTTTCTTTTTCATTTGCTTTGGAAAAAGCATTAGAAAAGTTTTTCTTATCAATTTTTTATCAACAATAAAATAGTACATAATAATACATATTGCTAATACATAAATTAAGGCCGATGCAATTCCTAATGTTAAATTAATAGATTGGTTAACCAAATTAGTTGTAAAATCTGAAACTGGCTGAATAAATGACGGAATATCAATCATATCAACAATTTTCTGCCCTAATATTTGTTTATTTAATATAAATGTTTTTATAGCTTCAATATGAGTTGGTAAAACTTGAACAAATGAAGTAATTTGTTTTGATGCAATTATTATTACAGGCATGAAAAATGCGACAAATATTGCAATCATACCACTTACGACAATTGATGCAGCTAAAGGACGTTTCATTCTCCTTGCTAGCCAATCAACTAATGGATTCAAAGAACATGCCAGCACATATGATGCAAAAAACATCATAGCGACACCACTTATCATTGAAATAAATTTTATAAATAATATTGCAACAATTAAGAATATTATATTTTTAACAGTTAAATAATTTTGAAATAGCATTAAATACCTCATAATTACTAGTAACAGAGGGTATCATAGCAGAAAACATATCTCGCGTAAACTCCCCTAATATAGGATTTTATTTTATATCTAGAATTAAATTAGTATAACTATCCATAGTAGACTCTTTATCCTTTATTTCAGGTAAAACTTTTTTATAAAAAGGTTTTACTCTACGTTCAGCAAATAAATCCATTGTTTTTACACCTATTTTTTTAAAATGTGAAACTATTCCTTCAATTAAAGATTGACCAACTTTTTTAACCTTACCTAATCCCGTATTAATTGCTTTAGGAATAACTTGTAAAAAACGTAGATTAGCATTTTGTCTTTTCAATTCCACATCTGCAAATCCTAAAACCTTTTTAGGATTAATATTATTAAAATGAGATTTTTGCTTTGTTATAAGATAAATTTTATTATTGTTATTCTTGTATTTTTCATCTAATATTTGTGAGAATTGTGCTTTTTTCCAGTTTTTCTTTATGTATTTGATTACATTTTTATCTGCTTTAGAATTTGTAAGCTCAATAATAGTAACATTTTTTGGAGCATTTGCAATAAAAATCTTTTTTGTTGCAATATGTCTTGCTGTAAAATTAATATCAGTATTTTGATTATTAATATTCATACTGGTATAAAACAAAGAAAATTATTTTTTGCTAATTTTAAATATTAAGTTTCGTTTCAATTTTGTTAAAATAAAACTTTACAAAACCCATGCCTTTTTAATTTGATATAAAATTAAGGAATAGAAGATATGGAGGAACGTCGTGGTAGTAGAAGAAACAAATAAAGTGTGTTTGTCCGAAAACGCTATTAAAGTTTTAGAAAAACGTTATTTAAAGAGAGATAAAGATGGGAATTGTATAGAAACTCCTGCTGATATGTTCAGAAGAGTTGCTGATACTTTGGCTTCTGGAGATTTAAAGTTTGGAAAATCTCAATCAGAAGTAAAAGAATTGTCAGATAGATTTTATGAAGCAATTACAAACAGATATTTTATGCCTAACTCTCCAACATTAATGAATGCAGGTAGAGAATTAGGTCAATTAGCTGCGTGTTTTGTGTTACCTGTTGAAGATTCATTAGAAGGAATTTTTGAAACAGTAAAAAATACAGCGTTAATACATAAATCAGGTGGAGGAACAGGTTTTTCATTCTCAAGATTAAGACCTAAAAATGATGTTGTTCGCTCTACTATGGGTGTTTCATCTGGCCCTGTATCTTTTATGGAAGTATTTAATGCTGCAACTGAAGCTGTTAAACAAGGTGGTACAAGACGTGGTGCCAATATGGGTATTTTAAGAGTTGACCACCCTGATATCTTAGAATTTATTGATTGTAAAGCCGATAATACAAAGTTAAACAACTTTAATATTTCTGTTGCTATTACAAATAAATTTATGGATGCTTATCTTAAAGGTGAAGATTATGATTTAATCCATCCTAATACCAAAGAAGTTGTTGGTAGATTAAATGCTAAAAAAGTTTTTGATTTAATTATTGACGGTGCTTGGAGAAATGGTGAACCAGGTATTATCTTTATTGATACAATGAATTCAGATAACCCAACTCCATTAGTTGGTGAAATTGAATCAACAAACCCTTGCGGAGAAGTTCCATTATTACCATTTGAAGCTTGTAACTTAGGTTCTATCAACTTAAATAGAATGGTTAAAGAAGAAAATGGTAAACAAGTTGTTGATTGGGATTTATTAGCAAAAACAACAAGAACTGCTATTAGATTCTTAGATAACGTTATTGAAATTAATAACTACCCATTACCTAAAATTTCTGAAATGGTTCAAAATAACAGAAAAATTGGTTTAGGTGTTATGGGTTGGGCTGATATGCTTATGAAAATGGGTATTTCTTACGCATCTGAAGAAGGTATCAAATTAGCCGCTCAAGTTATTGAATTCATTGATTATGAATCTAAATGTGAATCTGTTGAATTATCAAAAGAACGTGGTAGATTTAATAACTTTAAAGGTAGTATTTATGATCAAGAAAATTATTTATACAATAAATTTAAAGGTAAATCTGCAGGTATTATAACAGATGAACAATGGAAAGAATTAGATGCACAAATTAAAGAACATGGTATCAGAAACGCAACTACAACTTGTATTGCTCCAACTGGTACAATTTCAATGATTGCATCTGCATCTGGTGGGGTTGAACCATTATTTGGTCTTGTATTCTCAAGATTAATTATGGACGGAACTGAAATGTTAGAAGTTAATGACATTTTCAAAGATTATATGATTGCAAGAGGTCTTTATTCAGAAGATTTAATGAAGAAAATTGCAGTTGATGGTTCTGTTGCTCACGTAGATGGCGTTCCAGAAGATATTAAAAAAATCTTTGTAACAGCTCATGATGTTACTCCATACTGGCATGTAAAAATGCAAGCAGCATTCCAATTACATACAGATAATGCAGTATCAAAAACTGTTAACTTTGTTGAAACAGCAACAAGAGAAGATATTGAAGAAGCATATGTATTAGCATACAAAAATAACTTAAAAGGTATTACAGTATACAGAAACAATTCAAGATTCTTCCAACCAATGAATATTGAAAAGAAAGCTGAAGAAACAAAAGAAGAAACAGTTGTAGAAGAAACAGAAGAATATAATCCAACAGGGGAAATTAAAACAGTAACTTGTCCTGAGTGTGGAAATAAAGTAGAAATGGCAGAAGGATGTTTCATCTGTCTAAACTGTGGTTATTCAGGCTGTTCGTAAGATTAAATAAGATTAAGAGTTAAAGAGGTTGGTTATATAACCAACCTCTTTATTTATTAATAAAATTTATAAACATATCTTTTATTATATCTTGTTGTTTAAAATCTAGTTCATAAAACATTGGAAGTCTTACCAATGTATCAGATATTTTATCTGTTACATTCATACTACCTGCCACTTTACCATATTTTATACCTGCAGGAGATGAATGTAGTGGAATATAGTGAAATACGAGGTTAATATCATAAGATTTCATATAATTTATAAAATCAGTTCTTTGCTCTAAATTATTAAAAATTAAATAATACATATGAGCATTGTGAATACAATTTTTAGGGATATATGGAATTTGAATTCTATTAGAATATTTTACAAAAAAATCATTATAATTATTCCATAATTCCATTCTTTTATTATTAATTTTATCCATGTTCTCTAATTGCGAATATAAATAAGCTGCAACTATATCAGAAGGCAAAAACGATGAACCAATATCAACCCAGGTATATTTATCAACTTCACCTCTGAAAAATTTTGAACGATTTGTACCTTTTTCTCTTATAATTTCAGCTCTTTCAATAAATTTTTCATTATTAATTATTAAAGCTCCACCTTCTCCTGAGATAATATTTTTAGTTTCATGAAAAGAAAAACATGCGAGATCACCCAAAGTCCCAAGAGGTTTATTATTATAAAAACTTCCTAAAGCTTGAGCAGCATCTTCTATTACGTATAAATTATGCTTATGAGCGATTTCTAATATTTTATCCATTTCACATGAAATACCAGCATAGTGAACAACACAAATAGCCTTTGTTTTAGGAGTAAGTGCTTGCTCTATTAAATTTTCATCGATATTCAAAGTATCAGGTTTAATATCAACAAATACAGGAACTCCACCACGCAAAACAAACGCATTTGCAGTTGATACAAATGTATATGATGGCATTATTATTTCATCACCATCTTTTATATCTAGCAAAATTGCAGCCATTTCTAAAGCTGCTGTACAAGAATGAGTTAACAAAACTTTTTTTACACCCAATTTTTTCTCTAAAAAAGAATTACATTTTTGAGTATAAATACCATCACCACGCAAAATACCTTTATCAATTGCATCTTGTATATATTTAAATTCATTTTCAATCAAATATGGTTTATTAAATGGTATCATTTTATAACCTCATTAACTTTATCAAAGTATAATTTTACCGTAATTAATTTTAAAATTTTATCAGTATTGTATCTTATTTTTTCATAGTTTTCTTTATAATAATTTATATAAAAATTATTTTTTTCATTTAATAGAAATTTATTAGGAGTATCAAGTATTTCTTTTATTCTTTTTTGATTTCGATTATTTCTAACATACTTATCATAATCAAAAAAATAATTTGTTGGATTTATACCTAATTTATTTTTAATTTTTTGAATTAGTGATAATTTAGGTTTTTCTTTTTTTTCTTTAGGTCTATACCCTCCACTATGATAAGGAATTTCATTATAAAAATCAGGAAAAGCTTTCTTTAATGCTGATAAATATAATTTATAATCTTTTCTATATACATCAGGAATAGAAAAAATAAAATCTAATAAATCATTATCAATAAATGGAACATTTACAAAAAAATAAGAATGTGTTTTTTGTAATGAAACAAAAGTAAATTTTCTTAATGTATTATCAATCATAAAAGGGTGAAAATGAGGAATATTATAATATTCCATATCAATGTTCATTTTTTCAACATTTCTTAAATAAATATGTTTGTACATATTTATATTAGGAATTTTTCCATAATCTTCTTCAGATTTAGGTCTATAAACATTACCATATACTTCTCCACCAACACCTCCACTATATAAAGCAGTAATATTTGAATTCATTAGTTCCGCATTATTTTGTCCATGCATATGTTTAATAGAATATAAACCATCATTTTCCCATATATTATCTATTCGTGTAACCAATAAATCATCTTTATCTAAGGGGAAGACTGTATGTTTTTGTTTAATTTTTTTAGTCAATTGTTTTGCTATTTTTATATCAATTGCACCTTTTTCTCCCATAGTACAAACATTGTAATTCGTATTTATATTAAATTTATCAAGAGATGCAAGTATCATTCTAGAATCCAAACCGCCCGATAATGGAACTGTAATCGTATCAGCTTGATCATATCTCTTGATAACAGATTTAGGTAATAATTCTGCTAATTTATCCACTGCATCTTCAAAAGATATATCTTGCTGCTTAATTTCAGAATAAGTCCAATAATATCTTTGAGATAATTGTTTTTTATCTATATCATATTCTAGAATTGTAGAAGGCCTAATTAATTTTATATTTTTAAACCAAGTATTATCTCCAGGTAAATACCCAATATCCATAAAAAATTGAAAAGCATCAGAATCTATTGTTAAATCAATATCTTTAAACATCAAAATATTTTTAACTTCTGAACCAAAAATAAACTTATCATTTTTTAAATAATAATATATGAACCAAACACCTCTTCTATCAGAAATTAAATTAATTTTTTTATTTTTTCTATCATAAATAAATATTTGAAAAATTCCATCAGCTTTATTCAAAACAGAATCTAATTTATTTTCTTTATATGCATCTAATATCAAATGTTCAAAGTCTTGAGATTCAAAATAAAACTGATTTTTTATATCACTTAAATTATAACAGTTCCCATTTATAAAAATAACATAATCATCATTTTTTATTGGTTTATTTTTAGAAAAATTTAATTTTACTTCTGATATTTTTACTAAACTATCATTAAAATATTCTCCTATTATTTGTTTTTGAGAGTAAATCATTGAATCTAATGCATGATCTAAATTATTAGAATTATTTATCCCATTTATAATTCCGCAAAAACCAGCCATTGAAATCTCCTCATTTTATTTCATTATATCTTCTAACTCAAAACTAGATATTTCTAATTTAGATGTTTGTTTTACTGCTAATACAGAACTTTCTTTTACGTTTTTAGTGACTACAGAACCTATACCAATAACAGAATAAGCTCCTATAACCAAATGGTCAGCAATAGAACAATTTGTTGCCAAGAAACAATTTTTTTCTACTTTAGTAAATCCTGCAATTTTCGGACTTGATAAAAAACAATTATCACAAATCTCAACATGATGACCTAAACCTGTATCAGACCAAATAATTGTATTATTCCCAATTTTTACAAAAGGTTGAATATGAACATGAGGTAATATAAAAACATTTTCACCAATATCATCAGTATAACAATCAGAATTTTTACTTATATACGATATAAATTTATAGCCTTTTTCTTTGGCCTGTTTATATTTTTCTTCCCTTACTCTATTTAAACTTTTATACCCCATAAATATTGCCATTTTATATTCATTAGGTGGATATATCTTTTCAATTGTTTCAAAAGAAACAACAGGCTTTCCTTTATAAATATCTTCTTTTATAAATTTTTTATCCATTGTATATGCACATACTTGATATGACAAATTCTCTTGTTCAAAGTAATATTCCAAAATATCAGTTGAGGTATTTGGTCCCCATAGAATAATCTTTTCCATTAATTATATCCTTAATTTAAATATTCTCCACCATCGATCGGTATACATTGACCTTGAATCCAGTAACTATCTTTCGAAAGTAAAAATGATATTAAATTCGCTACATATTCAGGTTTTCCGATTTCTTTAAATGGTGTTTTATTTAAAACATCTGTAATATAACTGTTACCAGAATCTTCAGAATGTTTGACAGCCATATCTGTATTACATCCTCCTGGCATTATTGTATTTATTCGTATCTTTTTTGAGCCTATTTCTCTGGTAAGACCTATTGCTAAATTATTTAAACTTGCTTTGGTCATACCATAACAGATTGCTGCAGGATAAGATTTTTGAGCAGCCATTGAAGATACTAAAACAATATTTAATAATTCTTGCTTATTTTTCTTCTTACTTAATCCTTTAATCATTTCAATTGCAGAGAATAAATTAATATTAAAATCTTTAATTGCACTTGTATAATCCCAAGCTGATATTGGCATTAAATTTAAAACTCCTGCACAATGAACAAATCCTGAAAATTTACCATAAGTTTTTACAATATCAGATATAAAATCTGATAAACAATCTAAGTCTTGAGATAAATCTCGAATTACATAATTAAATTTTTCAGGATATTTGCAATTATTTTTAACTTTTTTTAGTTTGTCTTCTGACCTTGCAAGTCCTATACAATTTAATCCTAAGGCATTTAATTTATATATTGTAGATTCTCCTATTCCGGAACTTGCACCTGTAACTAATATTAATTCATCTTTAGAAAAATTATTCATATTTCTCATTTCCTAAATCTAATAAATCTTTAATTGTTTTACAATTTCTCATATCTGAAGCTTTTACATTTATACCTAAATTTGTTTTAAACAATGCTAACACAGTAACTAAAGCCAAAGACCCCCATTCTTCTATTTCTTCCAATATGGAATTTTCATTGATAACTTCTTCTATTTCAACTGCAGTTATTATTTTTGTTAAAAATTCTTCCCTTTGCATTTTAATTATCCTTTTAATATTCTACTATACCTGAACAATATATGTTGTCTGTTTCTAGTATACAACTAATCCAAGATAATCCAATACCAAATCCACTTAATAATAATTTTAAATGTTTTGTAGTAATATCTTTTTTAATTATATCTGATATTGTACAAGGAATTGATGTACAACTTTGATTTCCATATTTAGATAAAGTTTCTGTTGGCATTTTTTCCATAGGAATATCACTATTTAAAGCTATATTTTGCAAAATAAATTTATTAGCTTGATGCATTATAAAATAATCTATATCTTCTTGTTTATTCTTTGAAAAATTTAAAATATTATTTATAGAATTAGGGACTTTGTCTAGAGTAAATTCCATAACTTTCATTCCATCCATTTGTGCTTGATATTTATATGTCCCATCTTCATAAAAATCTGTTTGCTTAACCGGATTTCTAAATCCGCCATTATTAGCCATTATTACATCATAATTACTTCCATCTGTTCCAATATCAAAATATATCGATCTGGCATTTTCATCATATTCCAATAAAGTAGCACTACCTGCATCCCCAAATATTGGCGCAGATTTGTGTTCTTTAAACATATCTGTATATTTACTTGATGTATCACCGACCAAAAGTAATAATCTATTTAAGCCTGTATTTATTAAGCTTGAAGCTATATATAAACCATAAGTATATCCTGCACAACCTTGGTTAACATCAAAAGCAATCGAAGATTGTTTTATACCTAATTTATTTTGAAGAATACAAGCTGTTGCCGGCATATAATAATCTGGTGTTTGCGTTACAAAAATAACCCCATCTATGGTTTCAGAAGATATTCCCATTTCTTTAAATAAAATTTCTGCAGCTCTTTGGCATAAATCTGCAGATGTAGTATTTTCATCTACAACTCTACGTTTATTAAAACCTGATGATTTCATTACTCTTTTTAATTGTTTTTCATCTCCATCATATAATGTCTTATCATCTAGTAAACATAATTCTTTCCTTGGAACAACTGTGGAAATCCCTTTTATTGAAACATTATTTATTTTAAGCTGTAACACGATAACTCCTTATTCTTCTTCTAAAATAGCAAGACCAAAACCACTTTTCCCATATGCATTTCCATTATATAACATATATCTGTTACCATTATAATCAAATACATTAGGATAACATATCATCTCACTATCCCATCCTGATTCAGAAGGTTCTAAACCTCTTTGATTATCATACCTATCCCAATTTTTTCCATCTTGCGATTCGGCATAACCAATCCTATATGTAGGATTATCTTTACTTCCTCTTGAACAAAACCACATTTTATAAATTCCATTTTCTTTGATAACAAAAGGTCGACCTATTGCATATTCATTTTCATCTTTGAAATTAATTGCTATATTGTTATTTCTATTCCAATTAACTCCATCTATAGATTCAGCATATTCAATATTGTAATAATGGAACCAAGAATTATTTTTATATTCCCAACCATGACAAGAAGCAAACCATATTTTATAAATTGAATTATCATACATAACAAAAGGTCCAGCAACAAAATAAGGATTATATTTATCCTGAGTAATTATAGGACCTTCATAGTCTCGAACAAAAGATTTACCACCATCATAACTTGAAGCTAAACCTATTGATGCGTTATACCTTGTCTTTGCACCTACATCAATTCCGACATAATATCCCTTTAGAATATTGTTATTACCTCTTAATATAGACAACATAGCAACACCATTGTCATCAAAACAACCTCTTTTACCTGGACAAAAAGAAGGTTTTGCTGATATATTTTTTATTTGTCTTGCTTGCATATCATAATCAATATAATATGTATGCCCTCTACCTTTATTATCTCTACCTGTTAAAAAGATTCTATAAATATTTTCATCTGTTTGTAAAAATACAGGGCAAGAAGAATAAGCTATTAAATTTTCTACTTGGTTTTCTAAATTAAATATTAACCCTAATTTTTTCCATCTCATTATTTATACCCTTTTATGTGAATAAAAATTAATTTTTCTAAAATCATTTATTGATTTTATTGTAAATAAATTTCCTATATATTTATCTAGAAAATTCTCTTGTATTGTATTTACATATATTATAATAACATCTCTATCAGCTCTTTTTATTGAATTAACTATTTTAACTATAAATTTCTCAAAAATTTTATTAATAAATGGATTAAACAAATAAAAGACATTTATTGTATCTAATATATTATCATCAATTTTATTAATATCTGAACAAATAACTTCGAAATTTTCGACTTTCAAAATATTTAAATTTTTAATACTTATATTAGCAATTTCTTCTATAATTTCAACACCATATACTTTTTTAAAATAACTACTTGCTAAATATATAGGGAGTCCAAGACCAGAACCACAATCCATAAAATTCCATTCTGGTTTAATTTGTATCATTGATAATAAATTTAAAAATGTTTCTTTAAAAGTTGATTCACAATTAATACAATCTTCTATTTCGTTTTTATAACAGCTAAAAAAATCTATACCTAAATTTTCATATTCTTTTGCTTGTTTTAAATATAAATCAAATGAATTATTATTATACTTTATTAATGACACTAGAATTTTACCTTCATATATTTTTTTGAATCTTTACCACAATTGAAAATTAAATCTATAATACTAACTCCATGTTCAAAAGGAGGATATAATTGATTATACTCTTTATACCCCGAATAATCCATCCAAGTTAATTTTATTCCGGATTTTTTAAACAATGTTTCATCTATATAATCTTTTGCTGATGGACCTGATATATATTCTCTACCATTTGCTTTTTTTACCAAATCCACTAATCTTTCTGTTTTACCTTCAATTAAACCATAATCAATATCATAGCTAATTTTTGTTTTTATATCTAATAATTTATTTATTGCTGTTATAAATTTATAATTTATTCTTGATAAATTAACTTCATTTTCGCAAGAAAAATACAACTCCTCAAAATAATCTTTATATACATTAAAATAACACGCCTTAGAATAGTTACAAACAATACTGTTCCAATGTTTTTTATACCAATTTTTATCTTGTACTTTTACTTCTGATATTTTACGTTTTTCTATAATATGACCTTTTGTCTCAATAGGAATTGTTAACCATTGCAATCCATTTGATGTTTTAATTTTATTTCGGTTACGCCAATCATTTTTAGTATATTGCATTTCATCATAAATAATAAACTCATCTACAGATGAAATTATATCAAAATAGCCTTTCCAAGGAATATAATTTGATTGTAAAATTGCAACTTTTTTATTTTGCATCAAATATATTCCTCCATATATCTACTAAATACTTCTCATCTAAATATTTTTCAATATTTTTTTTATTTTGTTCTATATAATCATTTTTTACAAAATCATCAAATGATAAGTCTTTTATACTTTCTGTTCTGTATATTTTAACATTGTCATATTTATTAAGCTGATTATATGTCGAAATATTTTCTTTTATATATACTTTTTTCCCTAAATATATATGTGAAAATATATTACCTGCTCCATACTGCCTATTTTGATTTAAGATTAATACATCATTTTGAGCCAAATAATTTAAATATTCTTGAGGTGGTAATAATTTATCTAGATATTCAAACTTTTCACCATAAATATCTTTACCTTTTTTGATTATTTTTTCTTTATAATCTAATTTTCCATAAGATAAAACTGTTGTTATTTTTATATTTTCATCTTTATATTTTGATAAAATATCTAACATTTCTAATGTTGATTCATCACAAGAATGATTTATTTGAATTTGAATGAAATCATTCTTTATTACCTTTAATTTATCTAACATTGTTTTATTTATTGGGAAAGTATATTTTGATTTATAAAAATTATGATTAGTTCCATATTTTTCTATTGTTTGTTGTTCATCACAACCAGTCAAATAGCCTTTAAAATTTTTCCTTACAAAATCATTCTTTTCATCTCTAGGAGCATTATATAAATCACCACCCCAAATTCCCCAGTATGATTTTTTTAATAATTCCGGTTCTCTATATAACCTATCGACAACTCCTGGCATAAATAAGGAATGAAAGATTATTTTATCTATATTATCCCCCAATAATCCTTTTATATCCTTAAAATATACATACTCATATACATTTTTACCTCTTGGAACAAGTGTTGGAGGTTTATCTTTACAAGTTTTATAAAATAAAACCATATGCTCTGTACTATCAAAATTTTTATTCAAAAAATCAACAAAAGGTTTGTCAAATTTATCATTATGCATTACATGAATATATTTATATTTTTTTATATCCCGATTTATCCTTGGTGTAAGGATTTTACTTTTTAATTTTAAATAATAAATTTTTATCTTTTTTAACATTAATACCTTCTATTAGTACATTCTAGCATTTAAAATATATTCAAAGCAAGTTCAATATCAATTTCATTTCGTTCAAGATAGTCTTTTACACTATCATATATCTTTTGACTATGATGTTTTATTGAAAATAAAATAACATCAGCATCTAAATTTTTTAATTCATTAGGAGAATAAATTACATATCCTCCAATATTTTTACCTTGCTTTTCTTCATTTTTATCTACTACACCAATAATATTAAAATCTTTTAAATTCTTCTTTTCTATTAATTCTTGCAAAAATAAACTTGCGCCCCAAAATAGTATTTTTTTAGATTTATACTCATACATAAATTCATAATAAATACTCAATAAATCCTTTGTTTTCTTACATTTTAATAATGATTTATTTTCATATTCATACCAATAATCAAAAAGCCAACCATTTGAATTTTCATTCCAAGGTTTCAAATCATTTGCATAATGAACTATAACTGGATTATTTATTGCTTCGATTATTTTATTATTTCCATATACAACATCTGTAATATCATTTTTATTTAAAAATTCATCTTGATATTTGGTCATTAAATTATATTTCAAATCTAAATGTTTTATCTTATTATAAAAAGCAATATTTATCACATCCTGGTCCATACTTGAATAATTATTCAATGCTAAATCTAATAATTTCGATTGTAAATTGTCTTTTCTTATTTTATCTAAATTCCACAAAGTTACACCAGCATTAATATATTGAGTCATATCATACAACCCAATTGATTTATAATAATCTATATCAGTTTGTGAAGAATTCACATAAGATAATGCTTTAACCCCTGCGATATAATAATCTTTTATGTCTATAGAATAAAACTCTCTCAAATCCTGTAATACAATAACATCTACATCTAAATAAATAACTTTATCATATTGTTTTATTAACTGAGGTAACATTAATCTATAATATGTTGGCTTTGTTATATGAGTTATCTGCATTTTAGCATCGTTAAAAGCATCTCCCATACAAATAAAATTTATTTTACAATTATTATATTTTTTTTCTAACGCAAAATACTCTAATTCAATTTTAGAACTAAAACATTGGGGAATTAAACAATATATATCATAAAAAGAAGTATCTTTCTTATTTTCTAATGTAGACAAAATTGTTACATACATCTGAGATGAATAATTTTCATCCGAAGCTAATACTATTGGTATTTTATTCATTCATTTACCTCGAAAATATTTGGTAGTAATTCGATATTTGAATAATTTTCGTTTAAATAATCTTTTACATATGGATAAATTTTATTAGAATTATTTTTTATTACAAATATCACACAATCAGGATTTAATAAGCTAATATCAGACACATTAAATATTTTGTAATTATAAATTAACTCTCCTTGCCTTGATAAATTTTTATCAATTATTCCCAAAATATTTTTCTGTTTTATATGATATTTTTTAAGAAACTTGCTTAAAAATAAACTTGCTCCCCAAAATACAATATTTTTATTTCTATTTTTAAACAATAATTTTAATAACTTTATTTCAGACTCTAAATTTGTAAAAATTGTTTCATATTTAATTTTTTTATTTTGAAGAATATTTTTTTTATCATAGAAAGGACTCTTTTTATATACCGATAACCATAATAAAGAATAACGAGTATTCTTATATAGCCAAGGCTTTTCCTTTGATGCAAAATGAATTATTACAGCATTTTTTTCTAAATCTTTAAAATCTTTATAAGAAGTATTATATAATTTGTTTATTGCAGTAATTGAAAATTTATTTTTTTCTCTGAATAAATTTAAACCTAAAAAATTATATTTTATATCTAATAATTTAATTTTATCTTTAAACACTATATTAAATACATCTTGATCGACTAAAGTAAAATCTGTTTGTTTACTTTTTTCTTCAAATAATGTTTCTGAAATATTATCTTCTCGCATTTTTTTAAGATTTAATAACATTACACCGCTATTAAAATAATCTTTTATATATGAAGTATTTTCTCTTGTATAATACAATCTACCAGAATCTAGTATTACACCTGCATAAAAATTTTCTATTTCAGTATCAAAAAGACTCTCTATCTCTCTTTTAATAATTATATCTCCATCTAAATATAAAACTTTATCTAATGCAGGAAATAACTTTGGAATTTCAAATTTTTGCAAAGCTGCTAATGTAACATGAGTTGGAGCATATTTATCGTATTTATGTAAACTTTCATAATTATTGCTATCAAAAAACGTTATAATAATTCTTATATCATCTCGATTAAATTTGTTTAATTTCAATAAATTATCTTCAGACAATTTATCAGTTAATATATAAATATTATAAATATTATCAGATTTTTTATTGTCAATTATTGATTGAATTGCAACTCCTGTTGGAAGTGCAAATTTATTGTCACATATAAAAACTATATTTATATCTTTCAAATCTATATCTCTCTTTTTTATTTCCCTATTTTAATATTTCTTGTCGATTTACAATATTCTCAAAATAATTTATATAATATTGATGATAATATTTACATAAATGTTGTTTCAATAAATTTATATCTGACAAACTCGGAATTGAATTCCAACTAAGAGTTAATAAATTAAATAATCCAAAAATATTAACATTGTCATCAAGTTTTACAGCTCCGATATTAACAAAATAATTTCCAAATACTGATTTAAATGGCTTATAGTAAGGTAATAATTTCTCACCTGATAATGAACTCATTATTAAATTATTTACACAATAATTTTTTCTTATGCCTCCATTCATTTGTAAATTAGTATCATGAAAACATACAACTGCATTTTTCTTCAAATAAGGTAATACTTGTAATAAATCTAATATCTCACCAGGGATACTATGAACTGTATCGATAAAACAAAAATCAAATTTTTCTTCTTCTTTTTCACTTGATGAAATTTCATCCAAAAAATTTAATGCCATCCCACCAGTTTTTAAAGTCCATTGTTTTTTTAATTCTGGATAACTATCTAATAAAAATCCTGTCTTTTTATCTTTAATTCTATAATGCCATTCATTATAATCTATTGAATATAAATGAGTATCTGGATTATTTTTAATCATATTTAATATTAAATATGAAGAACCACCTTTAGAAACTCCTAATTCTAATATTTTTTTAGGTTTAAATCTATTCACCAATGTTATTAAAAATAACCTGTCTTGATCTGACATTTCTGAATATTGTTTATAATCTTCACCTAATTTGTTATATGCAAATATTTCTTCATCTGTTGATTTAATAAAAGTAAAACCTAAGTTATGAATCTTATCCTTTTCCAAAGTTTCTTCAGGCAATACATTAACAAACTCTATATCTAATTCAACTTTCTTTTCATTCTCATCTAAAAATATATTAGGCAACAATTCTATATTTGGATAATTTTGAGCAAAAAAGCATTTTAAATCCTTATATATGTCCTCATTATTAGATAAAACTGTTAATAATACAGCATCAGGATTTAATTCTCTTATCATATCAGGAGAATAAACTGTATAACTTCCAACCTGTTTTCCCCATAAACTTT
This sequence comes from Candidatus Gastranaerophilales bacterium, assembly GCA_944326685.1. GTDB lineage: Bacteria > Cyanobacteriota > Vampirovibrionia > Gastranaerophilales > Gastranaerophilaceae > UMGS1585. Next base: position 43,419 of record CALVEV010000035.1, read on the forward strand.
TATTTCTATCTACTATACCTATTATATTAGGATTTTTTTCTTTTTCAGATTCTAAAACTCCTCTTATAAAAATACTTGCACCCCATAAAAGTGTTTTTTTACAACCTATAATATTTTTTAAATATTCAGAAGTAATATAAGTTTTTTGAAACACAGGTTTAAATTCATCCCATTCATCCGGCATAATATTCTTACAATCTTGAATTAATTTTAAATATTGGTCATTATTACATAAACTTATTCCTGATCGAATATGATTTTTAAATCCCTTTATAAAACTTGCCTTATAATTAGAATAAATTCCTTTACTTTTCAAAAACTTTTTAACATAATCTGCAGCTTTTAAAATATTTTCACAACTATTAGCACGAACTTTTGCAATACTACCTTCTCGGTTAAATCTATAATTAATTAATTCATCTTTTATTACAACTATTCTCTTAGCACAAATTCTTGAAATATGTCCAAATGCGACATCATTGCTTGATGATAAATTTTGGAATTTTAATCCGTTATCTAAAATCAAACTTCTTTTATACAACTTATTCCATGGAACTACGCAAAATAAGCCAAATATATCTTCACTATAATCTTCTGGAGAAAATACCTTATCAAATTCTATCTTATCAAGATTAATTGGCCACAAAGGATTTCCTGATTCTATAATATTATTATTCTCATCAACTTTTCTTGCTGAACACACAACCATATCTGCATTATTTTCTTTTGCTTCTGAATATAACTTTTCTAACATATTAGATTCAAAATAATCATCCGCATCTAAAAACTGAATATAATCACCTTTTGCAACTTCAATACCTCTATTTCTTGCAGGTCCTGCACCTTGATTATCTTGTTGTATTATAATAAATCGTTCATCTTTATTTTTGTATTCTTCTAATATTTTATAAGATTCATCAGTTGAACCATCATCAACGCATATCACCTCAAAATCTTGGTATGTTTGATTTAACAAACTATCTAAACACTCTCTTAAATATTTCTCGACATTATAAACAGGTATAATTATTGATATCATTTATTTAAAACCTTTTATTTATTTTTACTAATTATTATTGCTGTTCTTTGTGATTTACCAATATTCATTTTCTTGCATAAATCTTCTGATATAAAATCAGAATTAACTACCTCGACTTTACCATATTTTTTAAATCGTTCATAAATGTCACGACCATATAATCTTACATGATCTTCTTGTCCATAATATTTTAATCTATCTTCTGGTGTAACAATACTAGAATCATCAAATGTTTTTTCCAAATTATTATCATATGGAGCAGTCAATATTATTTTACCATCTGGCTTTAATACTCTAGTTAATTCTTTAAAAAATAACTCTTCATCTTCTATATGCTCGACAACATGATTTGAGATTATAAAATCAAACTTGTTATCATCAAATTTCAAATCCAAAACATTCATCTTCAATATATCTTTAGCATAAGGATACCTAGAAGGATCTAAGTCAATTGATACATAATTTATTTGATCATTATCAGTAAATAAGTTATAAATACTTTTTTCTGGTGCCGTATGCAAAACTGATATTCTCTCGGTTAACTTATTAAAAATATGTTTTTGATAAACATAATATAAAAATCTATGACGCTCCATAGATCCACAATTTAAACACATTACATTTTTCCTAACAGGAGTCCCATAATCTTCAAAATACTCATCTTTATGACAAAATGGACAATAATATTTAGGAGTATTTATATATTCATAATAAGAATAGAATAAATTTTTATACAATTTTATATATGGACATTTTTTCAAATAATCTTTTATCATATTATAAACATATTGATTATTAGACTTTACTGACATAATAACAACATCAGGCCACATTCCATCTAAAATATCAGGAGAATAAATTTTGTATCCGCAAAATTCTTTGTTTTGTCTTGTGATATCTTTATCTATAATTCCACAAACATTAGGAAATTTTTCTATAGATAAAATATCTTTTAAAAAATTACTTGCACCCCAAAACATAATCTTTTTATCAGAAAGATTTTTTATTTCTTTTATAAAATAATCTTCTAAATTTATACTACACATACTCCCTCCTAATAAATAATAACATATAATATAGATATTTGAAATAATCTTATCAATTAGGGGACAGGATCATACCCACCTTCGTTTAATGGATGACATCGACAGATACGTTTTATTCCTAACCAACCACCTTTTAGTATTCCATATTTTATTATTGCTTGCTTCATATATTCGGAACAAGTTGGATAAAAACGACATCTTGAAGGTGTTAAGGCTGATATTTTTTGATAAATTTTAATTATTCCTAATATAATCTTTTTTAACATTTATTATGCAGCACCTTCACCAATTGTATCAACGGCTTCAACCTTAATATCAGTAATTAATTCTGAATAAGAAATTACAACAATTGTTGGGATATGACGTTCCAATAATTGGAATAATGGCAATCTAATTCTAGGTGAACATAAAATTACAGGTTGCTTACCAATATTTTGATGCGCACGCATTAATGTCATTGCAGTTGATTCAATCAAATCTTGAACCTGCATTGGATTTAACAAGAACATTGTTCCTAACTCTGTTCTTTGACAACTATCATCAAGTATTTTTTCCCATTCTGGAGATAAAGTTAATGCATAAAGTACATTATCATCTTGAACATTGGTTAAACAAATCTGACGACCTAATGCAGCTCTCAATCGTTCAGATAAAATATCAGGTTCTTTAGAGAATCTTGCATAGTCACAAAGTCTTTCAAATACAAATATAATATCTTTGATAGAAACTTTTTCTCTAATTAAGTTAACAAATATTTTTCTTAAATCAGATGTTGAAATAATTGCAGGAACTAAATCGTTAACCAATGTAGGGTCTTGAGATCTAACAAGTTCCATAAGCTTAAGAACATCTGTTTTTGTCATAACTTCATCTACATGCTTACGAACACATTCTTGTAAGTGAGTAACAAGAACATCTGTTGCATCAACGGCAGTAACATTACTTGCTGATTGAGCATCTTCTGAATTTACCCAATAAGCTTGTGTTTGATATGTAGGATCAACTGCAATAATTGCATCATCTGGAACAGACTTTTTAACTGCATCCCATTGATCTGCAATTACCATATACTTACCTGGATATACATAACCTGTAGCTACTGTGTTTCCACGGATAGAAATCATGTACTCATTAGCTTCCAGAGCTGATGAATCCATAATACGAATATTCGGTAAAATATAACCTAATTCATCTGTTACACGTTGACGCAATGCTGCAATTTTAGCAAGCAATTGACCTTCTTGGTCAGGATCGGCAATTACAAGCAAACCTGCACCAACTTGTAAACTTAATACGTCAACACCTAAACGTTCATACATCTTATTAGGGTTAACCAAATCTTGCATATTTTGACGTACATTTTCTAATTGTCCTAATTGAGACTGAACGTCAGCATTAATTAATACAGAGAATCCTGCTATTGCTAATCCAATTGAAAACATAATAAATGGTATAAATGGTAACCCTGTAATTGGACAAGTAATTGCAATTAAGAATAAGAATACTGCTGCAAAGAATAATGAATAAGGTTTATTCATAATCTGTTCAGTTAAATCAGCACCTAATGATGCACTTGCTGCAGATGCACGTGTCATTACGATACCTGCTGCAATTGACATTAATAATGAAGGGACCTGTGATGCCAAACCATCACCAATTGTTAAAATTGTATATTTAGAAACAGCATCTGCTGCTGGCATTTGATTCATTAAACAACCAATTAACAAACCTCCAACAATGTTAATGATTACGATAATGATACCAGCCATAGTATCACCTTTTACGAACTTCATCGCACCATCCATAGACCCGAATAAGCTTGATTCTCTTTGTAAATCTTCACGACGTTTAACTGCTTCTTCTGGAGATATCAAACCGGCATTAAAGTCCGCATCGATTGTCATCTGTTTTCCTGGCATAGCATCTAACGCAAATCTAGCTGATACTTCCGCGATACGTTCCGCACCTTTTGTGATTACCATGAACTGTACAACAGTGATAATCAAGAAGATTACACCACCTACAACCATATTACCACCGGTTACGAATGTCCCAAATGCGTGAATTACCTCACCAGCTTCACCTTTTGCAAGAATCAGACGAGTAGATGCAATTGATAATACCAAACGGAACATCGTTCCTAACAAGATAATTGATGGAAACGCTGCTAATTCAAGTGGTTTTTGAACATATAATGATATCATTAAAAGAACGATACCTAATGTAATATTCAAACTGATTGAAAAATTGATAACCCAATTAGGCATCTCTACCAACAAGATTAATATCAAAGTCAGTACGAAAAATGCAAGGAATATTTCACTTATTGGTTTATGTTCTGCTTCTGCTGCCATTAAGCACTCCTCAATGCACTTTGTACAATATCTAATTGAGCTTCTAGACTTGCATCTACTATACCATTATTTGTTTGAACAATACAACTACCTTCTGATATTGAATCATCTGGAACTATACTTATTTTAGATTCTACACCTAATAAATTCAATTTTTCTGGCAAATTATCTTTTACATATTGTGCTTGGACTGTATTTACCTTAATAACAACTTTAGGCTCATTTTTAGGTATAGTTTTAAATATATCCATAACTGTATCTATTATTATTTGCGGATCAGTTTGAACTTCATGTTTTATAATTTTCTTAGCAATTTCTAAACTCATTTCTATAATATCAGGAGCTATTGCATCAAATACCCTTTTATCAGCACCCATAAATATAGTTAATGCATTTTTTAATTTTTCGACATCACCTTTTGCTTGCTCTAAACCTAAATTATACCCTTCTTGATAAGCAGCTTCTTTTATCTGAGTAGCTTCTTCTTGAGCTCTTGAAATTAAATTTCTATCATCAATTCTACGATATCCCCGTCTACGATTACCTGTTCGACGTTCTTCTCGTTGTGTAAAATCTATATTATCAATATCAAAAATCTCAGCTTCAGAGCCTTCCTCGACTTCTGGCTGGGATTGTTTAGCAACAGCCTCTTCTGCAGCACGTCTTGCGGCTTCCTCCTCCATACGTTGCTGTTCTTCTCTTGCTGCTAATTTTTTTTGAAAATTGTTTTTCTTTATTATCATATAATCTATTCTACACTATCTTTGACATAATCCACAACTATTTGTGCAACCTTTACAGGGATTGGATAATAATCTCCTTCATACGCTTTTGAAATGAAACGCTTTAAGAATGGACGCTCTGATTTAAACAATTTCTCAACATTTTCCATTGGATGAGTATCAAATATTTTATTTAACTGTCTGATAATAGATTCTTGACTTGGAGATTTTCTTCTTGGTAAAAATTCTTTTATATTTTCCAAACATTTCAAAGTATAATTTAAGTCAAGACCTGCTTCTAAATTTTCAACCTTCATATAATTACGAATAGTTTCTACATCTTGTGGCGAAAATTTTTCTAATATTGCTTCAACTCTATCACTCGGTAAGATTTTTAATACCAAAGCTATTGATATTAATTTCACAGATTTATCCAAAGATGATGGTGGTAATACTGGAGTTGGTGCCGCTTGAACAGAAGGGGTATCAGAAACCGGAGGTGGCGGAGCATCCGGTTGGATACTTTCCATTGCAGCTTTTTGTTCTGCTTCTGCTTGAGCAGCTTGAGCCGCCATATCATCTATATTTGATTGGCTCATTGCTTTCTGTGAAATTTCTGATGATATTACTCCTCGTTTTTCTAGATTATCAATGGCTTCTTTATAACTTTTATTTACATGATGCTCTATTAACTGCAATATTTGATCTTGAGGGATATTTTTCTTAATAGCTTGTTTAGCAACTTCAAATATTGTAAATGCAATTTTTTGCATTATGCCATCCCAATGCTCTGGCATAATTCCAGAATGAACTAAGTCTATTGATTTATGGAATGCCCATTCTGCAATAATTTGAGTTACAAATATTGCTTGTTCTGCATTAAATCCTAATGCTTCATCATTATATATTGCTTCTCCAGCTAAAAGAGTAAAATTTGATAATGTTTTAACGACATAATTCTTTTGCATATCGTTAAAATCTTTGGGAATTAAATCACCTGCTTGTGATGACATTAATTCTGCAAACTCTTTATAATCAAACCCTTCTATTGCCATTACCGTTTTCCCTTATCAATTTAATGAGAGGAAATTATTATATTCCTCTCATTTTAAACTTAACCTTGTTCAATCCAACTTTTAATTTTTTCGCCAGCCATATCTTCATCTGCAATTTCGAAATCATTCTTAATCTCTGCTAAAGCATTTTTTAGAGGTGTATAATCTACAGGCATTCTTGCTTGTTGGATTTGAAGCATTGTTTGTTCTCTTTGTTCTACCAAACCTTGTTGTAACTGTTGTTGTTGCTGAACAAGGGCTTCTGCTTTTTGACTTACATCTCTTAATTGTTGTTCTTGAGCAACTGTTTTTTCTCGTAATACTTCCATTTCGCTTTCTTGGTTTTCTCTCATTTTCTTTAATCTGTGAGTTACTGCTCTATGAGCTAAGAATAAACTTGCTGCTACCATTGCTATTGCTAACCACCATGGGTTACCTGTTTCATCAGGTTTTGGAAGTTTTTCAGGATTGTCTGATGCTAAATATGGATCATTTGAATCATTAAATGCAATTGATACATTTTCTGGACTTGCCTTTGGACTTGCAGCGTGTGCAATTAATTCTTTTAAATCATCAATTGTTATGTCTGGTGGTAATGCTGCTTTATCCATTGTAACTGCAATTGATATATCTTCTATTACTCCAGGATTCATATATTCATTTGTTTGAATTTTAGATACACCGTATTGTGTTTCTTTTGCAGTTCTGGAATAATTTCTATTTTGACTTGAATCACCGCCGCCACCTGGTAAACCATTTGGTAAATATACACTTACTGCGTTTGTATTTTTATTTCTATCGCTTGTTTGATCTCCCAAACCTTCTGAGAATGTTTGTTCTGTTATTGATGCTTTTTGATTTGGATCATACCAAGTTGTAAACTTCTCTGTTGGAGATTGTTTTAAGAATGTACTTACTGTTGCTGTATAATTACCTTTACCTACTAATCTATCTAATTGTGTATTAACCTTTTGAAGCATGTATTTATCTTTTTCATGAAGTTTTTCTTCATCTTGAGATGTTGCATCTAAAATATTATTATATACATTACCATTAGTATCTGTTATTGATAAATTTTCTGGAGTAAGACCTGATACTGAACCAACTAACAAGTTAGTAATTGCTTTTACTTTAAAGTTATCAAGTTTTTCCCCTGAAGGCATGTCAAGTTGAACTGTTGCAGTTACAGGTTTTTGATCTTGTGAGAACATTGTTTGTTCTGGAATTGATACAAAAACTGATGCATTTTGAATTGGAGGAATTTTTCTTATTAATCTTGCTAATTCACCATCAATTGCACGAATTAAACGAATTCTTTTATCTTCTTTTGTAGAAGTAAAGTCTCCTTTATCAAACATTTCTAGCCCAACATTTTGATCCATTAAGCCACTTTTTACAATCGCTAATAATGCTCTATCACGTTGAGTTTGTGTATAATCTTTTAAGAAAATCGTAGATTTTGTACCATCTAATTTTCTATTAGCTGTAATACCTTCTCTTGCTAATAATGCTTGTATCTCTATAGCTTTTCCAAGATTGTCTGTTGTTAATAAATCAAGAGGTTCTTTTATTACCTTCTCTTGAACAACTTTAGCTCCTGCGCCTCTATTAGAACCAGATACAATCGCAACAGTTACTATCAAAGCAACAAGAACTACTGCAACAACTGCCGCTCCTATTAAGAAATTTTTATTTTGTAATAACTGTTTAAAATCCATATCGATAGCACCCTAACGCAAATTTTATTAATTTTATACACACTACTATGTCACTATACTATACTATACTTGAAGTTGCATAATTTTATCATATGTTTGGATGATTTTACCAGTAAATTGTGTTGCAACATTCACATTTATTTCTGCTTTTGCCATCGCAGTCATTACATCGTGAATATCTACATCATCATTACCCATCATTACATCTTTTAACATACCATCTGGGGCATTCAAGTCATCATTGAATTTTTCTACTAAACCTGACATTACTGATTGAAAATCAGCTGTCTCAGGAGTTTCAACACGGCTCATTCTTGCTCCTGGAAGCCCTCCAAACCAAGGATCCATTTTTGTATGTTGAATTCGAGCTTGTAAATCATATCTCGGATAAAATCCATGTCCATTTGATAACATACTTATACCTCACTCTTTTAGTTAAACTCGCTTACATTTTTGTTTATAGTAATCGGATAAAATTCTGATAAAATTAATTAAATACATAATAAATCCTTCATTTGTGCTAGTTAAAACTCTAGTTTGACTGTATTTGTTTTAAGGATTTGATTTAAAAAGTCAACAAAAAAGTAAGGCTATGACATGATTTCAGCCTATTTTGTAATATTTCTTAATATTTGCACCATCACACAAAACTAACTTTTATTGTAAAAATAAAAGTTAGACAAAATTATATTTAAAATTAATTATTTACCCCTAGTCAACAGAGAAGATATCTCTAATATCATCCATAGTTAGAGACTTAGTAATATTTCTATCTACAGAAATTACGCTATCAACAAGGTCGCGTTTTCTTGTTTTAAGTTTTTGGATTTTTTCTTCAACTGTATTCTTAGTAATAATTCTATATACAAAGACTTTCTTAGTTTGACCAATACGATAAGCTCTGTCTGTAGCTTGATCTTCAACTGCAGGGTTCCACCAAGGGTCATAGTGGATAACATAATCTGCACCGGTTAAATTCAAACCTGTACCACCAGCTTTTAAACTGATTAAGAATACTTTTACACTTGGATTATTATTGAAGTTTTCAACTGCTTTTTGTCGGTCTTTTGTCTTACCTGTTAAGTATTCATATTCAATACCTACTCTATCCATCCAACCTTTAATGATATCTAACATATCAACAAATTGGCTGAACAATAGAACTCTATGACCTTCATCAACAATCTGTTCAAGCATTCCTTTAAGATATTCAAATTTACCTGATTGCATAACCCCTTTAACATGTTCTTTATCATAAAGTTTAGGGTGACAACAGATTTGACGTAATCTCAATAATGCAGAGAAGATAGACATTCTGCTCTTTTCTAAACCATTCATTTCGATACTCTTGAATAGTTCTTCCTTCGTACTGTCTAATACTTCTAAATAGAAATCTCTTTGTTCCGGAGTTAATTCACAGTATGCCATATTTTCAACTTTATCCGGTAAATCTTTTGCAACATCGCGTTTCATACGACGTAAGATAAATGGATAAATTTGAAGTTTAAGACGTTTTTCAACTGTTTTATCTTGTCTTTCCATTATTGGAGTAACATAACGTGAATTAAATTCTGCCATTGAGAACAAGAATCCGTTCATCAAGAAATCAAATACTGACCATAATTCTTCAAGTTTATTCTCAATTGGTGTACCTGATAATGCTAATCTATGTTTTGAATTTAAAGTCTTAACGGCTTGAGCAGTTTGAGAAATTGCATTTTTGATATTTTGAGATTCATCAAGAATAATATATCTGAAATTATATTTTCTAAATTTTTCAATATCTCGTCTTATCAAAGCATAACTTGTAATAACAATATCATAATTAGGTATCTCATCAAATAATTTTGCTCTATCTACACCTGATAATTTCAAACAACTTAAGCCAGGAGTAAATTTCTGAATTTCAGCTTCCCAGTTAAATACAACTGTAGTTGGTGCAATAACTAATGTTGGTTCAGGTCCGTCTACTTCTTTTGCTTTTTGGAGTAATGCTAATGCTTGAAGTGTTTTACCTAACCCCATATCATCTGCAAGAATACCATTCAAACCATATTTATACATAAACCACAACCAACTGAAACCTTTAATTTGATAATCACGGAAGGTTGCATTAATTTCTTTTGGTAATTCAGTATGCTCTGTTGTTGAGAATGATGAAATTTGTTCCCAAAATACTTTAAACTCATCACTCAAAACTAATTCAAAATCTAAGTTCTTAAGTTCTTGAATTAAACCTGCACGATATGTTTTAACTCGATATTTATTTTCATTGTTTCTATATGCATCAAAAGAGTTAAATGATTTCATCATCTGATAAATATTTTGTGCAGGATATTCAACAAACCCTAAGCTTCTAACTCTTGCATATTTTTCACCACTTTGAATTGTGTCATAAATATCATCAAAATTGATAATCTCATCACCAACTTGACCATATAATTGAACTTCGAATTCATCAGGTGCATCTTCACAGAAATCTATTTTCGCACACATTCTGAATGGATTTTCCATAAGTTTGAAGAAATTCATATCATCTTTTTCTTCAAACTTCCAACCATCACCTGCTTGTTTTATATAATAGTTATAAAAATCGATTGCAACTTCTTTTTCTAAAGCTAAGTTATTGGTTTGCATAGGAACAAATTTACAACCTAACAACATTTGATAAGCAAGTTGTTCATGTTGATAATTTCTCTTTAACCAATATACATAATCTTCACCATCTTTTTTAGTTGTAATTGTAACATAAGGTGACTTATCTTTATTTTTTGAATATGGAACTCTTACTCCATCATAATCAAATTCTAATGATGCTTTCAATGATTGGTCATAATCAATACCTAATGTTACAACATTTAATGGAGGTCTTTCCTCAAGCATCAAATTACTTATTTGTTCAGATACAGTTACATCAATTACTGATTGGATTTGGGGAAGTTCTTCATAAATAAATTTCCCACCTTCTGAATCTTTTAAATCAGTAAATGTTGATTTAATAACATTTTGAGGCAACTCATTCATTGCAACATTTATTGGGAAGATAATATTTTTGTATCTACCCCATTTTAATTGACGAGAGAAATATTTTACCTCTTCAAATGGATAAACATTATCATCATTTGGTCTATTCCAATATAATGCAAGCATTATACTACCATTTGGAGAAGACGAAACATCCATTGATAATTTCCATTCTTCGTCAACAAATTTTATTCTTTGTTTCGTTTTTTCATCCAATACCTCATCAACTTGAGCTAACAATGGAAACATTGGTTGGAATTTCGTAATAGGTATATCATACCAACCAGCCTTTTTATCTTGACGAGCTATTTTAAAAATTGTTTGGAATATTGCAACTTCTGCTTTTTGAGAATCATTCAATGAAAAATTAGGTTGTTCTCTTTGAATTTCAATTAATGCTCTAAGAACATTCTCTATTGAACGAATAATTTTCCCTGTTTTTCTATCCCTTATAAGAACTGAGAAGAAATTTTGTTTTCTTTTAGGATTAAAATGAAAAATATAACTTCCTTGTGGAATATCCATTAAATCTGTATTTTCATCAGGGAAATCATGTTCTATTCCATATTTTGTTTCTAACCAATCTTCATAAGCATGCTCATTGATTGCCTTCAGAGCAACTGCAACAGAATGTTTACACCATTCTTCTTTCAATGGACAATTACAACGAGCTTCTACTGCATTCTTTTTAAAAATTAAATCTGTAGTATAAGCATCTTGATAATTCCCTTTTACTTTTGCCTTGTAAAAGTTTTTTTCAGGTTCTGAGCTCATTATCATATCTTTTTGATAATACTCATAACCTCTGCGCCAACTACCAGCAGAAGCAACTTCTTTTATATACTTATAGTTAAATTCAAAAACTTTACTCATTTAATAGAGTTTCACATCCTTCTCGGGTTTTGATAAATTAAAAAATCACATAAAAAAATCGATAAAAGATAACGTTATATAAAGCTTCCTAACTGCTATCTTATCAATTCTGCAATTTGTCAAAACAAAAATCTAAATTGCATAACATTATTGTACATGAAATCTAAAAAAAAACAAGAGTTTATACATTGTAAAATATAGAAAAATCCTATATAATTTAAAATATGTTAAAAAAGTATGAAAAATTTTTAAAAGAATTCGATAAAAAACTCAAAAAATACTTTGATTCTCAGTCAAAACACATATGTTGTAAAGAAGGTTGTTCTGCTTGTTGTGAAGTTGGAGATTATCCATTTTCACAACTTGAAATGATGTATTTAATGACTGGATTTAGAAAATTACCGATTGAAAAACAAAAAATTATCAAAGAAAATATGGATAATTTGAAAAAGAGCAGATTATTTAAACACTTTTTCCATCAATGTCCATTCTTGATTGATAAAAAATGTTCTGTATATAAATATAGAGGAATTACATGTAGAACATTTGGTTTAGCATATGTAGTGGACAACAAAACAAAAACAGTTAAAATTCCGGAATGCACAAAAGAAGGATTAAACTTTAGCAACGTATATGATGGAAAAGAAATTACAATTGACCCTATACAAGAAAATCTTGATTTACCTTATGTAATAGAATCAAAACTTGCAAAAAGTCATAAACTTGAATTTGGAGAAATTCGTTCTCTTATTGATTGGTTCCCAGATAATTAATTTTCTTCTTATTTGTAGTAAAATAAAGCTATGGAAGATATTTTAAAAGAACTTGAAGAACTTAAATCTAATAATATGTTTAGACAAATTTCGCCTATTGAAAAAAAAGAAGGGGAATTTGTTTTTATTAATGGCAAAAAGATGATTAATTTTTCATCTAATGATTATTTAGGACTTAGTACTGATAAAACGTTAGTTGATGAATTTTGTAAAAAATATATGAATTCATCTGAATTTGCATTTTCTTCAGCTTCTGCAAGATTATTAAGTGGAACATCAAATATTTATAACACTTTGGAAAATACTCTTGCTAAATTATTTAAAAAAGATGCTGCTTTGATTTTTAACACAGGTTTTCAATGTAATTTAGGAGTTATATCGTCTATTGTAGGTCAAGGTGATGTTATTTTTTCTGACAAATTAAACCATGCCAGCATAATTGACGGGATGAGATTATCAGGCGCAACTTTTTACAGATACAAACATCTCGATTACAAAAACTTAGAAGAATTATTAAAAAAACATCGTTCAAAGTTTAAAAGAGCTATTATTATATCAGAATCAGTATTTTCAATGGATGGTGATATTGCTGATATTGATAAATTAATTAAACTAAAAAAAGAATACAACACATTATTAATGATTGATGAAGCACATGCATTTTGTGCAATAGATGATAAATGTGCAGGAATATCTAATTTTAAAGATGTTGATATAATAACTGCGACATTTGGTAAAGCATTAGCATCATTCGGAGCTTTTGCTGTATCAAGCAAACCTATTATTGAATATCTGACAAATAAAGCTCGCTCTTTTATATTCTCAACATCAATTCCGCCTGTTAATATTATGTGGACAAATTGGTTACTGACAGAAAAAAAAGATTACATTAATAAAAAGAGAGAAAACCTTGCAGAATTAATAATTAGAACTCACAAATTATTAAATGATTATAATATTAATACAGTTTCTGAATCACAAATTATTCCTGTAATATTAAAAACACCTGATAAAGCAGGAGAAATTGCAGAGAAGCTAAAAAATGAAGGATATTTTATACTTCCTATAAGACCGCCTTCTGTTCCTATCGGAACTTCAAGATTAAGATTATCTTTAACAGCTAATATTCAATTTAAAGATGTTAGAAAGTTATTTGAGTTAATAAAAGATGAAATATAAATTTTTCCAAGAAAACAATAAAAACTTAATTATATTCTTCAACGGCTGGGGTATGGACGAATTAATAATATCTCACCTTAAAAGAGATGATTTTGATTTATTAGTTTTGTATGATTATAACGATTTGGATATAGAATTCCCTAACTTAAATAATTATGAAAAAAAATATATTATAGGTTGGTCAATGGGAGTAATGATATCAACATTATTCTATGATTGTTTTGGGGAAATTGATAAATATATTGCAATAAACGGAACTCCAAAACCTATTGATGATAAATATGGAATTCCTGAAAAAATTTATAAACTAACTCTTAGAGGATTTAATGAAACATCTTGCCAAAAGTTTATGGAAAGAATGTTTGATTCTACTCCACCAATTAGTAAATTTTCAAACAGAGAATTTGAATCTCAAAAAATAGAACTTGCTAATCTTATGGGGATAGAAGGGAAAATAATTTCTTTTGATAAAACTATTGTTTCGAATAATGATAATATTATTCCTACAAAAAACCAGTTGAATTATTGGAAAAATCCTGAGATTATAGAAAGTGGACATTGTCCATTCTTTAAATATGAAAGCTGGTCAGAAATCATATGATAGATAAAACACTAGTTAGAGAACGGTTTAAAAAAAATCTAAAAACATATAAAGATAATTCTGTCATTCAAAACAAAATGGCAGATAAACTTATTTCTATGATTTCTAACAATCCAAAATCTATTTTAGAACTCGGATGTGGTACTGGTGTTTTAACGGAAAAATTAATAAATAAATATCATTTTACAAAATATAATGCATCCGATATTGTATTTGAATGTGAATCATATATAAGAAAAATTTCAGATAAAATAAATTTTATTCCATCAGATATAGAAGAATTTGAATTCAAAGAAAAATACGATTTAATAATTTCAAATGCGACTTTTCAATGGATAGAAAATTTAGAACCATTTATTGAAAAACTCAAAAAACAACTAACTCCAAATGGAGAACTTATATTTTCAACATTTGGAGAAGATAATTTAAAAGAAATAACAGACATAACAAATGTAGGTTTAAATTATTATTCGTTAGAAAATCTAAAAAATATATTTAACCCCTTTGAAATCAAAGAAGAAAAACTTACATTAGAATTTAATTCGGCTAAAGATGTTCTAAAACACTTAAAATTAACAGGAGTAAACTCAATTAAATCAAAACATTGGACAAAATCTGATTTAATAAATTTTGAAAACAAATACAAGGAAATTTGCCCTGACAAAATCCAACTTACGTATCATCCAATATATATAAAATTGTAATTTATACACTTATTATTAAAAAATGTTACAGTTTTTTGACAAACACAGAAAAAAACACTATTATAAACACAACTTTTTTAAAAAGTTAGTGTGTAGTTAAATAGGAGATTTATTATGGCAGTAAAAGCAGTAGGAGTAAACTTTAAAGCAAAAGCACCTAATCTTAAACAGCTTAAAAATGTTGTTAAAGAAGCACCTCAACCAGCAGCTCCAACAACAGTTACAACACCTCAAAATCCATTAACAGGCGTTGTAAAAAACGCAGGTGCAAAGCTTAACAAAATTGGCTAAATCTCAAGTTTTCTAATAGACAAACAAGCGGGATAAAACCTTTAATAACCTGTTTAAATGTTAACCTTCATTGTTTTCCCGCTTGATGTCCGTTAGGATTGAATATGTATATTAAGAATATGAGATGTATGTTCTAAAAACCTCTTTGAAGTAAAATATTATTTTCAGGAGTATTCATAAATAATTGATTTAAGACATAAGCTTTTGTTTCATAAACAATATTTTCCGTTTGTTTTCTTCTTAAGTCACATAAGCCGATAACTGTTGACTCATTGTTAAATAAATTTTTAATAAAACCCATCTTTCAAAACCTCTCTTTTTGTTGTACAATTTATTTAATGATATTTTTTGTTTTGTCAATTTTTTGATAAAAAAATAATAAAAATTTCATCAATATAAGGAGCAAATTATGGAAAAGAAAGTTACAAAAGAAATGGGAATTATGGATATAGTTCAACAATATCCTGAAAGTTTAGAAGTTTTTGCTAAATACGGATTAGGTTGTATTGGTTGTGCTGCAGCTCGTTTCGAAAATTTAGAAGCAGGTGCTAAAGTTCACGGATTTGATCCTGACGAAATGGTTAACGATATTAACGAACTTATCAATAAATAGTTAACCGTTGTTTTTATTCACAACCAATATTAAGGTATTTTTATGGTTATATGGCAATTATTAGTTATTATAGGGTTAGCATTTCTCGTTCTTGAGATGTTCACGCCTGTAATGTTTTTTCTAAATTTTGCGATTGCAGCTTTTATTACTGCAATCGCTTCTATATTTGTACTTAATATTAATTTTCTTATGCTGTTTTTTGTTATTTTAGCTTTAGTATTACTTTTATTTTTAAGACCTATGCTTATGAATAGAAAAACTTCAAAGTCACAAACTACCGGCATGGAAAACAAATATATCGGTAAAACTGCAAAAGTTATTGAAACTATTACTCAAACATCAGGTGCGATTTCTATTTATGATGAAAGATGGGAAGCTAGAATCCTTGATAATAATGAAATCCCTGTTGGTGAAAATGTTAAAATCGTTAAATACGATAGTCTTATTATGTTTGTTGAAAGGAATTAAATTATGTTTTTAGTAACTGTATTATTAATTGCAGCTGCGATTATTTTTGTATCAAAAGGTGTAATTATTGTTAAACAAGCAGAAGTTGTAATTATTGAAAGACTCGGGAAATTTGAAAGAGTTTTAGAATCAGGATTAAATCTTATATTCCCAATCCTTGAAACACCAAGACCAATTGCTTGGAAAGTTACACAAAAAAGTATTGATGGAAAAACTTATTCTTATGTAAAAGAAAAAGAAAGAATTGATTTAAGAGAAACTGTTTATGATTTCCCTAGACAAAATGTTATTACAAAAGACAACGTTTCAATAAGCATAAATGCACTATTATATTTCCAAATTGTTGACCCTAAATCAGCAGTTTATGAAATCCAAAACCTACCTGAAGCTATTGAAAAATTAACTCAAACAACATTAAGAAACTTAGTAGGTCAAATTGACTTAGATGAAACATTAGTTTCAAGAGATAAAATTAATCAAGAGTTAAGAGCAATCCTAGATGAAGCAACAAACAAATGGGGAGTAAAAGTTAATAGAGTAGAACTTCAAGATATTATCCCACCTGTTGATATTCAAACCGCAATGGAAAAACAAATGAAAGCAGAACGTGATAGACGTGCTGCAATATTAGAAGCAGAAGGGCTTAAAAAAGCTGCAATCTTAAAAGCTGAAGGTGAAAAGGAAGCTGCTATTAATAAAGCAGAAGGTGATAAACAAGCATCAATCTTAAGAGCAGATGGTATTGCGCAAGCAAGAATATTAGAAGCTGATGGTGAAAAACAAGCTATTCAAAAAATCATTGATGCATTAGCAGACAAAGGACAACCTGACAAATACCTAATCGCAATGAAATACTTAGAAACAATGGAAAGTATTACATCTGGTAAAGATAATAAGGTTGTATATATGCCTTATGAAGCAACAGGAATCTTGAGTTCAGTTGACGGAATAAAAGAAATGTTCAAAGGAAATAAAATTTAATTATCAAATAATAAAATAAAATTTAAGGAACAAATAAATATTTATTTGTTCCTTTTTTATTTAATTGATTTTTGTTTTTTCTTTGTGTTATGATGATAACACAAGGATAGGTTTATAATGGATTTAGCAGAAGTATTAAAAAGTAAAATTGGAGTAAGACTTGTAATGGCAGGGAAATTAACAAGAACTCTTGCTATTCAAAAATTTGCTGCTAATAATTTTGAAATTACCCCAGAACAGTTCACTATTTTATCAGCTCTTATTGAGAATGATGGAATGTACCAAAGACAAATTGCAACAATAACTGTTAAAGATAGACCTAATATAACAAGAATTCTTAAAATTCTAGAAAACATGGAACTTATCACTAAAAAACCTGATGTTAATAAAAGAAAAATACACAAAATTTTTATTACAGATAAAGGTAGAAAAATGTATGAGAAGGTCCTTCCAACAATTCTTGAATTATGGGCAAGCAGCTTAGAAGGAGTTTCTTCTGAAGAAGTTGATGCGTGCTTAAAAACACTTTTTAAAATAAAAACTAATCTTGAAAAATATGTAAAAATTCAATCTTAGAGGTAATAATTATGAAAGATGAAGCCGAAAATAAAAAAAATAATACACAAGAAGAACAAAATAAAAATGAAGAAAATAATGATAGACCCGAATATGCAAAAAAACGAGTTTTCGTACCTGCAATTTTAGCAATATTTCTATTTTTGTTAGGTATTTTTGCTGCTATTCACTCAACATTCTATCAGTCAACAGATGATGCATTTGTTGAAGGTAGATTAATTTCAGTAGCTCCTCGTGTATCAGGGCCTGTTGTTAAACTACTTGTAGACGATAACTATGATGTAAAAGAAGGGGATTTACTTTTAGAGATTGACCCAAATGATTATGAAGTAAAACTTCATCAAGCAGAAGCAAAGTTAGCAGAAGCTAAAGCTCAGTTAAAAGTTTCACAAAAAGACGTAGAAATGAAAAGTTCTAATTTGAAAGAATCTTATGAAGATATAACTTCAACAAGCTCGAAATTAGATTTTGCTCAAAAAGACTACAAAAGATATAATGAAATGTACAAATCCGGTATTGCATCAAAACAAGAATATGATAACAGCAAAACCCATTTGACAGTTGCACAGGCTAATTACAAGGGAGCAACTGAAAAAACAAAATCATTAAAATCAGCTCTTGAATCTCATCAAGCAAAAATTGATGCAGTTGAAGCAGAGATTCAAAGATTAGAAGCTGAAGTTGAACAAGCAAAACTTGATTTATCATATACAAAGATATATGCGCCTCAAGCTGGCAAAGTTTCAGCAAGAAGCGTTGAAAAAGGGAACTATGTCCAAATTGGTCAACCACTAATGCAAATTGTACCTAAAAAAGTTTGGGTTGTTGCAAACTTCAAAGAAATTCAATTAACACATATGAATCCGGGCCAACCTGTGTCAATAAAAATTGATACATACCCAAGCAAAAGATTTAAAGGAAGAATTGAAAGTATACAAAGAGCAACAGGTGCTAAATCAAGTTTATTCCCGCCTGAAAATGCAGTTGGAAGTTATGTAAAAATTGTTCAACGTGTCCCTGTAAAAATCGTATTTGAAGAAGATATTTCTAAATACAATATTGTGCCAGGAATGTCAGTTGTTCCAAAAGTTAAGGTTAAATAATTATGGAAACTGCACAAAAGAAGCTTAATCCATATATTATTGCACTTGTAGCATTATTACCAGCTTTTTTAGCTCTAGCGGCAAGTTCAGCAACAAATGTTTGCCAACCAGATATTGCAGGATATTTTGGTGCAACACAATATGAAGCTAATACTGTTGTAACTTGTTACATCATTGCAGGTGGTGTAATGTTACCTGTAACAACATATCTTGTTAATATGTTTGGACAAAAACAATATTTAATTTATTGTATTATAGTCTTTACTTTAGGTTGTTTATTTTGTGTCCTTGCAAAAGATTTGCATATGTTAATTCTTGCAAGACTTGTCCAAGGGATTGGAAGTGGTAGTATTTTACCGATATGCCAAGCGATACTACTTGAAGCATTTCCTCCTGAACAACGCGGGGTCGCAATGGGGCTATTTGGAGTTGCGGCAATGTTTTCTCCTCTTGCAGGACCTTATATGGGTGGATATTTAACAGATAACTTCTCTTGGAAGTGGGTATTTATTATAAATATTCCATTATGTATTTTATCTATTATACTTATCAAATTTTTACTACCTAACACAAAACCTATTCCAAAAGAAGAAAGAAAACCTTTTGATATTGTTGGTTTTAGTGCAATTTGTTTAGCAATGGGATGTATGCAAATAGTTCTTGATAAAGGTGAACAATTTAATTGGTTTGATACAACTTGGGTTTGTTGGCTTACTGGGATTAGTGTTTGTTCTTTTGTTTTCTTCTATGTATGGGAACTTGAATTTAACAACCCTGTAATTGATATCAGAGTGTTTAAAGATAGAAACTTCTTATACGGAACAACGATTAGTTCTTTTATTAATATGATTCTATATTCTACTCTTTTACTCATTCCGATGTTTGTAAGAGCTTTATTAGGTTATAGCCCTTCTATGGCTGGTTTTGCAATGTTTCCAAGAGCGATTGTTTGTTTTATTGGTTTAATTGTATTTGGGGAATTATCAAGATACATAGAAGCTAGACTTTTAACAGCTACAGGATTTACTATTATGGCTGCTTCCCTTTTGTGGATGAGTCAATTAAGTACAACAGCATCATTGAGCGCAATTATAATTCCTAATTTACTATTATGCGTTGGGGTTTCTGCAGCATTTGTACCTATTACGGCATTATCGTTTTTAACTTTACCGGGAGATAAAAGAGTTGATGCAGCATCATTACATGCTTTATTCAAAAATATAATAACAGCAATATCAACTGCTATGGCATCTACATTCATTACAAGGGTTTCACAAGTTCATCAAAATTATCTTGTTGAACATTTAAGTTGGCATAATCCAATGTTTAGAATTCATTTATCCAACCTTCAACATAAATTTATGACATATTATGCGCCTGTGTATGCAAATAAAAAAGCGTATGGTGCTATGTATAGAGAAATGTTAGGGCAAGCTAAATTATGTGCTTTTTATGATGTATTTTTACTTATCGCATTTTTAGCAATAATGATTATTCCACTAATCTTTATGTTAAAAACAAGCAGAATGCTTGCAGCTAAAAAAGCTAAAGAGATTCCAGATAATTTATTACATCACCCAATGCATTAGCACGATGTGAGATTTTATTTTTTTCTGCTTCGCTCATCTCAGCCATTGTACAGCCCATGCCAGCAACTTCAAATATTGGATCATACCCAAATCCATTAATCCCTTTTGCTTCTTTTATAATTGAGCCATTGCAAACCCCTGTTGTCTGATAAATCATTTCGCCTTTATCATTCAATAGAGTCATACAACAAACAAACTTAGCAGAGCGATTTTCAACACCTTTAAGCTCCCCTAAAAGTTTTTCAATTTTTTCTTTTTGGCTTCCTGCATACCTTGCAGAATATAGCCCTGGAGCACCATCGAGTGCATCTACGCATAATCCTGTATCATCGGCTAAACACATCATGCCGGAAACTCGATATGCTTCTTTTGCTTTGATTAAAGAATTTTCTTCAAAGGTTGAGCCATTTTCTATAGGATTAAAACCTTCATTAGGCAAAACAAATTCAATGCCTGAACCTTTAACTATATCATTAACCTCTTGTAATTTATGAGGATTTCCTGTTGCAAATACTATTTTCATAAAACAATTATAATATAAAATTAGTCATCTAATGCTTTAACAATTTTATACAATCTTCTCAAATCACTACTGCTAAGATTTGGGATTATACTGAATAATTCTGCTTTTATTTCATCATCAGATTTATCTAAAATTGTTTTTAATTGAAAAAATTCCTCTTCAGAAACTCCTAAAGAATCTATCAATAATTGTAACGTTTTCATAGACATTGAATGTCCATTTTCACTATGGCTTATTGTTCTTTGGTCTAATCCAGCAATTTCAGCCAAAGTTTCTTGAGTCAAATTTTTATCAACTCGTAATTCTTTTATTCTATTCCCAAACATTTTCTTTATTTTTGACATAAATACAATGTAACATCATCCATAAAAAATACTAATGCACATAAAGAGAATAACTACTTGATTTATGATTTTTACTGAGTAAAATACTCATGAATTATCATATTTTATACAATTTACTACTTTTTATACATAAAGGAAATAAAAATGGAAGATATTGTACTTACAAATTTAGAAGATAACATCCTCTCTTTATTAGCTCTTGGAGCAAAACAAAAAGATATTATAAAAGGTTTAGAAATTACTCGTTGGAAATATTTGAAAACTATCAAAAACATTCAACAGAAACTAAAAACAGATACTCTTGTAGAAACTGTTGTAAAAGCAGTCAAACTAAAATATATTGCAGTATAAAAAATAGTCAACTGAGCAATAGACACCCTACTACATTTTTCAGATTATTATAATTATGAAAAATTTTCTCATTTTAATGCTTATAATATTCACCTCTTGTGAAATTGTTTGTTCAAAAGTTTGTCTTGATAATATAAAAATAACCAAAATAACTGACGGTGATACCGTAAAAGGAATAATAAACGGAAAAGAAATCAGTATAAGACTATCAGGCATCGATTGTTACGAAACATCTAAAAGAGATAGAGCATATAAACAAGCATACCTCAATAAAATAACAATAGAAGAAGTCGTAGAAAAAGGAAAAGAATCAAAAACTATTCTAACTAACCTATTACAAAATCAAAACAATGTTACTGTAAAATTTACCGATGTAGATAATAGGTACAATAGAAATGTAGGAATTCTCTATATCAACAACATAAACGTTAATGAATACATGATAAAAAATGGTGTTGTATGCCATTTGAATATAAAAATTAATTACTTTGGATGTCGCTTTAAATGTAGCTTTTACACTTAATAGTGATTTTTGTAACAATTTATTTCAATTTTTCGAGAAACTATTCCCAATAATCAAAAAATAATATATAATTCAAAAACCATTATATTTTATGTGTTAAGAAGAACTATTACATATTGAAAAAGATTAGGCCAGAATAATCCTTTAATTTGAAGGACAGGGCAGCCTACACACCTGCCCTGTTTTATTTTTTTGTATGATAATTATTATATGATTCAAAATTATATTGTTTTTTTAGAATATTTAAATAATAAATTGGAAGGATTTTTTAATTCGCAAAAAGATTATATTTTTTGTAAAAAAGGATGTGCCAAGTGCTGCAAAAATGCTCAATTCCCTTATTCTTTTCTTGAGCTTCAATATCTATTAAAAGGCTACCTTCAACTAGATAAAGAAACTAGAGATATAATCTCTCAAAAAGTTGATAAAATTAAAGAAGACAAAATTAAATCTAAAGAAGATTTGTTCAGATATGAATGTCCGTTTTTAATCAATAATGAATGCTCTGTATATAATTATAGAGGTATTGTATGTAGAACATTTGGACTTATGGAAAATGCTGATAACAATATTATTAAAACACCTTTTTGTTGTTACGAAAGATTAAATTATTCAAATGTAATGGATAACAATGAAATATCAGAAGATAAAGTAAACAAAATCAACCCTAAAAACAAACCTCTTGCATTTAATATTAATCATAATTTATTAACAAGTGAAGATTTTGAAAGAGGATTTAATATCAAATTTGGAGAAAAAAAGCCACTAATCGATTGGTTAACTAATGAGGGGATAAAATAATAGAAATATTAAATCATAATATTTGTATGCAAAATATGGATTGGTATCATAGTTTAAATCAACCGTTATTAAGTCCACCTGATTGGATTTTTGCTCCTGTATGGATATTTTTATATATTACTATTTTAATATCACTAATATTATTCCTTAGAACAGGTGATTTAAAAAATAAACTAACTCCGCTTACTTTTTGGGGATTACAATTATTTTTTAACTTATTATGGAGTCCTACATTTTTCATTAACAAAAATATAAAACTAGCTCTTATAATATGTGGATTATTAGTTTATTTTATTTATAAAACAATAAAATGTTTTTATAAATATTCTAAACTATCAGCATACTTACTCATACCATATCTCTTTTGGGTATTGTTCGCCTTCTATCTAAACTTTGAAATTTGGAGATTAAATTGATTTAAAAATAAAATTTTCTGCATATAATTATGAATGTTCCGGAGTAATTATTATGGAAAATTTTAATAATAAAATTAATCTTTTAAAAGCACTTGCTATATTAATTGTTATTTCTGGGCATTTGGAATTTTCTCTTATTCCAATGTTTCCACCATATTCGTTTCAAGTTGTATTATTTTTCTTTATAGCAGGAATGTTATTTAAAGAAAATTATTCATTTATTGAATTTGTAAAACGCAGATTCAATAGTCTTATGAAACCATACATAATTTATTCCATAATATATCTTGGAATAACTATCTTAATAACTCCAATTGTTGGTAAATTTTGGGGAATGCCAATTACATTAAAAAATGAATTACTAATCCCATTTTTAACAGGTCACCAAATTGATTTAACCTCTCCATTATGGTTTGTTCCTCAATTATTTACATCTTTAATTGCTTATAAAGTTTTGAATAAAACTAAACTTAATACAATTTTCTATTTTGTTTTAGCATTATTAGCTATACAACTTGAAAGTTTTAATCAAAACCTTTATATTTTATATCTTTTAAGAACAATGTTCTCATTATTATTCATACACTTAGGACATATTTATACAACAAAAATAGAAGGAAAATATAACATATTCTCTCCTCAAATTTTCTTTTCTGTAATAGGACTACAAAGCCTACTTTGGTTAACAAATGCTGACTATACACCAATGGATGGAATAGGACTAAGTTATATTTTAGTATGGGGGCAATTTGACAATTGGATAGTTCCAATTATTACAAGCTTAACAGGAATTTGGATAAGCTTATTTATAATTAATCTTGTATATGAACATATTAAAAATTGGAATTTCTTGCATAAAATAGGACAGAATACTTATCATATTATGGCAAATCATTTATTAGTATTTAACCTAATAACTTATTCAATATTAGCGATAAAAGGTATCCCTTTTGATATTAAAAACAATTCAGATATTTATTGGTTTTATTGTCCAATGAAATCGACTTATTTTTATTTTGTAATAGGAATTATTGCAACTACTTATTTAGGTGAATTGATTAAATTTATTCATTCAAAAATAAAAAGATTATAATTTCCCTTTTTCTAACTTTTTTGTCGCCTTTTCATATGAAAGTTTCTTTGGTGTCTCTTTCATAAATTTTTCAACATTTTGACGAATCTCAATAAAATTACAATTTTTCTTTGCAACCTTAATTAATTTATTAAAATGTTTACCTGAAAATAAATATAATGAAGTCTTATCAGGTTTCTTCTTTACTGCTATTGTTAAATATCTTTTAGGAACACGATTACGAATTTTATCAATTTGCCAACTAGTACCAACTATTTTCTTAAAAGAACCAAAATGGCAATTAGAAGAATTATTTATATCCATTGTTTTCTCCATAAATATCTAATATGAAGAATAAAAAACTGTAAAATTATTTTTTGCTAGTTATGAGTATGTTTTGGACGAAGGAGTAACATTTTTGTATTTTCAATAGCTTTCAGACCATGTAAAATCCTTGCAGGCATTATAATCATTTCTCCTGCTTTTAGACGATAAACTTTTTCACCGACAGTTACATCTGCAACACCTTCTATTATCTGTGCAACTTCATCTTTTTCATCACAATGCAGACTTCTCTCTACTCCAGCCCTAAAAGAGAGCAGAGTTAAAGAACTCTGCTCATTATCAAATACTAATTTCTTGTTTATATTATCTTGATATTCAATATCTTTTAAATTAATTATTCCACTCATTCCCTAATATTTCCTTCATATCAGCTTCGGCTGTTGTTATTGGTTTTATTTTATATTTATCAACCAAAATATGCAAGACATTTTCTGAAACAAATGCAGGTAATGTTGGACCTAAGCGAATATTTTCTATTCCTAAATATAAAAGAGTCAACAATATGCAAACAGCCTTTTGCTCATACCAAGATAATACAAGAGACAATGGTAATTCGTTTACTGAGCAATTAAATGCTTTTGATAATTCTACCGCAACTTTTATTGCAGAATATGCATCATTACACTGTCCCATATCCAATAATCTTGGAATACCATTAATTTCTCCTAAGTCCAAATCATTAAATCGATATTTACCACAAGCCAATGTTAAGACTAATGTGTCTTTAGGAGTTAGTTTTACAAAATCAGTATAATAATTTCTACCCGGTCTTGCACCATCACAACCACCTACTAAGAAAATATGTTTTATATCTCCTGATTTAACTGATTCTATAACTTTATCTGCTACTGATAAAACCGTATTATGACCGAAACCGACAGTTAAAACATGTCCCCCATTAATACCTGTCATTTTTGTATCTTCTTTATATCCACCAAGTTCTAATGCTTTTTCAATTACAGGAGTAAAGTCTTTATTATCACCTATATGCACAATCTCAGGATAACCAACAACAGATGTTGTAAATACTCTATCTTTATAACTATCCTTTACCGGCATGATACAATTTGTTGTAAACAGAATTGGAGCAGGAACATCTGCAAATTCTTTTTGTTGGTTTTGCCAAGCTGTACCAAAATTCCCTTTCAAATGAGGATATTTATTTAATTTTGGGTAACTATGACAAGGTAACATTTCACCATGAGTATAAATATTTATACCCTTATCCTTTGTTTGTTCTAATAATAGTTCCAAGTCCTTCAAATCATGACCTGTCACAATAATAAAAGGTCCTTTTTTAATATTTGTTGTAACTTTTCTTGGTTCGGGAGTCCCATAAGTTTCTGTATTCGCTTTATCCAAAAGTTCCATACATTTTAGATTTATTTCACCTGTCTTTAATACTAAAGGCAACAATTCATCTATGGAATAATTTTTAGATATTGCTTGCAAACCCTCATAAAAGAAATTATCCACATCAGTATCTTTATATCCTAAAACTCTGGCATGATGAGCATACGCAGCCATTCCTTTTAAACCAAACAATATCAATGATTTTAAACTTCTCACATCTTCATCACAATCCCATACTGCTTTGATATCAAAATTAGAATCACAATTAATATGGCGTTTGACTTTTTCTGTAAATTTTTTGATAGATTCATCATCAAAATTAACATTTGTAATGGTTATAAATAAACCATTTATCAAAATCTCAGTATGGACACCATTTTTCTCTGCACAATTTGCCATCTCAATTAACGCGCTTGTTAATTCATCTTGTAAATTCGCAGTATCAGCCTTTTTCCCACAAACACCTTGAACCATACACCCCTTACCATGAGCTGTCTGCTCACATTGAAAACAAAACATATTCATATAATTTTTCTCCTTACCACCAAATAGTAAAAAATAAAAATAATATAAACATAGTTAATAGAACTATTTTTTATAACTAATATATTGACTGAGAGTAACTATCAAGTTTTATAATTTTATTTATAAAGGAGAATATTATGACAAATAAAATTATTTTAGAACTACCAAACAACGAAGAAATTGTTAAAAATAACGTAGAATTTATTCATTTAACAGGAGAAAACAATACTGTAAGAATTAAAACAGACAGCGAAGAAAAGTTTGATAAATTAAAGGGTTTAAATATTTATGTTTTTGGAAACAACAACTCAATAAACCTTGGTAAATTACTGTTCCCTGTAAATGAATCAATAGGCCTAACAGGACTAATGATTAACGTTGGAAACCCTCCGGAAGATACAGTTGACCCAGGAGTTAACCGTTATGCCAATAACTGCAAAATAGATATCGGAGATAACACTATATTTTGTGGGGTTAGATTATTTTTACAAGACAGTAACACCTCAATTTCTATAGGAAATGACTGTATGTTCTCTTGGGGAATTGATGTATGGTGCACTGATGTCCACACAGTAACAGATTTGGAAGGAAACCCTCTAAACTTTAGTGAAAGTATTGAAATCGGAAACCATGTTTGGGTAGGGAAAGACGTTAAAATAGGAAAAAATACAAAAATTTCAGCAGATAGTATCGTAGGCTGGGGTTCAATTGTTACTAAAAAATTCGATGAAACAAATGTTGTAATTGCAGGCAACCCTGCTAAAATAGTTAAAAGAAATATAAACTGGAACTTTAGAGATTTAAGAAATTATCAGATATATAGAGAGGGTTTAAAAAATGCTTAAAAAGATTTTTGCAATATTAATAACATTAATGTTTGCACAAAATAGCTTTGCTAATACACTTGATAAAATAAATTTTCCACAGGATTTAAAAAAATTATCAAACAAACAAATGGAATCATTAGCTCAAGATATCCGAGAAGGAATACTAAACAGAGTGAACAAAGTTGGAGGTCACTTAGGACCGGATTTAGGAATAGTAGAAGCAACTATTGCAATGCACTATGTGTTCAATTCTCCACAAGATAAATTTGTGTTTGATGTTTCTCACCAAACATATCCGCACAAAATGCTTACAGGAAGAAAAGAAGCTTTTACGGACCCGATTAATCACCCAGAAATCTCAGGATACTCAAATCCAAAAGAAAGTAAACACGACCATTTTATTTTAGGTCACACTTCTACATCTATTAGCCTTGCAACAGGAATGGCAAAAGCTAGAGATATAAAAGGTGATAAGTATAATGTAATCGCACTTATTGGAGATGGTTCTCTATCAGGTGGAGAAGCATACGAAGGACTTAATAATGCAGCCGTTTTAAATAGTAATTTTATTATCATTGTAAACGATAATGAAATGTCTATCGCTGAAAATCAAGGTGGATTATACAAAAACCTAAGAGAACTTAGAGCAACAAAAGGACAAGCTCAAAACAACATATTCAAAGCACTTGGATATGATTACTATTATGTTGAAGAAGGCAATAATATTAACGAATTAATTAAAGCATTCCAAAAAGTTAAAAACACAAACAAGCCAACAGTTGTTCATATTCATACTCTAAAAGGTAAAGGCTATAAACCTGCAGAAGAAAACAAAGAAATGTATCATTGGCAATTAGCAGGTTTTATGGACAAGAAAAAGACAGAAAATAAAGAAACATATAACTCAATAACAACAGATTATATTCTTAAAAATAAATCAGTTATCGCAATAAACCCTGCAACTCCTGGAAGTTTCAACTTCACACCTGAATTTAGAGCTAAATTAGGAGACCGATACGTAGATGTAGGAATTGCTGAACAACATTCAGTAGCCTACGCATCAGGAATTGCAACAAATGGAGGCAAACCTATCCTCTGCGTTGCAAGTTCATTTATTCAAAGGGCATACGATCAATTATCGCAAGATTTAGCATTAAATAATTCACCTGCAACAATTCTTGTTTATAGAGCAGGAATAACTGATACCGATATGACTCATTTAGGAATTTTTGATATTCCTTTAATCAGCAATATTCCAAATATTGTTTATTTATCACCAACTAATAAAGAAGAATACTTAGCAATGCTTGATTGGTCTGTTAATCAAACAAAATACCCTGTTGCAATAAGAGTACCAACTGGGGATTTAGTTTCAACAGGAGTAAAAGATAAAACAGATTATTCTATTTTGAATAAATTCAAAGTAATTGAAAAAGGTGATAAAGTAGCAATAATTGCTGCTGGAAATTTCTTTAGTCTAGGTAAAGAAGTAAAAGAAGAACTCAAAAAACAAGGAATAAATGCAACCTTAATCAATCCTTGCTATTTAACAGGAGTTGATAAAAAGTTATTAAACGAACTTAAACAAAACCATAAACTTATAATCACTTTAGAAGATGGTTGTCTTGATGGTGGATTTGGAGAAAAAATCTCAAGATTTTATTCAAATTCTGATATGAAAGTTCTAAACTTTGGAGCTAAAAAAGAATTTACAGATAGAGTCCCACTTAAAGAACTTTATCAAAGATACCACTTAACAAAAGAACTTATAACTCAAGATATAATGAACAATCTATAATAAAAGAAGCCCAATAATAGGGCTTCTTTTTTCTAAAAATTAATCATATCATTGATATCAGCTAATAAAGCTGATAACTCTTCCTTTTTATTTTCACCTAAGAATTCTAAATATTTCACATCAAGTAACTTAGATAATTTTTTATCCATTTGATTATTATATTTAAGTACTTTTTGCGAATCTAACATCTTTAAATAAGAATTAAAGTCAAATTGACCAAATTCTAAACAAGGCTCATGAGAAGGTTTAAATTCTTCTAATGTTGCTTTTAAAATATTTTTTGCAATTTTTTCCTTATGTGTTGATGTTGAATACTTGTTTGTCATAGTTATATACATTAACTGTAATGGATTTAACTCTTCAAAAACTAGACCAGAATTATCAATAAAATCAATTGCTGTAATGGTTTTATTGTTTTTATCAACAATTACATTATGACTAAATGGGTCAAACATCATTCCATTATTATGTGCATGAGAAATTTGTTTAAAAAAGCTTTGATAAGAGGATACTGGGAAATTTGATACAGACTCAGAAACTTCTCTTGCTGTTTGTTCATCCATATTAAATTGCCAAACAGGAGTCCCTTCTATTCTTTTCATAATAACAGCCCCATCACCTAATCTTGCAACTATATGATTAATCTTATCTTTTTCTGAAACTTCTTTTGTAAAATCCGATTTGTAATTAATCTTCTTTGAAAATAACTTATTAGAAGGAATTTTTACACAATATTCACTATCTTCTATTTTATAAACTTTTCCCTCACAGCCTTGTCCTAAAAAATTAGCCTCATTTTTTAATGATTTATCAATCGAACTAAAAATATCTCTCTTTGAAAGTTCTAATAAATCCTTTTTACCCTTAAAAGATACAACATCCGATGTTAACTGAGTCTTTAATCTAAGACCAAAGTTATTTCGTGAGTTATTATTACACAAATTAAATTGAGTATTATATTTCGGAGTTAATAAAACTTGCATACTAATTTAAAAATCGTGAAAAAAAATTTTGTTATGTAATACACATCAAAATAAGTTACATACTAAAAAAGACTTTCTTGCAAAAGTCTTTTAAAATCTGGGGCGGAAGCTCTTGCTCGGTCGCGTTTAACGGCATTTCGAGTTATGCTTCAAGATTTCATCTCTCGCAAAACTCTTCAGCCTCAGCTCCCTCGCGCGATTCGAACCTCCTTCTCCGGTTCGAAACCTTCCAATTTATTTTTCACATACTAAAAAAGACTTTCTTGCGAAAGTCTTTTAAAATCTGGGGCGGAAGGATTCGAACCTCCGAGATGGCTGGACCAAAACCAGCTGCCTTACCACTTGGCGACGCCCCAATATATTGGGTTACTATTTAATAATATGCTATCAAACTTAATTGTCAAGAAGTTATTGTTTATTTTTTCTATCTACTATAAAATCCTTTATTCCACGCATTGATGCCAATGCAACTGCATTGGCTGTATAACCACCTAAATATGTCAACCAAGCTCTGAAATTATATTTATTTAACATTTTATATGCGCCTTTAGAAATATATGGTTTCGTTAATCTTGCTGCGTTTATACTTGCTAAACCTTCTTCTGCTATTACTGGCATACCTGCAACAAAAGCTATTAACCCTGCATTATTCCTTATTTTTTGGAATTCTTTATCTAAATTATTCTTTGGCTTATCATCTTTTTTCCGCTTATCTATTAATATAATCCCTAATGTCATTATTTGAGTTATTTGCTTTACTACTTTTCTATTTTGTTTTCTTAATTTATCCAATAACTTACCTAAGGAACTTATATTGTTATTATATGCATGCCCCATTTCATGAAATACTGATAAGTAACGTTTATCTTTATTTAAACAAATGGAATTTGCTATATTCATATAAAATGCATAATTACCTTTTGCTACATTCTGCAAGTTTTTATTGAAACTTTTTTGTAATCGAGGATTATTTTTTATCCTTTGCTTAAAACCTTTTGGAAGATTATCAAAATAAGCTTTACTTACTTCTTCTAAGTTATTTTCATTAATATCAAAAATCTTTAGACCGGTAGATTCTAACTTTGAAGATTTTAAGACAATATCCACTACATTATTATATTCCGTTTTATATTTTTCCATAGACTTTGAATTATATAGCTTTTTATAAGGAACTAAAAATAACTTATGAGTCCCTTTGGCAATAGGTTTAAATGCACAAAGCCCAAGTCCGGCTCCTAAAATTGAACGTTTTATATCTCGTGAAGAAGTTTTATTTTCTTGTATATTGCCCGATGATAATCCTATTAATAAACTCACTTTTATACACCTATAGTTGATATAACACTCCTAAATATATAATTTGCTATTTAGATGTTATAAATTTAAAAGACTTCACCCATTTTCCATTTACCTCACCCCTTGTAATTAACCCTTGTTTTTACTATAATCCAGATGTTCGTACTGTTAAGAAAGGGAACGCACATTATGAAAAAATCAATTAAAGATTTAGGCGACATTAAAGGTAAAAGAGCTCTTATCAGAGTTGATATTAACGTACCTTTAGATGAAAACAAAAATGTTACAGATGATACACGTATTCAAGCAATTGTTCCAACTGTAAATTACTTGAAAGAAAAAGGAGCTAAAATTATTCTTATGGCTCACTTAGGAAGACCAAAAGGAGAAAGAAAACCTGAATTCTCACTTGAACCTGTTGCTAAATATATGGCAAAAGTTTTTGGTGAAGAAATCGTTTTCATTCCATCAGTTGAAGAAGCTGCTCCATTTGTTGAAAAATTACAAGATGGTCAAATTGCTTTATTAGAAAATATTCGTTACTACAAAGCTGAAGAAGCAAAAGATGATGATATGACTTTTGCTGAAGAATTAGCAAAACTTGGTGATTTCTATGTAAACGATGCTTTCGGTGCTGCTCACAGAAATCACACTTCTACTGCTAAAGTAGCTAAATTAGTTAAACCTGCTGTATCAGGTCTTTTAATGGAAAAAGAATTAAGATGCTTATCTCAAGCTCTTGATAACCCTACAAGACCATTCACAGCTGTTGTTGGTGGCGCTAAAGTTTCTTCTAAAATTGGTGTTTTAGAAAACTTAATCGATAAAGTTGATAACCTAATTATCGGTGGTGGTATGGCTTACACATTCGTTAAAGCTAACGGTGGTAAAATCGGTAACTCTATTTGCGAAGATGACCAATTAGAAGTTGCTAAAGCTATCGAAAAGAAAGCTGCTGAAAAAGGCGTTAAATTAGTTATGGCAACAGATGTTCTTGCTACTAATGATTTCTCTGGAAATGGCGAAAACAAATTTGTTGCAATCAACGAAATTCCTGATGGATTTGAAGGCGTTGATGCTGGCCCTGATTCTAGAAAAGCTTTTGCTGAAGTATTGAAATCTTCAAAAACTATTCTTATGAACGGTCCTGTTGGTGCTTTTGAAAATCCTAAATTCGCTGAAGGTACTAAAGCAGTTCTTGAAGCTATTGTTGAAGCTACTAAAAATGGTGCTACTTCTGTTATTGGGGGTGGTGACTCTGTTTCTGCAGCTAAAAAATTCTGCAAAGCTGAAGACTTCACTCACGTTTCAACTGGTGGCGGTGCTTCATTAGAATTCATCGAAGGTAAAGTTTTACCTGGCGTTGCTGCTTTAGATGATGCTGAATAATAGATTTCTATAATTCATTAATAAAAGCCTTGAGATATTCTCAAGGCTTTTTATATTGTATTTATCAATTGATAACAAAATCAATCTAATTACACCAATGTTGAAATTCTATTATAAAGCTTTTAAATGCTTCTTCATTAATTTTTCATTTTTTTGGAATATCATAATATATTCGTGTTTAAATATATTAAATCCCATTGCTAAAGCTCTATAACGCCATAAATTAGCAGTTTTACCCTTTGCTCTTTCATTTCCTTGCATATCTTTTACAATTGTTGCTTTATGGATAAACCCTAATTGTTTCATTCTTTCTTGACACTCAAAACCTAAAGAAATTATTTGAGAATCAGCATATTTATCACCAATAATCAAAGCTGCAAAACGACCATCTTCTAATAAATCATAACCATTTTTAGCAACTTTTTTAAATAACTCATAAAACTTTTCTGTAGAACCACAATTAGATAAATCCTCTTTTCTATCAGAAAATTTAATAATATCATCATAAGGCGGATGAAGAATTAGTAATTGAGCTTTTTCTCTTCCCATAATATCAAGCCTTGCTTGAACTTTTTCTTTCGCTAATTCACTTGCAGAATCTGCACTTATAATATTTACATCAGTAACTAATTGCTTTGGAGTAAATTTTTCGGAAACTTTTTCTGCTAATTCTTCTTTTAATTCAACACCAATACAACGTCTTTCCATATTTATAGCTTCGATCCCAGAAGTACCTGAACCAAAGAATAAATCTAGCACAATATCATTCTTCTTTGTGTATCTTTCATATAATTGTTGAGCTATTTGAGGGATAAAATTCCCATGATATTCATTTGTATGACCGCCTTGTTTTAAACGAGAAGAAAATTCCCAAAGAGTATCAGTTTTTACATGATCATACTCTTTCCACTTTTTAAGGTTTATATCATTATATGCAGTAGTTTTAACTGCATTTTCTTTAACGACTTTCAAATTAGCCTTTTGTGGTTCTACTCTTTTGACATTTGATTTTCTTACCATACAAATCTCCTATAGGAATCCCTTGTATAAATCACCCTAATATAGAGAAATTGTATATAAATATCACAATTTACACATCAAGCAAATAGACGAGAATTTTAGATTTTAAGCAATTTCTTTAAGCATTTCTTGAATTTCATCTATCAAAATTACATCAGTATTTTTATCTGAATAACTTAATGCTTTTCGCAATAAAACTTTTGCTTTTGCAGGATTTTTAAGTTCTAGCATTAATTCTGCTGCTGCTTTATAATTTTCTACTACATTTTCTTTTGCACGAGCATCTGTATAATTTTTTACAGCATTTGCGTAAAATTTTAATGCTTTATTTGGAAGATTAAATGTTGTATATGCATCTGCAATATTGCTTGAAACATAACCTTTTGTTTTAGAATTATCAGTTTGTGATATCAAAACATTTGCTTCATCATAAAATTCAAACGCTTTTCTATCATATTTATCTAAGAAAATATTTGCAATTTTGGTTAATGATGTAGATTGAGCAACTAAATTATCATTTTCACCAGCATAAGAAACAGAGGTTAAATAATGATTTAATGCTGGCTCTATTTGATTTACTTCATCATAGATTTGAGCCATTGAATAATGAGCTTGTGTTTTTATACTATTATCTGTAGTAGATTTTAGTGAACGATTATAACTGTTTAATGCTTGTACTACATAATTATTATCATCATAAATTTTCCCCATTTCTAAACAAATTTTTGATTGAGTTTCCCCATCATTAATTTGCTGAGCTCTTACTAGGGCACGATGAAACATATCCATTGCTTTTGATGGATTATGCGCAAATGCATGTTTTTTAGCTTGGATAAATAATGATTTTAATTCATTATCCTCTGGTATTATTGTAACTTGAGGTTTCACTTTATTTGGACGATTAGTTTCTATTTGCTTAGGAACATAATCGTTTATTGGAGATGTAACATTTGGATTTTGTTCAATAACAACATGTCTTTGTTGTTGAACAGGTTGAGGAATAGGTTCATATTGTGTATGTACATCTTGAATTGGCTCAATTGATACTGGTTTGTCTTCTACAATAGGTTCTTCTGCTTGAGCTTGAGCTTGAGCAGCTTCTTGAGCAGCTTTTTCTGCTTTAGCTCTCTTTTCTTCTTCTGATTCTGGGAACTTAACTAAAAAAGCTTTATTAATTTCACCATCATTATAGCGATAATTAATTCTTTGTAAAAATAAAGCTTCTAACCATTTTACTACAACTTTAGATTCTTTATTTAAGGTTTCTGAAATATATCTGTCTAAAATAGAAGCAGCATTCAATAAATTTGTTTGAACAAAATTAATTGAAGGAGCTTCTCCCTTTGTATGAACTTCTATTTCTTGCAAATAATCTTCTACTTCTTCTCTTAAAATATCAGGAGTACCTATAGCAGAAATAGTATTTCTAAAATCTTTTAATATTTGAGCAATATTTACCTTATTGCTCACAGCTGCAGATGGTCTACTATCTGGAGCAGGAGCATCTGCTTCATAAACTTGAGGTTGAATATCATTTTGATTTTGTGCAGGTTGCGAAATTTGTTGCTGCGCAACAGGAGCTTGAGCAGGAGGTAATTGTTGAGGTCTTACTGGTTGTTGTTGAACTTGCTGCATATGAGGTTGTGGTTTTCTCATTACAGGAGCTGGTTGTGGTTTTGGTTGTGATTTTTCTGTAGGTTCTACTTCTTGACCTCTTGGAACAGGACGAGGTTCTAAATGCCTACGAACAGGCTTTTTAGGTTTTGCGACATCTGAAGCTTTTCCTCTTGCAATAGTTTTTGGTTCACCTTGACGATTTTGTTGCTGACCTTGACCTTGTCCACGACCACCATTTTGTTGCAAAGAATCCTGAGTCTTTTGCTCAGTTCCATCTTCCTTTTTATATCCTTGACCATTTGTATTATATGGTCTTGGTGCTACAGGATTCATCGCATTATACACTTACAAACCGTCCTTCCTAGAAAGATTATCGTCAATTATAACATTTTGTGCAATCTTTCCTTTGCAAAATCATACTTTTATATGACCTCGTCATGGTTATAATGTTTTTTTATTAAAAGTCATTTTTTAGTTAAGATATGTTAACTATCCTTTTACTGCACCATCGTTTTCGCCGGAAATAAAATATTTTTGCATTGCCAAAAAGAATATTACAATAGGGATTGTTGCAAGGATTGAACCAGCTGCAATAAAACGCCAATTAGAACTGAATAAACCTTGTAAATTATTTATACCAACAGGTAATGTATACATACTATCTTTTGTTAAAACAATACTAGGCCAAAGAAATTCACCCCAAGATCCGATAAATGTAAATATTGCAAGAACTGCCAAAGAAGGTTTAACCAATGGCAAACAGACTTTTACAAACATCTCAAATACATTGCAACCATCGATTATTGCAGCTTCTTCTAATTCTCTTGGGACTTTCATAAATGCTTGACGCATTAAAAATATACCAAATGCATTTACTGCAAAAGGTAGAATTAAACCTAAATATCCCATGAAATTATTTACACTATCAATTAGATTTAATTTTATTGTTATCAAATACACAGGCAGCATTATTGACTGAAAAGGTATCATTATTGTTGCAAGGATTGAGAAAAATACAATTTTTTTACCATTGAACTCCATTCTAGCCAAAGGATATGCAGCCAAAGCAGATAATATTAAATTTAATAATACAGTAAACCCTGCAACGACCATGCTGTTTATAAAATAACCGATAAAATTTACTCTGTGCCAAACACCTACATAATTATCCCAAGTAAAATCGGTAGGAATAATTGTTGGCGGGTAGGCAAATATATTTTCATTAACTCCTTTTAACGATGTTGATATCAACCAAATAAAAGGAAATATTGATAATAATGATACAAATATCAATATTGAATGAATAGAAATTTTACTGATTATCTTCTTTAGCATAAAATAATAATATCATATTTTTATGTTTAAGTTATAATATTTTTTGAGGATATTTATGGCATCAATTTTATCGAATAAAACTAGCTATCAGGAAGTAGAAAATATTATTGCAGAAACTAATTTGCAACATGTTGCAATAATTATGGACGGCAATAGAAGATGGGCAAAAAATAAAGGTCTACCATCTGCTGTTGGGCACAAAAAAGGTGTTGATTCCCTAAAAGCTACTGTATATGCTTGTAATGATTTTGGTATCAAATATTTAACAGTATATGCTTTCTCTACCGAAAATTGGAACAGAAAACCTGAAGAAGTTGATTTCTTAATGAATCTTTTAGGACATACTATTAAAAATGAACTAGGAGAGCTTCATGAGAATAATGTTGTAATATCTTTCCTTGGAGATTTAACAAAACTAGCTCCAAAATTACAAGAAATTTTATATCACGCAATAGACGTAACTAAAAATAATACAGGTGTTCATCTTCAAATAGCTTTCAATTATGGCGCAAGAGATGAAATTGTTAGTGCTACAAAGAAAATAGCAGAAAAGGTTAAAAATGGAGAGCTATCTGTTGATGAGATTACAGAAGAAACTGTTTCACAAGCTCTTTATACATCAAACATGCCGGACCCTGACTTATTAATCAGAACAGGTGGCGAAAAAAGAATTTCTAATTATTTATTATGGCAGATTGCATATGCAGAAATCCTTGTTACACAACAATTTTGGCCTGAATTCAATAAAGATTCACTAGCTAACGCTGTTATTGAGTTCCATAACAGACATAGACGCTGGGGCAAATAGGAGTAGGGGTAAATAGAGGTAAATAGAAGGAGTAAGTAGAGTAATTAATATTTACGCCTTGTTTGTTAGAAGACAAGTGATTCCTTGACTTGTGGACTAAGAATTTTTTATTTTACTTCAGCCACTCTTAGATTAGTGAGGATTATTGTTTTTCCCCTCTCCGAGGGAGAGGGAATTGACTAACTAAATCTCACAACAACTATCAACCTATAAAAAGAAAGATTGAATATTCTAAAAATTTATACAATACTAACTAATTAAAAAAATCGCTTGGTGATATATTTAACACAAATGCAAGTTTCAAAATTGTGTTTAAACTTGGTTTTTCTTTTTTATTTTCTAGACGATTAATAAATTCTCTAGACTTATCAATTTTTTCAGCAAGTGCTTCTTGTGAAAGATTTTTTGCTTCTCTAAAAAACTTTGTCTTTTCACTAATTATTGAATAATATTTATATGAAAAACTCTCAAAATTATCTTGCAAAATTTTTATTCCTGAAACATTTTTATTAACCTATATAAAAGTTGTTTTTTATTAGAAGGTTGTTTTTTTATTATATCAATAATTTCTTTTTCGATTTGTTCTTCGGATTTTAAATGTTCAATCTCTAATAGTTCATCAAGTGAGATATTTAATACTTCTGATATTTTTATAAAAGTTGGTAATGAAGGATAGTTTTTACCGTTTTCTATTTTACTTAGATTAGAAGGTTCAATTCCTATTGCTTCACAAAAAACATCTTGTGTTAAGTTTTTAAATTTTCTTAATTTTTGGATTTTTAATCCTAATAATTTTTTTGTTTCATTATCAATCATATTTATCCTCAAAAAAAGAATAACAAGATTATTAATAAAATATAATTATACAATTGACAAATTATGTATTGATTTTTGATGTTTATATCATATAATTTGTTTAAAACATTATTTTATTAATATAAATATGTTGTTTATTAAAAAGGAGATTGAATGAAAGAAGATGAGAAATTTTATAGAAGATTAGCAAAAGTGATTAAAGAAGAAAGAACAAAGCAAAATCTTACAATAAAAGAACTTGCTAAAAGAGCTAATCTTTCTTCCATTACTATTTCAGATATTGAGAACAATAAATCTCGACCTTATATATCAACTCTTCTAAAAATCAATGACGGATTAAATTTTCCGCCACAAAAAATATACAGTTTGGTATAACTCCATAGTTATATATTCTTAATTCCAACCGATATAATCAATTTATATCGGTTTTCATATTATTTTTAACTCATTAGAACTAAGTTATTATTGGGTTTGTATGTTATAATATACAAAAGAGGTCAGACATGGTTTTAGAAAATAAGCTTGGTATTTCTGATTCGGCAGAATTAGCAAGACAAGAAGAAAAAATTAGTAAGAAAAAAGCGCTTGAATTGTTTGAGAACAAAATTCTTGATTCGCTTGATGCCGGAACTTTTGAAACATTATCAAAAATCCATAAGTATTTATTTGATGAAATTTATTATTTTGCAGGAGAAATTAGAACAGTTAATATTGCAAAAGGAAATTTTAGGTTTGCTCCTGTTATGTATCTTGAACAAGCATTACTACATATAGACAAAATGCCTCAATCAACTTATGAAGAAATAATTGAAAAATATGTAGAAATGAATGTTGCTCATCCTTTTAGAGAAGGTAACGGGCGTAGTACAAGAATTTGGTTAGATTTAATCTTAAAAAAAGAATTAAATATGGTTGTTGATTGGAGTATGGTTGATAAAGAAGATTATTTATTAGCTATGGAAAGAAGTCCAATCAAAAATGTTGAAATCCGAGAACTATTAAAACAAGCATTAACTTCTAAAATAAATGATAGAGAAGTTTATATGAAAGGGATTGATGCAAGTTACAATTACGAAGGCTATTTCACTTATAAAACAAAAGATCTTGGTTAGATAATATCATTTGTGTTTTTCTTTTGAATATTGCTTGATGTATAATGCTGTTATGAACGATAAAATTACGATAAAGGGAGCAAGGGAACATAACCTTAAAAATGTATCTTTAGAGATTCCTAAAAATGAGTTAATCGTATTTACCGGAGTTTCAGGTTCGGGAAAAAGTTCACTTGCATTTGATACAATTTTTGCAGAAGGACAAAGACGATATGTAGAGAGTCTTTCAACTTATGCTCGTCAATTTTTAGGACAAATGGATAAACCTGATGTCGATAATATTGATGGGCTCACTCCTGCAATATCTATTGATCAAAAATCTACTAGTAATAACCCTCGTTCAACTGTTGGTACTGTAACAGAAATTTATGATTATTTAAGACTTCTTTTTGCTCGTGTTGGAACTCCATATTGTCCTCAATGCGGAGCAGAAATTAAACCTCAAACTATTGACGAGATTGTTAATAGTATAATGAAAAATCCTGAGGGGACTAAAATTCAAATTATGGCACCTGTTGCAAGAGGCAAAAAGGGTGAATTTTTATCTCTGTTTGAGGAACTTAGACAAGAAGGTTTTGCAAGGGTTAAAATCGATGGAGAGATATACAATATTGATGAAGATGAAGTTAAACTTGCAAAAACTAAAAAACATGATATTTATGTTGTAGTTGACCGTGTTGTTGTTAAAGAGTCTGCAAAATCAAGAATTGCTGATAGTGTTCAAACTGCTCTTAAAAAAGCTGATGGGGTTACTGTTGTTGATGTAATCGGACAGGGTGAAGTTATTTACAGTGAAAAATTAGCTTGTGAACATTGTAATTTAAGTTTTGAAGAATTAGCACCTAGAATATTCAGTTTTAACAGTCCTTATGGTGCGTGTGAAAAGTGTTCAGGGATTGGAGTTGATTATCAAATATCACCTGATTTGGTTGTACCTGATAGAACAAAATCTATTAATGAGGGTGCAATTTATCCTTGGAGTAAGAGCTCAACTGATTATTACAAAGATTTGTTGGCATCTGTTTCTATTGAATGCGGGATTAATTTAGATACCCCATTTAAGGATTTGCCTGAAGAACATCAAAAAATAATTTTATACGGTAGTGATAACATTGTAAAACTTACTGTAAAACAATTTGGTTCTCACAGATACAAAACTCGTTATCAAAGATTTTGCGGAGTTATACCGTTTTTAATGAAACGATATAACGAGGCAGGTGGCGAATATTGGCGAGAAGAAATAGAAAAATACATGATAACCAAACCTTGCGAGGCTTGTGGCGGTGCAAGACTTAAACCTTTCCCATTAGCTGTTAGATTAAAAGGTACAACAAAAGAGGTTAATATTCATGAGTTTTGTACAATGCCGATAGATGAGGCTTACGAGTTTGTTTCAGAATTATATCTTTCATTAACTGATTTTCAGATGAAGATTGCAAAACAAGTTTTAGACGAGATAAGAGCAAGGTTAAAATTCTTGATAGATGTAGGCTTAAGTTATCTTTCACTTGCAAGAACAGCAGGAACTTTATCAGGTGGTGAAGCTCAAAGAATTCGTCTTGCAACACAAATTGGTAGTGGTTTATCAGGTGTTTTATATGTATTAGATGAACCTTCTATCGGTTTGCACCAAAAAGATAATGACAGATTAATAAAAACATTAATTCGTTTAAGAAATCTTGGTAACACATTGATTGTTGTTGAACACGATGAAGAAACAATGAGAAATGCCGATTACATCGTAGATATTGGACCAAAAGCGGGTGTAAATGGAGGAAGAATTGTTGCTCAAGGTAGTATGGAAGATATTATGAAAGTTGAGGAATCTATAACAGGAAAATATCTTTCAGGGGAAAAATTCATTCCTATTCCTGATAAATTAAGAGAAGGGAATGGAAATTTCTTACAGATAAAAAATGCTCATTTAAACAACCTAAAAAATATTAATTTAGATATTCCACTAGGAAAAATTAATGTTCTAACAGGTGTTTCAGGTTCCGGAAAATCAACCTTGATGAGTGATATTATATGTCAATATGCAATCCATAAACTAAGAGGAAACAAACCAAAACCTCAAGGAGTTGATGAGATTTTAGGGTTTGAAAATATTGATAAAATAATTGAAATTGACCAATCTCCAATAGGCAGAACTCCTCGTTCTAACCCTGCAACTTATACAGATGTGTTTACACCAATAAGAGAATTGTTTGCAAAAACTAATGAATCAAAAATGCGTGGATATAAAGCAGGACGATTTAGTTTCAATGTAAAAGGCGGGCGTTGCGAGGCTTGTAAGGGTGATGGGTTATTAAAGATTGAGATGAATTTCTTATCTGATGTTTATGTAAAATGTGATGTTTGTGGTGGTAAGCGCTATAACAGAGAAACATTAGAAGTTAAATACAAGGGCAAGACTATTTATGATGTTTTGGAAATGAGTGTGAAAG
The DNA here is from genome assembly GCA_944326685.1 of Candidatus Gastranaerophilales bacterium. Lineage (GTDB taxonomy): Bacteria > Cyanobacteriota > Vampirovibrionia > Gastranaerophilales > Gastranaerophilaceae > UMGS1585. The sequence continues at coordinate 85,829 of CALVEV010000035.1, forward strand.
AGGCTTTAGAATTTTTTGACTCTGTTCCTCAAATCAAAAATAAATTACAAACATTAAATGATGTTGGTTTGGATTATATCAAACTTGGTCAAAGTGCTACAACATTATCAGGTGGTGAGGCTCAAAGAATTAAACTTGCATCTGAATTAAACAAACGAGCAACAGGTAAAACCTTGTATTTATTAGATGAGCCGTCAGTTGGTTTACATTGGGCTGATTTGGATAAATTGATTAAAATTTTACATCAGCTTGCAGACAATGGAAACACTATTTTAGTTATTGAGCATAATATGGATTTAATCAAAATTGCTGATAACATTATTGATTTAGGCCCTGATGGTGGTGTAAACGGTGGAACAATTGTTGCACAAGGAACACCAAGCGAAGTTGCTAAAGTAAAAGAATCTTATACAGGTCAATACCTTAAAAAGATATTGAAATTATAGTTTGATAACTTTTAAAAATGATTAATTATTGATACACTATTGTTATGGCACGCATAATAGCATTGGTAGATTGTGATTCGTTTTTCGTAACCTGTGAGCAGGCAGTAGAGCCAAAGCTCAAAGGTCAACCTGTTTGTGTCCTTTCAAACAATGAGGGGTGCGTTATTTCTCGTTCGCGTGAAGCTAAAAAAATGGGGGTTAAAATGGGGATGCCATATTTTATGGCAAAAAAAGAATTCCCCAAAGCCATATACATAAAAGCAGAACACGAGAGATATCGTTGGTTTTCAAAGCGTGTAATGGATTGTTTGAGAGAATTTTCGCCAGATGTTTAAGTTTATTCAATTGATGAAGCATTTATTGATTTAACTGGCACAAGAAAGCTTTATCAAAAGAATTATCTTGATATTGCAAGAATGATAAAGGAAACAATAAAAGAAAAAACTGATATTGATGTATCTATTGGGATAAGTCTTACTAAAACTTTAGCAAAACTAGCAAGTGACAAAGCTAAAAATACAGGCGGAATTTATGCAATAGGTTCAAGAAAAATTATAAAAGAAATGCGAACAACAAAAGTTGAAGAAATTTGGGGAGTAGGTCGCCAAACATACAAATTCTGCCAAAGATGGGGAATTCTAAACGGAACAGATTTAATTTCTCGCTCTGATGAATGGTTAAAAGCAAAACTTGGAAAAGTTGGAGTTGAATTAAAACATGAGCTTATAGGTCAAGTTGTGTCACCTGTTTCAAATAAATATGAACCTCCAAAATCTATCCAAAATACATCTGCAATAGGTGGTTTCACATCAGATATATCAATCATAAAATCAGAAATTTCTCGACATATTCATAATGCTTGTTCAAGATTAAGAAAGCATAACGGGAAATGTACAATAGTTGGAGTAATGTTAAGAACAAAAGATTTTTATGTTTATACAAAGCGTAAAACTCTACTTCAACCAACAAATTTTGAATTAACAGTTCAAAACGAAATCTCAGAACTTTTAGATGCAATTTATTCATCAGGTACACTATATCGAAGTACAGGTGTAATGCTCGAAGGATTAACTTATAACGCAGAAGAACAGTTATTTTTGTTTGATACTAGTTCAGACAAAGATGAAAAACTTGCGAAATGTATTGATAGAATAGAAGAAAAATTCGGCAAAAACTCTATCAAAACAGGTTTTTATAGGGGAAAATAATTTCAATCAGGTAAACAAAGATTTAAATCCTAATATTTACCCCTAGCCTTTGAAGTAGTCACAGATTAGTTCTTTTTTCTTTGGGATAAATTTCTTTACTGCTTCAACAAGTTTGTTTTTTTGAGCATCTTCTAATTCTTTTTTCAATATAGCTTTTTCTAAAATAGCTTTGTTATAAAGGCTCTCGCACAAATCAGATGATTTTAATCTCATCTTAAATTTTTGGATTTGCGATTCTTTTTCCTGTATGTGTTGTTGTAAATGTTTCTTTTTCAAAATCGTATTCCTTTGTTAAAAGTTTAGCATTTTTTTTATTTTTTTTAATCAACTTTTTAGACTAATTAATATACAGGAGCCAAAGCATCTATGCCTAATTTTATAACCCCAAGGTTAGGTGGCAATAAATACATCTTATCTTCTGTTAGAACCTTGCCAAGAGCTTGTTTAAGGATTTCTTCGTTTAATCCTTCTATGACATTTGTCAAAGCACCCAATGCAACCATATTAGCAAGTTTATTATATCCTGATTCATTTGCTATATCTGTCATTGGTAGTGATAAATATTTTATATCTTTTCTTGATTTATTTTCTTTAACAAGAGTTTTGTTAGAAAAAATTAACCCACCTTGTTTAACTTTAGGTAAAAACCTATCAAACGACAATTGGTTTAAAACAATAATACAATCAGCATTTTCTTTATGAACAGAACTTACTTCATCATCAGAAATAACAATCTCACAATTAACTGTTCCGCCTCTCATTTCAGCACCATAGCAAGGGTACCAAGTTACATTTTTACCCATTAACATAAATGCGTTTGCAAGAACTTTCCCTGCAAATAAAATCCCTTGTCCGCCAAAACCTGCGAGTATGAAATTTTGTTCCATTATTCTTTTACCTCAGCTGTTACGTCTTTATATACTCCAAGAGGGTATATTTCTATCATTTCTTTTCTAAGTCTTTCATGAGCTTGATCAGGAGTCATTTTCCAGTTAGTAGGACAAGTTCCTAAAACTTCAATAAATGTTAATCCTAAACCTTTTTGTTGAATTTCAAACGCTTTTCTAAACGCTTTCTTTGCTTGATTAATGTGCGCTACTGAATCAACAGCAACTCTTGCAGAAAAAGCTGTCCCATCACATAATGCAATTTGTTCTGCAACATGGATTGGATAACCATAAGTGCCTGTAAATCTTCCCATAGGTGAAGTTGTAGTTTTTTGACCCAACAAAGTTGTTGGTCCCATTTGACCACCTGTCATACCGTAGGTTGTATTGTTTATACAAATACCTGTAATCTTTTCACCTCTTAATGCAGCATGCATAGATTCTGCTAAACCAATTGATGCAAAATCACCATCACCTTGATAAGTGAATACAAACTTATTAGGTCTAGCTCTTTTAACACCTGTTGCCTCAGCCATTGCACGACCGTGAGGAGATTCTATACAATCTATATCAAGAAAATCATACAAGAATACAGAACATCCGATTGATGTTGCACAAATTGTATCTTCTCTTAAATTCATCTCATCAAGTAATTCTGCAATTATTCTCACAACTATTCCATGGTCACATCCTGGACAGAATGTAAATCTTGAACCCTTTTTTATTGATTCCGGAATTTTAAACACTTGCATAATTTTTCTCCAATATATTTTTTACTCCATGAGTAATTTCTTCAACACTTAACCATTGACCTACAGGTCTATTGATTAAATCTACTTTAGCTTGACCATTTACTGCGATTTTAACATCGTTTACCATTTGTCCCATATTCATTTCAACAACAATGATATTAGGGATTTTAGCCGCCAATTCACTTATTCTCTTTGTTGGGAATGGTGAAAGAGTTATAGGTCTTAAGATACCTGCTTTAATGCCTTCTTTTCTTAATACATTCATAGTTGCTTTAATATTTCTTGTCATACTACCAAATGCAACTATTAAAACATCAGCATCTTCTGTATTCATTTCTTCCCAATCAGTTTCATTTTCTTCAATTTGTTTGTATTTAGCAAACAAATCATAAATATGTTGATTTTGTTTTTCTTCTGATGTTGCAACAGAGAATATCGCACGGCCTCCTCTTCCTTTAGCCCCAGTTAAAGCCCAAGAAGAATTATCAATCTCTGGATAAGGATATTCTCCAAATACTGCAGGTTCCATCATTTGACCCAACAATCCATCAGCTAGAAGCATGGTTGGATTTCTGTATTTGTGAGCAAGATAAAATGCACGATATGTTAAATCAATACATTCTTGAACTGAAGAAGGAGCTAAAACAGTTAATTTATAATCGCCGTTTCCTCCACCTTTAACAGCTTGATAATAATCACCTTGCGCAGGATAAATATAACCTAATCCAGGACCTGCTCTCATTACATTTACTAAAACAACAGGAACTTCATCTGAGCATGCATAAGATAATGCTTCTTGCATTAATGCAACAGCACATGAAGAAGATGTTGTCATGGCTTTTGCACCTGTTGAAGCTGCACCTAAAACCATGTTTATAGCAGCAAGTTCACTTTCTGCACATACATAGCCTAAACCTTTTTTATACATTGCATCACTTAAATATTCACCTATTTCAGTTTGTGGAGTTATAGGATACCCGAAATAACATTCCAAACCTGCATTTAGTGCTGCTTGAGCAATGGCAAAATTTCCTTTTACTAATACTTTTTCTTCCATTTATTTATGAACCTCAACTATTGCCATGTCTGGACATCTTGTTGCACACATTGCACAACCGATACATTCATGCTTTGGATCATCAAATTCTACTAGATAATCACCTAATTTACTTGTTTTTTTACTCTTTTTTATCAATCCTTTTGGACAGGTATTAAGACAAATATAACAAGATTTACACCTATTTTCGTCAATTACTATATGTGCCATATACACACTCCCATTCCTTATTATTAAATTATAGCACTAATACATAAATAAAACCCGATTATGAATATTTGTAATCTTTAATTTTTTATACCAAATAGATGATTTTTTAATAAAGTTTATAAAGAGTTTTGAAAATAGTCCGTAAAACATAATATGAGAAACCGAAAAGGTTTTTCATACCTCCTCCCCAAGTCTAGTAGCCGCTCTTAACGAAGACGGCTTTTTTTTATGCTTAATTTAGATTTTAAGATATATTAAATTTTTGCACTATTATTTGATTATGTGCATAATTAGAATATGATAAAAATATGCAAAACCCTAAGTAATGAAGTTTATAATGATACCCTGCCTAAAAACATTGATGGTTGGATTTTGTTTGAGAAAAATACAATCAGAAATATGGAATTAAAATCTGAAGGCAAAGTCATTAAAAAATTAAACATGGCTTACGCCATATACAAAAAAGTGGATGACGTCATTTTAGTTTTTAGAGGTACTGATGATGTATTAGACTATGTAACAGATGCTCATTTTGTTGTAAAACGCAGACCGCCTTCCATGAAAAAAGCAATAAATATTTATCAAAAGATTAGAAATAAAAATAAACCTGCAAAAATTTATATAACAGGTCATTCTCTAGGTGGTGCTTATGCTCAAGTTGTTGCAGGAAAAGCCATAGAACAAGGCGATGAAAACTGTTATTCTATTACATTCAATGCCCCTGGATTAGGATATTATTTTAAGAATAAAATAAAAGAAAAATTCCAAGATAAATTTCTTCAAAATATAAATAATTATATTGTCATGAATGATTTTGTTGGAAATTTCAGAGAACATTTAGGCTCATCCTATTATATACAGCCATACCCATTAAATATCCCTATATGTAACAAAACAGATGATTGTTACACTCCTCATAACTGTATAATCGCTTGTAATGATGAATGTTTAAATGATTATATCTCATGCCCTGAAGGTTGGAATTCAAAATTGGCATGGTCTATCTTTGTATTTGACGAGGTTGATGTAGATGGGTTTATTGGTATCTTTAAAAAAACATTAGACATCAAAGTTAACAGACACCATCTAAAAAAAGCCGTTGATTTAATAAAAGAATTGCAAGCTGAAAATAAAATCAAACTTGCAAATCCTTTTAAATTTAAAGCTGGAAAAGTCAAATTAGAACTAACTGCCAATGTCTAAATATCACATGGGGTTAAACCTTGCTTTGTCAATTCCATGATTGGCAAAATAAATTCAGAATCTTCATCATTTTTAGAATCCAAAGATTGATATGCTACATTTAAAATTTCTATTGCAATATCTTTTGCTAAGATATTTTTAATCTTTGTATCAAGAGCGTTTCTAGGAACAAGAAAACGAAATTCTTCTATATCTTCAGATGATAAATTCTTCATTAGATATTTAATCTCATTCATTGCATCGTTATTATACAAAATACCTTTGTATATTGCAGGAATTGAATATTGTAAACCATTTCCTACACAATCATGATTTCTTATTTCTATAAATTTTCTAAGTCTTACATCAGGAAAATATAAATTTGAATGTAATTTATAATCTTCCATTTCAGCTTCATAACCTTGGTATCCATATTTCAAGAATTGTTTGAAAGTTATTTTCCCATCAATATTAATAATTCTGTTATTTCTCATTATAAATATCATAGGAGATTCCATTACATTATTAATGTAATTAGTAAAATCATTATCTTGACCTAAATCTGTACCAAATCCACAACGCTCGTTATCCGTATTAAGCCATGCCAGTCCTCTAAAGGATTTGTAACCAGTGTTAACCCCACCTCGAATAGATGAATTTGCAAATGTTGCAGTCATAAAAGGTGACATAATACTTGCAACATATAATTTATTCATTGCATCTTCTTCTGAACTATAATCAATACCAACTTGTATACCTGCGGTTTCTCGCATCATTACATCTGATAAAATTCCCCAAAGATAATCTGCCATATATTTGTATCTACGTTTTGGTATAAGTTCAATATTTTTGTATGTTGATACTGGTGATACACCATAATTAACAAGTTGAATCCCATATTTATCTAAAAGAATATTTAAAACACTATCTATAGATTCTATTTTGTTTTTTAATTCTTTAACTGATTTCTCAGGTTCAATACTATATTCAATCTGAGCTCCTGGCTCTAGTGTAATTGTGTCATGAAGTTTTTTTAAGCCTATTATATTATTATCATCTAAAATATAATCCCAATTATCAATCTCTGCAAACTCTTTTAATAACTCACATACCCCAAACAATCCATAATAAGATGAAGCATAATGTGTATCTTTATCTATTGGCAAACGTTCATACTCCATGCCAATAGTTTCTGAATCTTTACAACCCTTTTGATATTCTTTCAAAATATCTTCGTAATTTAATTTTTGTTTGCAATAGTTCATAAAATCCCCTTTTCTTTTGAAAGGACACAAACATATAAATGTTTGTATCATTTAATCATAATATAAAATTACCAAATTAAAATATAAAAACATTTACCTGTTTGTATTATTATTAATAGTAAGATGGATTACGTAAAAAGAGCAAAATTTTTTAGAACTAAAAAACGACTAGGTCAAAATTTCCTAGTCAATCCTGATGTAATATCTGATATATTAGATTTTGCAGATATTTCACCTGATGATACTGTTTTAGAAATAGGTCCTGGGGTTGGTTTCGTTACAGAACAACTGGTTAAATATGCAAAAAAAGTTATTGCAATTGAGCTTGATGAAGAAGCTATCAAAGAATTAGAAAAAATAGAATGTGATAACTTACAAATTATTCATCAAGATATTTTGAAAACCAATATTTGGGAACTTATACCTGAAGGAGAAAAAGTAAAAGTTGTTGCGAATATTCCATACTATATTACAGCACCAATTATTGCTCATCTTTTAGGTGAAGTTGATGATTTGAATAATAAAAACAGAAACTCAATAAAAGATATTATTCTTATGGTTCAAGAAGAAGTTGCAAGAAGAGTTGTTGCAGATGAAACAAGTCCTTCTAAAGAATATGGGCTTTTAACAATCCTATCTCAGTTCTGGGCAGATTGTGAAATTCTAAGACTTGTAGGTCGCCGTTCATTCTATCCGTCACCTAAAGTTAATTCAGCATTAATAGGTTTAAAAATTAATGAAAAACCTAGATTAGAATTAAGCGATTATTCTCACTTTAGAAGAACGATAAAAGCAGGCTTTGCTCAAAGACGTAAGAATATCAAAAATTGCCTTGTTAATGGCGGTTTTGATAAAGATGTTGTAAATTCTGTTCTTGAAAAATTAAATATTGATACAAATACAAGAGCTGAAAATATCTCAATCGAAAAATTCGGAGAATTATCAGAAGGTTTGAAAAATGCAAATAAAAGTTAAAACACCTGCAAAAATTAATCTTACATTAGAAGTTTTAAATAAACGACCTGATGGATTTCATAATATCCAAAGTATTATGCAAATGATTAACTTGTATGATTATTTAACTATCAATATAGAAGAAGCAGAAAATAACAAAATTATTCTTTCAGGAACAAGTGATGAAATTCCTTATGATGAAAAGAATTTAGTTTATAAAGCTGCAAAATTATATTTAGATAATACAGGAATAGAAAATAAACAAATTAAAATATTTATCGAAAAAAACATTCCAATATCAGCAGGACTTGCAGGCGGAAGTACAAATGCTGCAGGAACTTTATACGGATTAAATAAATTATTCAATAAATTATCTAAAGAAGAATTACACAATCTATGTTCTCAACTTGGCTCTGATTTGAACGTTTGCTTAGAAGGAGGCTGTCTTTTAGCAACAGGCCGAGGAGAAAAAATAGAGAAACTTCCGTTTAGAGAAAATCAAGTATCACTAATTAAACCTCTAAATCTTGGAATTAGCGCAAAAGAAGCTTACACAAAATTCTCTCAACTAGAAAAAAAACCTGATTTAGATATGACATTCAAAATGATTGATTCAATAAAAATAGGAACAGATGTAAGACAATTCCTTCATAACGATTTAGAAGTAGCTGTTTTTGATAATTATGAAGAATTACAAAAAATTAAATCACTTATTCCAAATTCTATAATGTCAGGATCAGGTTCAACATATTTTGCAATTAACACGCAAATCCCACAAGTAGAAGGTTACTGGGTAAAGAATAACCTAAAATTTATCCCATCAGGGGTTGAAGAATATGAACTTTTATTAAAATAGCCACAAAGGGTATTAACAAAATATATATGTCGATGATAGAATAACTCTATGGAAAACTTAGAGGATATGTATTCTGAAGTTCCGCCTACGAAACTCAGAGATAAAGACGAAAACTTTAGACCGGCGAGAACATCAAAATTCTGGTTATGGGTAGCTGATAGATTTTTCTACAATATGCTAGAAAATAGATTCTATGCAATGCGATATAAAGGTGTAGAAAATGTTAAATCTATCGGAGAAATTCCTACAATATTTTTCGCTCCTCATTCAAATTGGTGGGATGGAATTGTAGGTTATAATATTTGCAACCGTATTATGAAAAAAGAAATTCGATTGATGGTTGAAGAACTAAACAGATTTCCTCTTCTTCGCCGTGGTGGAGCTTTTAATGTTAACAAAAAATCAGCACAAGCATCTATGGCTGCTTTAAAATATTCTGTTAATGTTTTGTCAAATCCTAAAAATATATTGTACATTTTCCCTCAAGGTATTATTAAGCCACCAAATTTCAGACCAATAGAATTCCAAACAGGTTTAACATATATTGCGCAAAAAGCAGCTAAAAAATATGGAAAAGTTAATCTTGTTCCTATCGCTGTTAATTACTTATTTATGCGAGATAATAGACCTGAAGTATGGGTTGAATTTGGTGAAGAAATTCATTTGGATAATCCAAATATTGATAGAAAAGAATATACAGAATATCTTGCAAAAACTTTAGAAAAATTATGTGATAAGCAAATGCTAGAATTATCTAATGCACAATTCAAAGGGTATCAAACATTATTCCAACAAAAACTAGCATGGTATAGACGCATCGAGCAAAGACTAAAACGCATTGATGCGACTGGACGTTCTTCTTAATTTAATCGGGAATAAATTCAAATAATTCTTGTGTATTACATTCTAAAGCATTACATAATTTGTTAATTGTATCAAAACTAATACTTTTAGTTTTATTATAATACAGATTTATAACTGCAGTTTGACTTAATCCAGTCATTCTTTGTAGTTCTGACATTTTAATTCTTTTTCTGCCTAATATTTCGGATAATTTGTTATTAATCATATTATGATAATAACATTTTTATTTTAGAGTTGACATTTAATATTTTATAATATAGTATTACTATTCTATAGAATAGTAATTTTGTAATATAATTTAAATTTTTAGAGAGGAAACATGGATATTTATAAATACATAGGTAGAAAAATTAAACATTTAAGAGAAAAGACTAGTATGACTCAGAAAGAATTAGCCATAAAAAGTAGTTTAACATTATACAAAATAAAAAAATAGAAGATGGCAAGCATAAAATTACTCTTTCAACATTATGTATTATATGTAATGTCTTTAAAATTCACCCTAAATCATTATTCCGAGATTATTCGAAACAATAATTGTAAACAAATGTAACAGAATTAAAAATTTGTGTTATAAAAAAAGCAAGTTTTTGAAAGTTATATACTTTATATATATGTAAGTTAAATCAATTAACTTCTAATAAGAAAAAGTCCCGAGGAGAGCAGATTATGGCATTATTATTCGCAAATGTTGCGGAACAGTTCGCAATGAAAAAACACGAAGAAGAAGATGTTGTTAAATTATCATCAAAAGTTAGCGATTTGT
>CALVEV010000036.1 GCA_944326685.1 Candidatus Gastranaerophilales bacterium
GAGATAAATATTTCGATTCAGCTGAAAACAGAATGATGGACTATTTTGATGCAATATTCAAAATGATTGCTGAAAATGGTTGGGTTTATGACGAAAACATTAATACTTCTAATAAAACTGCAAGTAATAATTATTTGAACGCAAAACTTCAAAATAATATGTATTTTATAACTGAAGTAGACACTTTAGATGGTACTGATTTTAACTATTCAACTAAAATAGCTACAAATGTTAGCAAAGTATTTGAAATCTATGATAAAGATGCTCAAAATACTGCATTATCTGAATATGAAGCAAAAAAAGCTGAAATAAATACAAAAGATAAAGAAATTGATATTAGAATGAATAAACTAGAAGCTGAACAAGATGCTATATCAACTGAACTGGATTCTATTAAAAAGATTATTGAAGATAATATTTCAACAAATTTTAAAATATTTACCTAATAAATACTTGTAACAAATTAAATATTACATTTGTAACAAATTTAAGAAAATATAAAATTAAAAAAAATAAATAACCTTATATATATTATAAAGTTATTGGAGAGCTTTCTGTGAATAAAACTAATATAGATATTAATAATGGATTATCAAAAGAAGAATTCCTTAAAAAGCTTGGATTTGAAAAAGATTCAAAACAGTTTCAAAAAGCTTCTAACATTTTTGATGCTTTTGATTTAGATAAAAATAGTTTTATTGATTCTAATGAACAAATAGAATTAACAAATACTCTTAATGAACTTGATAAAAATAATGATAAAAAAATATCGAGAAGAGAACATAGAAAAAATAATAACACCATTTTTAATGATATTCCTAGAGATTTCTCTCAAGAAGTTTTTGATACCTTTAACTCTATGCTAGAAAGCCAAGAAAATAGAATTAAAAACATTTCAGACAACAATAACACCACCCCAAAAGAGACAGAAACTAAAAAAGAAGATTTATATATTGATAATAATAAAATTATTCAATATTTAATGAATGGGGATAAAATAAACAGTATTGATCTTTCAAAAGAAATTACTATTCTTGAAGATAAAAAACACATTAAATTCAACGACAAAATATTTTCAATAATACAAAATCAAGATTCATACATATTTGTTAATGAAAGTATTGAGAACAACAAGAAAATATATACAACACTTAAAGAAGAAATTAAAAACACTCAATCTAATGATATAGAAAATCATTTTCATAACAGAGGGGACAAAATTAATCTACTAGCCAAATATAATCAAAACGGAGAAATACAATCTTCTAATAATGATGGTGTTAGACAAGAACAAACAATTGGAGCTGCAATACTTAATTCTAACAATGAAACAACATTAAAACTTGGAGTTCAAAAGCAATTAGATGGAACATCATACATTACAGATGGAGAATCCTTTTTAGAATTTTTAGGTAAAGATAAATTATCAAAACAAGATTTGATTGATTTCCTAATTGCTGTTGAAAAAAATAGTAAGCAAGCAACAGAAACACCTGTTAGAAAATATGCAAAAGATGTTGATATAGATGTCAAAGATTTAATAAATATTAATGCTATTTTTACCAAATATTCCCAAGATGGTTTCTTAAACAAAGATGGCATAACTATGCTAATTAATGACCTACAGAAATCAAACATAGCAACTATTGTCGATAAAATAATAGAAATAGACAATAAATCTGAACTAGAAAATTTATATAAATATTTTAACAATTTAGATACTAAAACAAATACAGAAAATACAGAAAATACAGAAACAGAAAACAATAATCAAACAAAAGATAAAAATAACAAAGAGATTGTTGAAATATTTAATAATTCAATAAATGATAAAATCACTTTTCCTGATAACAATGATAAACCTAAAGTATTTATAAATGTTAACCCTGAAGACTTTACTAACTTTCAAAAAAGACTAAATAATTTAAGTAAGCAAAATCAAAAACCAAATGAACTTCTTATTATGAAAACAACAGAAAACTATAATGGGGAAAAAGTAACACAAATTAATGATTTCATAACAGTATATCAAACAAATGATAGTTTTAAAGTTATAACTAATACAAACCAAGGTAAAAACATAAATCAAACAAGAAAATTTAACAATGGATATTTTTATGTTTCTGATACAAATATTCAACAAAAAAGAATTAATGGAAAAAGACAATATACAAAAACTACAAATGAAAAATATTATACTAATACAGGTCAAGAAATATCTGATATAGAATTTTTTAATACCGTTTACAATTATAACCCTAACTATAAAAATGAAAATTCTCAAATCAGATATAATAAAGATGGAATAACATACATCGGAGATAATTATTCATCATCTCAAGATAATAGTAATATCATTAAAGTAAAAAATATAACAAAGAATGAAACAAGTGAAATCGATTTAGATTATCTACTTAGAGATATACAAAACCAGAAATATAAATCGATGATAATGTCAGCAATCCAACAGCTCCCAGGAGAGGCACTATTTGATTTAGCAAAAGAAGTACAGAATATAGTATTATTTGCTCCTAGCAGAGGTTCCTATGATGTTGCAGGACGTTTTTTAAATGATTTTATCCAATTAAACCAAACAGAATTAGATACAATGTCTATAGAAGATTTAAAATCGACAATAACACACGAGCTAGGACACGCTGTAGATGGAAATTTGGTGAATAAATATGATTTTAACAACGAAGTAACACCAATTTTTGATAATGAAACAGAAAAAATTAACGAAATCGTAGGAGACACATATGATAATCTAGGGGATTATTATGAAACAATATTAAAAAAGAAAAGACCAGAAATAAAATCAGGATATGCTGCAACAAATTTAGATGAAAATTTTGCCGAGAGATACTCAAATATGATGAATGTAAATAATAAAGCAAATAATATTTTAGAATTTTATCCTGAAACATCAAAAAAACAAATGGAACATCTTTTAGAAATAAAATCGTTACCATCAAACAAACGAAATATGCTTGATGGAGCTTTCCGTATTGATAATATACTAAGCCCATACTTCATTAAACCTAATTATCCAGTTGAAAATAAAATAGGATTAGCTTATCCAATTGAATTAGTAAAAAATAACGATAACCCTGATCAATATAAATTATACATGTATAAAGATGATAAAAATAAAATACCTATCAAAATTATCAATTTTAATTCTGCAACAAATCTTGATACAAAAGCAGACTTTAATACTATGCTATTTAATATATCAGATATAATTCCAACATCAATTATTGAATACCCTCTAAATAACGAAAACATTGCATACATAACAACCATAGATATCAAAAACAATACGAAGAATACAGAGAAAATTATTAAACCTGAATAACTAAAAAGGATTGCTCAAATATTTGAGCAATCCTTTCAAAATTATCCTTTCTTTACTTAACTCTTTTAACTTAATTATGAGAACAATTTGAATGTTCTGTCTACGTTATCTTTTGCTACTGTTTTCAATGTTTCCATTTCAGTTTTAATAGCATTTCTTTCTGCTTCCATTGCTGCTAAGTCTGTATCGAATTTTTTATCTTTAGCATCAATTTTTCTCATATCTGCTTCATATTTTGCTTCAGCTTTTTTCAACTCGGTTTCATCTGAAACTTCTTGAAGATTGGTATCTGTCGCGATGTTTACTTCTTCTAAACTTCCATCAGACATTGGTTTCATAAATACAATAAAACCAGCTTCAACCATATTACGTAATGTTTCTGGATTTGTTAAATCTGCAATACCTGTTGCTGTAGTTACTGCTCCAGCATTTGCACAATCTACCCAATCTCCGTCTTCATTAATAACTTTTAATTGATAACCAGCATCAAATAAATCTTGAATTGATGCGTCTTCATATGTTGCAGAACCATCTGCACCAATATGTTTTAATTGTACTTTTTGCTTGTTAAGAGCATTTTCATATTCTTTGTAAACTTGTGTTGACTCGTTTGCCATTTGCAATTTTTGAGCTTCTAAGTTCTGAGCCTTGTACTCAATATCATGCATTCTAGCAGTCAAGTTTAATAAACGAGCCTGTGATGCTGATAAACCCATATTCCTTACTCCTTTTCCTGTTCTGGATACGCAGGTACAATATACCTGTAGTAACATACCCAAATTCTAATTCTATACTTTGTACTACGGCATACTTTATATATAACTTTAATATTTTTATTTGTTTTGTTACATTTCTTAATATCTATATAATAATTAATTTTTCATTAAGATTATTAATTATTTAGTAATTTTGTTATACAGTTATATTGTTATATTAATAAGGAGGATACTATGAGCATTAAACCGTTAATGGACAGAATTGTTATTAAAGTTATTGAAGATACAGAACAAACTTCTGGTGGAATATTTATTCCTGATAGCGCTAAAGAAAAACCTCAAAAAGGTGAAGTAGTTGCTGTTGGAGAAGGAAAATGTAATGACAACGGTGAAAGAGAACCTATGGATGTTAAAGTAGGTGATGTTATTCTTTATGCTAAATATGCCGGAACTGATATTAAAATGGACGGCGTTGAATATAAAATCTTATCTATTAAAGATGCATTAGCAATTATTCAGTGATCAAGAATTTAGTGATCAGGTGATTAAGAGGAATAATTATGTATCACAAAAATCTAGAAGTATGGAAACAAGCTGTTGATTTAGTAATAGATATATACAATATAACTAAGCAAATTCCAGAAGATGAAAAATTTTCATTAACTTCTCAAATTCGTAGAGCCGCAGTTTCCATTCCTTCAAATATTGCCGAAGGTTGTGCAAGAACTAGTGATAAAGAAATTTTAAGATTTATCGATATTGCTCTTGGTTCTTCTGCAGAACTTGAAACACAATTAATTATTTCAGAAAAACTTAATTATTTAGATCCCCAAAACATACTGGAAAAACTTGATAAAATAAATGCTTTAATGTATGGATTAAAAAAGTATATACTAAAAAAATCTTGATCACTTGATCACCAGATCACTTGGTCACAGAAAAAAAGGAGAAAATAAAATGGCAAAACGTATCGTTTTTGAAGAAGAAGCTCGCAAGGCTTTATTAAAAGGTATAGATGCAGTAGCAGATGCTGTTAAAGTTACACTTGGACCTAAAGGACGTAATGTTATATTACAAAAGAAATTTGGGGTACCTCAAATCGTTAACGACGGTGTTACTATTGCAAAAGAAATCGAATTAGCTGATGGGTTAGAAAATTCAGGAGCTCAATTATTAAAAGAAGTATCATCTAAAACTAATGATGTTGCTGGGGATGGTACAACAACAGCTTCTGTTTTAGCTCAATCAATCGTTAGAGAAGGTTTAAAAAACCTAACTGCTGGAGCTAACCCTATGTCTATGAAACGTGGTATTGACAAAGCTGTTGAAGTTGCAACAGATAAAATCAAATCTATGTCAAAACCTGTAAATACAAAAGAAGGTATTGCTCAAGTTGCTACTATTTCTGCTGGTAACAACCCTGAAATCGGAGAATTAATTGCAGAAGCGATGTCTAAAGTTGGTCACGACGGTGTTATTACTGTTGAAGAATCTAAATCTTTCGGAACTAACTTAAAAGTTGTAGAAGGTATGCAATTTGATAAAGGTTATATTTCACCTTACTTTGTTACTGATGCTGAAAGAATGGAAGCTGTATTAGAAGATGCTTACGTTCTTTGTGTTAATAAGAAAATCAACCTTATCTCTGACTTAGTTCCTGTATTAGAACAAGTTGCAAGAGATGGTCGTTCTTTATTATTAATTGCAGAAGATGTTGAAGGTGAAGCATTAGCAACATTAGTTGTTAACACTATGAGAAAAGTTTTAAGAGCAGTTGCTGTTAAAGCTCCAGGATTTGGTGACAGAAGAAAAGCTATGTTAGAAGATATTGCTATCCTAACTGGTGGTCAAATGTTCACTGAAGAACTTGGTATTAAATTAGAAAACATCACTACAGATATGATGGGTAAAGCTAAAAGAGTTACTGTTACTAAAGATGAAACAACTATCGTTGTTGGCGATGAAACAAAAGCTGCTGTTGCAGAAAGAGTTAGCCTAATCAAGAAACAAATTGAACTTTCAGATTCTGAATACGATAAAGAAAAACTTCAAGAAAGAATGGCTAAATTATCAGGTGGTGTTGCAGTTATTGAAGTTGGTGCAGCTACAGAAGTTGAATTAAAAGAAAGAAAACTTAGAATTGAAGATGCTCTTAACGCAACTAGAGCTGCTAATGAAGAAGGTATTGTTCCTGGTGGTGGAGTTATGTTAGTAAGAGTTCAACAAGAACTTGAAAACAAACTAAACTCTTTCAACTTTGATTCTGATGATGAAAAAAGCGGATATAAAATTTTAATGTCTGCTTTAGATGCTCCATTAAGAGCTATTGCTTATAATGCAGGAGCTAAATCTGATGTTGTTGTTGACAACGTTAGAGCTGGAAAAGATGCTTACGGATATGATGCATTATTATACAGATATGTTGATATGTTCGAAGCTGGTATTGTTGACCCTGCAAAAGTAACTCGTTCTGCATTAGAAAATGCAGCATCAGTTGCTTCTATGTTACTAACAACAGAAGCTGCAGTTATCGACATTCCAGAAGAAAAAGCTGCTCCAGATATGTCTGCTGCTATGGCTGGCATGGGTGGAATGGGCGGAATGATGTAATTCGCTTACACTTTTTAACTTTCATACAAAGAAAAGAGCTGATTGAAAAATCAGCTCTTTTTGATTATTTAATATTATATTTTTTATTAATGACAGTGTCCGCAACTATGGTGCTCTCCATGGTGATGACCTTCACCATGATGATGAGAACAGTTAGCTTCTGTCACTTTTGGTAATTCACCTTTTAAGAATTTATTAACAGCATCATCTGCAGAACCTTGAACACCTGCATATAAATCAATACCGAATTCTGATAATGCAGATACCGCACATCCTCCTATACCACCACAAATTAGAACATCAATATTATCATTATTTAATAATTCTGCTAATGCAGAATGTCCACTACCATTTGATTCTACCATTAATGTATCTTGAATCTCATTATTTTCAACAATATAAACTTTAAATTGTTCTGTATGACCAAAATGTTGAAAGACATTTCCTTCATTGTAAGCTACTGCAATTTTCATAATTTCTACCTCTTTAAAAATAATTACAAGTATATTATAATACATACAGATATGAAAAAGTATATTATTCTATTATTAATTATGATATGTTCAACTAGCTTAGTTCTTGCAGAAGAAATTAAGCTTATTCCAGACGAAGAAAATCCTATTGAAAAAAATATTAATTTAGAAGTCCCAAGTAAAGAAATGCTTGAAAATAATTCTCAAAAGCTTCAAAATCATGGTTTCATTTTACAAAACAGTATTACTCCAGTTAAAGGAGTTAAATATGATAGTCAAGTTATTCCTGCAGATAGACCAATAAAAAAAGATATTGTACCTAATGAACAAGAAGGAACTAATTAAACTTTGTCTTAATTATGAAGATACTATCGATTCTTATCCATTTGGAGAAGAACATGTTGTTTTAAGACATAAAAGTAATAAAAAGTGGTTTGGTTTAATATTTAATTTAAATAAAAAATTATGTATAAATTTAAAATGTAATCCAATTGATTCTGTTTTTTTGAGAGAAGAATACAAATCAATTTACCCGGCATGGCATATGAATAAGACTCATTGGAATACAATTGAAGTTAATAATATTTCTAAAGAATTGCTTGACAGTTTAATCAAAATGAGTTTTGATTTAACTAAACCTAAAAAATAATTGGGAGCTAATATGAAAAAGGTTATTTTAACTTTATTTTTTATTATAATTTCACCATTGATATCCTATTCAGAAGAATTACACGATATTCAAAACAAAATAGATAATATTGGAACAAATATTCTAAATGCTAATAAAATAGAAAATAGAATAATATTTGTATATAGTCAAGAAGAAAAACAAAACTTACTTGATATGGATACAATGCTAGAATCCGGACAGGTAATAATTTATAAAAACATATATAATAGTATTGATGATGACAATGAATTAGCAGCAGGGCTAGCCCGTGGGATTGTTACAGCATCAAAATCATTTGATGGAATATGGGGTGGAACTCTAACTGCTCTTCAAATTAAAGTATCACCTAAAAAATTTGAAATCGTTGCTGATAAATGTGCAGTTGATTATATGGTTAGAGCAGGCTACAATCCTATAGCACTAATTATTTATATAAATAAAACTGTCCCACAAAAAAGGCACGATTTATTATCCAATAAGAATTTAGCATCAAAAAGATTAGCTATAATATACGAATATATTTATACTAAGTATCCATATTTCTTAGCTAACAATGAATACATTAATAATAAATACTATCAGAATTTTTTATTAACCTCTGTATACAATAGAAAATTATTAGAAGAAAAAATAAAAACAGGATCTACAAAAAAATTAAAATATGAATAGATTATTTTACATATTAATAATATTTCTAATTACACAAAATTTTTCACTTGCAATGCAAGATGATTTTGTAATGCAAACATTATCAAATAAAGAATTTAAAAAGCCACAAACACATACAATTTATAATTATGAATCAACTGAAAAGATTCCTGTAATTATCACTGCAACTGAAAAAATATCTTCTGAAGCAAATGTATCAGAAGGAAATATTATCTCATTTAAAGTTTGCGAAGATGTAATATACCAAGGAGATATTCATATTGCAAAAGGAACAATCCTTACAGGGAAAGTTGAAACAACTATTCCAAGCGGAATGAATGGAATACCTGCAAGTATTATTATTGGTAGTTTTGATATCCCTAATATTAACCCCAATAAAGTAACATACTATTATGAAATCATAGGACAAGATAGGAGTTTATGGGTATATCCTCTTAAATGGGCATTAACAATACTTCCTCCAACAGGTTCTCTAACTAATTTTATTTTTGGTGGGCACGCAAAACTAAGTACAAAAAAGAAAATAAAACTTTACTATTATCCTGAATGGATTTAATTCTTTTATGCTATTATAAAAGAAAAAGAAAGGAGTGATTTTATGTATCACGTTTATACAGTAGAAAGAGAAAAACCTGATTTTTCTAAAACAGCAATGGGAGATTTTAGAGATTTTGATGCAGCTTTGGAAAAAGCTGAAAAATGCATCGAAAATAAACCTGAATTAAGATATATCATTGAAGAAACTGACGGACACGTTAACAGCTACGGAGATTTAATTGCTAACGTTGTTGTTGAAAGTGATTAATTAAACTAATAAATTTAATATAAAAAAATAAGGTCTTAATGACCTTATTTTTTTTCTCTTATAAATGATAATACAGAATTTATAAATGTTAATGGATGAACAGGACATCCTGGAATATACAAATCTATAGGATATTTTTCTAAAAATTCTCTATTTAACTCTGTACTATTTTGGAATACCCCACCTGATATTGCGCAAGCACCACACAATATAACAATTTTAGGATTAGGCACTGACTTATAACAATCTTCTAAAGCATAAGCCATATGTTTAGATATTGGACCTGTTATTACAATACCATCAGCATGGCGAGGAGATGCAACAAAATCAATTCCGAATCTTCCCATATCAAAGTTTGCATTAGAACAAGCATTCAATTCCATTTCACAG
This sequence comes from Candidatus Gastranaerophilales bacterium, assembly GCA_944326685.1. Taxonomy (GTDB): domain Bacteria; phylum Cyanobacteriota; class Vampirovibrionia; order Gastranaerophilales; family Gastranaerophilaceae; genus UMGS1585. Next base: position 9,692 of record CALVEV010000036.1, read on the forward strand.
CCATTACAACCTGCTGCTGAAACTTGTCTTAATTTTAAAGAACGAGAAAATATTGATGTAATTTCTTTCCTTACATCTACTGCAATCTTTTCATATTCTTCGGGAGTCATTCCTTCTGTAATAATTAACTTATCTCTATCAGTAGATGCTAATTTATAATAATTTGTAAAATCAATTGCTTGAGCTTCACATATATTTTTACAAGCTCCACAGAAAGTACATTTCCCCATATCAATTGATAATGGATTTAATTTTAACGCACCTGTTGGACAAACATCTAAACATTTATTACAATTAGTACATTTACCATTACATAATGAAGGTAAACCTCTAAATTGCTTTCTCATTGGCGCATTAGGAATATCCGGTATAAATTGATTTCCTTGATAAATTCTTGATTTTAATGTATCAAACATAATATATTATTCCTTATAAATCATTTCCTGAGTATGACAAATTGAAACTCTTATTACATAATGGAAAATCTGAAATTCCATTATTTCTAACTGCTAGTGCTAAACCATACCAATTATTAAATGATGGATCTTTTATCTTATATCTAGATAAATTACCATTAGCATCAGTCATTGCAATATGAACTACTTCACCTCTCCAACCTTCTACTATAGATATTGCTAAAGAATCTTTTGAGAAATCTTTATTTGAATCAACTAGTACAGGTTCATCTTTATAATCTTTTAGTTTAGCTAAAATTTTCCTTACCATTGATAAAGATTCTTTTACTTCTTTATATCTTAATTTAAATCTTGAATTAACATCTCCAACACCTTTAAATGGTTTCTTTTCAAAGTTTAATTCCTTCATCCATTTGTCTGGATAGTCAAATCTTGTATCTAATGGAATCCCTGATGCTTTTGCGGCCATACCAACAAGACCAATTTCTTTTGCTTTTTCTAAGCTTACGGTACCTGTTTTTTCTAATCTTGACATTACAGACGAATTTTTAAGCATTGTTTTTGCCATTCTATCTACATCTTTTGCAACTTTATCAAGTGTCTTTAATGTTAATTTAATTTCGTCTTCAGATATATCAAAATTAACTCCACCAACATTAATTAATCCTCTACCAAAACGGCTACCAGACCATTCTAACATTGTATTAATAACTAAAGTTCTTGTTACTCCAAAAACAGCAGAGCCCATTGCATAAGCAATATCACCTGCTACAGCCCCCATATCACCAATTTGAATAGCCGCACGCTCCATTTCTAAAGCTGCTTTTCTTATTAACTGTGCTTTTGGAGAAATTTCTATATCCTTCAATAATTCCATTATTTGAGAATAAGCAGTATTATAGGCAATTACACTATCACCACAAATTGATTCTGCTAATTGGTTAGATGGTTGTTTCACCATCATATCTTCAACACCTCTATGTTGATAACCTAGCATTATTTCTAAATGATAAACCGTTTCACCATTACACATAAATCTAAAATGTCCTGGTTCTATTACACCTGCGTGGATTGGACCAACTGCAACTTGGTGAACTTCATCACCTTTCATTTCAAAAAATTCATACTTATCTTGATTTTGTCTTACAGGCTTTAACCAAGGATGATTTAATGGCTCTATACCAAATTGTTCATAAAATTCACGTTCAAAAATATGAAAAGAAGGAACATCTTGAGTTAAAGATTCATAACTTTTTTGTTCCGCTGAAAACATTGCTGAAGATATTAATAACTCACCGTTATCATCATCTGCTAATATTACAAACAGTCTTGTAGTTCCAAAGCCCCAATCTTTACCAAAGAAACCGATAGGTCGTTTCTCTTGTGAAATAATTTCACTTCTTAATTGAGACATTTCTAGAGTTGGAATATCTAATAAATTAACTTTTGAATTATTTTTTGTAATTAACCAATTTGTCATAATATTATCCTTGTATTAAAAACCTGCTATCGCACATTTTATTATGTTATTCAAAAATGGTGGAATATAAACACCTAATGTAAATACAATTATTAACATAATAAATTGTGGTATATACATTACTCTTGAAACTTTTGATTTGTTTTCATTAACTAATTTTTCTTTATCAGAACTTAAATCTCCAAAAGCCATTTTAAGAACAACTTTTCCAATACCGTAAAGAACGATTGTTAATAACAATACGAAAAGTACGCATAATAAATAATGACCTTGAAGAATCATTGTTTTAATCATTATAAATTCACTTATAAATAAAACTGATGTAGGGAAAGCACATATTGCTAAAAATGATAAAATCCATAACCAAGCGGTCTTTCCATCAGCTTTCATTAATCCACTTACAGATTTAATTCTTTTTGTTCCATATAATTCCAAAACATTACCTGATGTTAGGAAGAATGAAGCTTTAGCTAGAGAATGCCCAATTAAATGTAATATTACAGCATAATATGCAAAACCACCTAATGCAGTCCCTATTGCTAAAATCCCCATATTTTCAATAGATGAATAAGCTAACATTCTTTTATAATTTCTTATATGGTAAACAAAAACAGCTGTTACAAATAAAGAGATAAAGCCCATTATAAATAACATAAATCTTGCATAACCTGTACAATCTGCTAATGTCATTATTTTAAATACTCTAACAATCACTAAGAATGCAGAATTCAATAATGTTGCAGACAACAATGCAGATATAGGAGATGGTGCTTCTGAGTGAGCATCTGGTAACCAAAAATGTATTGGAGCAAGTCCCATTTTTGCACCAAATCCAAACAACATAAATACAAATGCTAACTTAAGCCAATTAGTATCAAAAGATGTAGCATATTTGTATAAATGAGCAAAGTTTAAAGTATTTACACTTCCTGTTGATATATTTAATAAAATAATTCCAACAAATGCTAAAGCAATACCTATTGAACATATAAATACATATTTCCAAGCAGCTTCAATTGAATGCTTTGTTTTATTAAAGTAAATAAGATAAGCACTTGATAAAGTTGTTGCTTCAACTAAAACCCAAGCAATTCCTAAATCAGTACTTAATATTGTACCTGTCATTGCAAGAACAAATATCAAAATCATCATTGAATAATTTCTGATTCTCTTATCTGGATATTCAAATGTTTTAACATAACCATTATTATAGAAAGCTACCATTAAAAATACTAATGATAAAACTATTAGAAAAATCATATTAGTATTATCAACAGCAAAATATGGCTGACTTGTTTCTCGTCCAATATTCAATGCTAATAATGTTGTAATGACAGAATGAATAATTGCGTAAACATTAATCATAAAACAATCAAATGTTTTATTTCGTATTATAAGCATTAATAAACAAGCAATTATTGGAAATAATAAAATTGTATTAATCATTGTACTCATAGTCCTTTAAATCTGATAAATTAGATACTTCTAAATCCTTAAATTCTTTATTTATTGCATTTACAAATAAGCCTAAAATATAAACGGCAATAAATACATCAAGAAGAACTCCCATATTAACTAACATAGGCATTTCTTTTGCAACAGATAATGATAATAAAAATATACCATTTTCCATTGTTATAAATTCAATTACATTTGATATAATTTTATGTTTAATAGTTATTAACCATAAACTTATAACAATTGTTGCAACTGATACTCCAAAGAATATTGGAGATATTAATTTCATTGATGAAACATAATAATTTGAAACTAAAAATCCTGCTAATAGAATTATACTAGCTATAAACAAACAATAGAAATGAGGAATATTTGCAGCAACATCTCTATTAGAATGTGTTTTCTTTAAAACTTTATATAAAAATGCAGGAATAACAATTGATTTAACTATTAAAGTTTCAACAGTCAAGAATGCAAAATTCAATAAATTCATATGTTCTGCACCACAACAGCAAATTAGAAATAACAATACCCCCTGAACTATTAATAGTCTAATATGAGCAATTATTCTACTAGTTGCGGCCAAATATAACATTGTAAGTCCGAATAAAATTATAAATCCGTTTACCATTATCTAACCCCCAAACATCCTTGCAACAATAAGAGAGAGTACAACTAATGCTAATGAACTCATAATAAATATAAATTCAAAAACGTGTGACATTCTTATTCTTGCCATTCCTGATTCTATTGTACCTATCACTAATGAAATAATTACCATTACAAGTAGATACAATAAAATTGACATCCATTCAGATAAACTTGTAGGAATTAACATATTTGCAATCAAAGAAGATATTAGTAACATTTTAATTGAATTTGCCCAACTAAATAATGCTAAATCCAATCCGGAATTATCTAATATCATAACTTCGTGAATCATTGTTAATTCTAAGTGAGTTGCTGGATCATCAACAGGTACTCTTGATGCTTCTACTAAAATCATTATAAATAATATTACTGAAGCAAATAGAGTTATCAAAACACCATATGTACCTGCATTTGACAATAACATTGATAAACTATCAAAAGTATAATTACCACTTAAAGCCATAATTGATGCTATTGTAATAAAAAACGCAGGCTCAACAATGGTTGTAAAACAAGCTTCCCTTGATGTTCCCATTCCTTCAAAACTACTACCTGTATCCATTGCTGATAATAATGACATAAATTTACCTAAACTTAATGTATAAGCAAAAATTATCAAACCTGCTGATACATTAATTAATGCTGAACCATAAGCTAATGGAACAAACATTGCAGCAAACAATATTGCTGAAAAATTTATCACAGGTGCAATTCTGAATACAACTGAAGTAGTTTTACTTATAACAAATTCCTTCTTCAATAGTCTTATAAAATCATATAAAGGTTGAAATACTGATGGACCTTTTTTACCTGCCCAAAAAGTTTTGGTCTTTTTTATCAAACCCATCATGATAAAAGGCATAAATAAAAGAATTATTATATTTAAAATTTTTACTACCATTTTTTATCCTATCAATAAACTTCCAATTATAACCAATACTAAGAATAACAATCCATATTTAATATATGATTGAATATTACCACTTTGTAATCCTTCAAATTTTGATAAGAACCATTCATCACTTTTCAAAATTGGTTCAATTACATAAGCTTCTTCTATATCATCTATATGTAAACTAAAGTGTGCACTTTTAGGGAATAATTTTCTTGGTTTTTCTATATCAAATACTTTCTTAAATAAAGGCTTTAACATAGAAAGGAAAGGACTTACATATGATGATGCGGTATATTGAACATGATTATTACCTCTATCATAACCACATCCCCAAGTTTCATGTAAATCAATTTTACCTTTTGTCAAGAATAACTTAAGCCCAATCATAAGAGCAACAAAACAAACAAAACCAAGTGCATAATGAGAAATTGTTTGCATTATAGAAACTGGTTCTGTCAAGCAAATATTTATATTACCTAAAATAATACTTACAGGTTTTAATACAAATTCAAAAACGAATTGAGGGAATAAACCTATTGCAAGAATCAATATTGCAAGAATTCCCATAGGAATAAGCATTGACTTGCTTGAATCGTTTTTAATATTTTCTGCAACCTCACTTCTTGGCAAACCTAAAAATGTAATACTAAACATTTTTGAGAAACATAATATTGCCATTGTTCCAACAAGAGCTAAGCCTGATATTGCAAATAAGAATGTTACCATTGCAAAGAAGTTATGAATTGACAAGCCATTAAACATACCAAAATATACTAAAAACTCACTTATAAAACCATTAAATGGTGGTAATCCACAAATTGCAACTGATGCTATCAAACATAATATAGCAGTTTTAGGCATTGATTTAATTAGACCACCTAATGCTTCTATATTTCTTGTGTGAGTTTTAACATAAACACTACCTGCTGATAAGAATAATAACTCTTTAAATATAGAGTGATTTAAAATATGTAAAATTCCACCAGCAAAACCAAGAACTGATACAATTGGATGATTATATGCTAAACCTAACATTCCAACACCGATACCAATTCCGATAATACCAATATTTTCTATTGATGAATATGCTAAAAGCTTTTTCAAATCTTGTTGAGTTATTGCATACAAAACTCCATAAATTGCAGTAATTGATGCAATGGTTAAAACAAAGTATGAAATAAATATTGATGGTTTATGAATTAAAGATAGAATTCTTAAAATTCCATATATACCTGTTTTTATCATAACTCCTGACATAATTGCACTTACGTAACTAGGAGCTGCTGGGTGAGCTTCTGGTAACCAGTTATGCATAGGAACAAAACCTGCTTTAGTTCCAAAACCTATAAAAGCTAAAATGAATACTAAATTAGCTAAATGCTTATTATATTGTAATACATATGCAAATGATGAAAAATCTAAGCTCCCTGATGAAATTGAAGCTATAGCAAATGCAATAATTATAAATAATACAGATAAATGCATAAATACTAAGTATTTAATACCTGCTTTTATAACTTCTTTCTTTTCATGTTCAAATATTACTAAGAAGAATGAACTTAATGACATAATTTCCCAACATATTAAAAACATCAAAGCATTCTGGCAAGTTACAACAGCTAACATTGATGCAATTAACATTGGTAAAAATACTAAGTGAGCATTTATATTTTTACCTTTTTCAATATAAGGTTTTAAATACCCTTTAGAATAAATAACTCCCATTATACTCATAACAGAAATTACTATAATAAAGAATGCTGATAATGGGTCGATTACAAAATTAACATTTCCGAATAAAGGATTAAATCTTAATGTTTGTAATAAATTTTGTCCAGAAATAAGAACATTAATTGCTGGTATTAAAGTTAATACTGAAGCAATAATACTTATTAATGATAAAACAATAATTTTAATATTTTTCTTTGAAAACAATAGAGTCGCAAACCCACCCAATAAAAAAGTAATTATTCCAATAAAATAACTGTTCATTTTTATACTCTTCCATCCAAAATTAAATCTAGAATCAAATCGTTCCAGTCAAAATAACACCTTAAAGATGTTAAAATTTCGGCTAAAAACTATTTACAAGTTCTGTTTTAAATCTAACAAAAAATATTGTCAAGTATTCGAAAAATTTAATTTAAATTTTAATAAAAATATGACTTGCAAATAAAACTTGAAGGAATAAAATAACAAACGGACCAGATAGTGGTTCTTTTTATTTAGGACAATTAAAGAGTATTGTACCGAGCGTTATAGGCCCAGTATAAACCGAGTTATCAATAACTCGGATTAGTTGTTTGTATACAGATTATTTTAGAAAAGGAGATAAAAACATGACTGAACAAAATTTAGATACCAAAGATTGTATTACTCCTAATGGAGTTGCACATGAATTGGCTGACAATGTAATGCCTATGAAAGCTAATTTTAGAAAATCAAAAGCATTTGTTCTTGCAATTGCAGCAGGTGCTTTAATCGCTTTTGGGGCTCAAGTATCATTAACTGTAATGACAGGCACAGAAGCTGTTAGTTGGGGAATCGCAAAACTTGTTGGAGCAATGACATTTGCTACAGGTCTTATGATGGTTGTTCTAACTGGTGCAGAATTATTTACAGGTAACGTTATGATGACGTTTTCTGTTATTGAAAAGAAAACTAGCATTTGGAAATTATTAAGAAACTGGACAATTGTTTATATAGGAAACTTTGTTGGTTCTATTATATTAGCAGCTTTAATATACTTCTCAGGATGTTCTCATAACTCTCATGAAGCTTTGGGTGCATTAGGATTAACAACAGCCTACACTAAAGCAACATTACCTTGGGTTGAAGCATTTACAAGAGGTATTCTTTGTAACTGGTTAGTATGTTTGGCTATTTGGATGGCTTCATCATCTAGACACGTTATTGGTAAAATATTTGCTATATTTTTCCCTATCATGACATTCGTTGCTTCAGGATACGAACACAGTATTGCTAATATGTATTTCTTAACCAACGGATTATTCCTTAAACATACACCAGCAATTGTTGCAGCATCAGGCTTTACTGCAGATCAGTTATCTAATTTAACTATTAAAACTTGTTTATTAAATAACTTATTACCTGTAACTTTAGGAAACTTAGTTGGTGCGATAGTATTTGTAGTTCTTTTATTCTGGACTGCATACTTAAGAGATGATCATAAAGAAGATTAATTATGTATTCATGGGGGATTTTATATCCCCCATTTTTAAGAGAACATTAGCCGTGAAAAAGATTTTATTTTTAGTTGGGATATTATTATTGATTAATTCATCAGCATTCGCAGCTGATGAAATTAAGCTTGATACAAATAGTTTTATTCCAAATGTTGTAGCGCAAGTTAATAAAGAAAATCCGGATGCCACTATTAAACTTCAAAGTGGAGCTAGTCAAGACCAAGTTGTTGATATAAATTCTCCTGAATTTAATCCTGAAACAGTTCACAAACATTTACATGTATATGATGAACTTGCAAGAACTGCTCATGATGTTTATAACTTACAAATTGAAAACACAAAAGAACCAGCGTGTTTATTAAAAGAACCTCTTACAAAACATTTTGAACGTGGCCCAATCGACAGTATCCATACATGGGGTGTAATCCAAATGAATAATGCTACAACAATACCTGAATATGGTGGAGGAAGTGATAGATTTAATGTTGGATTAATAAACGTTCTTTTTGATGGTCAATTTAAAGGGGGGAAAGAAAACTTCAGAATAATGTTAGATCCGACTCCTCAACATAATAGAGGTTTTTGGCAACAACTTCCACAAGATGTTTATATAGAATCTCATAGAATAAAAAATAATGTAATTCTATTTGGTAATTCTCGTGTTGGTGGTGGTATTGAAGCAACACAATCACCTTATACTTTACCTTTTGTAAACCGTTCTCAAATCGCAAGAAACCTTGGTAACATAAGAAAATTTGGTATTAGATTAAAAGGTAATTATGCATTAGTTGATTATGATTTAGGTGGTTATAGCTCTGATACTTATTTCTCAGAATTTTTTCCTGGTGTTGAATTCAATGGGTTAGTTAATTTTAAACCATTAGGTTTAACTGATGGTCGTTGGGGAAAAATGAGAATAGGTGGAGGTATAATTGCTGGAGATAGAAATGGTCAAGATTATTTTGTATCTAGTGCATATTTTGGATATGAATATAAAAAATTCTGGACAAGAGTAGAATTTGCTGATTCTAATGGGTCAAATGGTGGTGATGGCCTTACATCAAAACAAAGACAAGGCTGGTGTGCAACAGTTGGATACCACTTAACTAAAAAATGGGAATTACTTGCTAGGTATGATGAATTTGATCCTGATAAAAATATTGCAGGAAACAATAAAAGAGAATATACTGCTGGTATCAACTATTACATTAAAGGACAGGCATGGAAACTTATCTTAAATTATGTATTTTGCCAAAATGAAAATGCCGCTGATAGCCATAGAATTGTTGTTGGTACTCAGATTGCTATTTAATATACTCGCTATAAAATCTATAAGCTTCAAATGTATCAGAAAAATAATCAGCACTCATGCCAGCTTTTAGCTTTAATGAAGTTAAAAATTGTTTTTTATCAGGTAACTGTTCCCAAACAGATGGTAGATATACAGCCTGATAACCTTTATCTTTTATAATAATACCATCCTTAAAAGGAACTATTTTGTCTAATAAATCTTCTTCATCTTTAAAATTCATTTTTGAAGGAGCTGATAATAAAGATACTGCTATTGATAAATCTTCAATTTCATCCTTCTCTAATGGATTAAATCTAGGATCTCTAAAAGCTGCTGCTCGAGAATTATGAATTAAATCATCTCTTAGAGATTGATGTGCAATAATAGAACCTATGCAGCCTCTTAGATTATTTTGTTTCTCTAAAGTTACAAAACATGCTATCTTTTCATCAAATACATTTGGTAAATCTATATTATTAATAATTCTATCTTCCAATTTTGATATTATTGATTCACTACACAAAGATTTTATTTCTTCTGAATAATATTTTTTTAAATATTCATTAACTTCACCTTCATATAAGAACCAACCACCATAACCAACAACACGAGATTTATCACCTGTTGCATTTGAAGAATTAATTAGTCCAATTCTAATTAATGAATATTTTTGACTAGATGCAAAAGCAGTTAATGCACAAATCCCCATAGCACCACAAGCCTGTTTGTAAGAAAATTGAGATATATCACCACTTTCAATCATTTCTGCTGTCATTAAATCAATTTTTCGTGCATCTTTATCTTCAAGAAAATGGCTCAAATCAGAAGAAATAACAAAACCTATATCTTTATTATTCCAATAATTCATAATTATTTCTAAAACAGAATTAATATCAGCTTGCCCTACTAATATTGGAACAATATTGATATTATTAAACATTGATTGAATTAATGGCAATTGAATTTCAACTGCATGTTCTTGAGCAAAAGATTCATCAAAATAATCAAGGAAAAAGTTTTCATTCAATTCTTGATTAATTTCTTGGTTAATTTCTATATTCCCTAAAGGTGTTTCCCACTCATCATATGAAGATAAACACAAACCAGGAAATCCAACTCTATGAGTAGGTGCAAATATAAATAGTGTTTTTATATTTTTATCTAAAACACTTAATGTATCATAAGCTAATTGACCTGAATAAACCAAACCAGCATGAGGGACAATTACAGCTCTTGAATAGTATTTACATTCTGTTTTTGAATTTTGTTTAAAATTATTTATTAAATTATTTAATTCTTCTTTATCTGCAGGATAAAAAGTTCCTGCGACACTTGGTGATTTTATTTTATCCATAAAAGCATTATAATACATTTTATGAAATATCAAAATATATTAAATGATAAAGTAACTCAATGTACTATCTGTCCTAGAAATTGTAAGTTAAAAGTAGGACAAGTGGGTTTTTGCAAAGTAAGAAAAAACGATAATGGAAATATTGTTTTAGAAACCTATGGATATAATACAGGCATGGCAATAGATCCTGTAGAAAAGAAACCATTATATCATTTTTATCCTGATAGCAAGGTTTTATCATTTGGAACAAATGGTTGTAATATGGGGTGTCAATTTTGTCAAAATGCACATATTACCAAAGTTCCAATAAATTATAATAATTTGTACAGAGTGCCTCCTGAAGAAATTGTAGAATATGCTATTAAATATAATTGTAAAAGTATTGCATTTACATATAATGACCCTATTGTATTTTTTGAATATGCAATAGATACTGCAAAACTTGCAAGAAAATATGGAATAAAAACAATTGCTGTAACATCGGGGTTTATTAATATAGAACCTGCAAAAGAATTTTTTAACTATATGGATGCAACCAATATTGATTTAAAAGCATTCACAAATCATTTTTATAAGAAAAATTGTCTTGCAAATATTGATCCTGTATTGGAGGTCATTAAATATGTTAAAAATAATACAAATTGTTGGTTAGAATTAACGACTCTATTAATAGAAGGAGAAAATTCCTCAAACGAAGAAATAGAAAATGAATGTAATTGGATATTAGAAAACTTAGGAAGTGATACCCCTATTCATTTTAGTGCTTTTACTCCCAGATATAAAATGCTAGAACACTCTTCAACTAAAATAGAAACTCTTATGCGAGCATATAATATAGCTAAAAACATAGGTTTAAAATACGCCTATACAGGAAATTTAAGAGATATTGATACATCTACTACATACTGCCCAAATTGCCAATGGCCAATGATAAAAAGAGACGGATTCCAAATTATAGAAAATAATTTAATAGGAAACAAATGCAAACATTGTAATACAATTTGTGATGGTTGGTTTGAATAAATTATTTAATATATAATATTTATTATGAAAAAGAAAATTTTTGCTAATATCGCATTATTTTTAACTGCCTTAATTTGGGGAGTATCATTTGTTGCTCAAAGAGCAGGCATGGATTATGTTGGTCCATTCACATTTAATGCTGTCAGAAGTATTATTGGTGGTTTTAGTTTATTACCCGTAATATCTATTGTTAAACTTATACAGGAAGATACAAGAACTAGAGAAGTAAGGCATCAACAACATGTAATGCTTGCAAAAGCAGGAATTCTTTGTGGTTTGGCTTTATTTATTGCAATGTCAATTCAACAATATTGTATGTTATTTTCACCTGCTGGAAAAGCAGGATTTATAACAGCACTTTATATTATATATGTACCATTAATATCTATGTTGTTTTTAGGTCAAAAATTATCTAATAATGTAAAAATTAGTGTTGTTATTGCTGTTATTGGTTTATACTTATTGTGTTTCAAAGAAGATACAGGTGGTTTTAGCTATTATGACATTCTTTTACTAATCGCTGCATTCTTCTATGGTGTTCACATTCTAGTAGTGAACTATTTTTCAGATAAAGTTAATGCAGTAAAAACATCTTGTGTACAATTTTTTGTTGTAGGATTATTATCTTTACCATTAATGTTCTTATACGAAACTCCAACTTGGTCAAGTATTGTTGCTTGCAAAACTCCAATATTATACGCAGGAATCCTAACTTGTGGAGTTGCATACACATTACAAATTTTTGGACAAAAATATACAGCACCTGTCATCGCATCTTTAATTTTGTGTTTAGAATCAGTATTTGCAGTTCTTGGAGGAGCAATGATTCTTAACGAAACAATGACTATTAAAGAAACTTTAGGTTGTGTATTAATGATTACTGCGGTTATTTTATCAGAAATTAAAATCAACAAACCAACAAATAATCAAAATTTACCATTAGATAAATAAATTACTGTTTGCATTATCTGTTTCTGATATATATTTTGCAACGCCACCAAACTCTATACCATCAATTAATTCTTCTTGCTTTATGCCCATTATATCCATTGCCATTGTACAAGCTATAATTTTAACACCAGAGGCTAAAGCCTGTGAAATCAATTGTTCAAGAGATAAAACATTTTTATGCTTCATAACTAATTTCATCATCAAAGTGCCTAAACCAAACATATTTAATTTTGATAAAACCAAATTACTTGCGCCTTTAGGCATCATTAAACCAAACATTTTATCAATTATACTTTTACCCTTAACACTTGATTTAGATTTCCTTAAAATATTTAGCCCCCAAAAAGTGAAGAACATAGTTACATCTTTCCCACTTGCTTTTGCACCATTTGCAATAATCATTGCAGCCAAAGCCTTATCTAAATCATTTGAAAAAACAACAATTGTTTGACCATTCTTATCATTAGAAATAACTTTATTTTCAAGATTCATTAATTGTCCATCCAGACCTTTTTTAATTTTTGCTATTACTTTACCTTTTGAATGCTCAACATTGAGTAAAGTATTCTTTGTAGTTCTACACCAACCCTCTATATCATTTCCAAAACCTTCGTCAGTTGTAATTATTTCAAATACTTCACTATTTGAAGCCTCTTTTAATGTATTAGAAAGTTTCATTATTGGTCCTGGACATTGCATGCCGGAACAATCTAATGTTTTAATATCTTCTGAAAAACTTTGAGTTTTATTTTCTATATTTATATTAGTAATACCTTTTTTATCCTTGATGATTTCATCATATAAACTTTTACCTCCACAGAATGAATAAATATTAGTAAATCCTAATTGATTTAAAATTCTGTTTGAAACATAACTTGTAAAACCTTTATTACAATATAAAACAACTTTTTTATCTTTAGGTATTTCATTATATCTGCTTCTTAATTCTGTAGCAGGTATAGAAATTGCTCCTTCAATATGACTTAAATTATATGATGCCTCAGGTCTTACATCTATGATTAAAGATTCTTTTAAGTCTTCATAATAAGCAGGCTTGTAAAATCCATCTAAAATATTTTGAGAAGACATACCTAAAATATTTATAGGATCTTTAGCACTAGAATATGGTGGAGCATAACACAATTCTGCATCTATTAAATCCTGAACACATCCGTTCATCCTTATTATTGTAGAAATAATATCTATACGTTTTTCAACTCCTTCGTAACCCACAGCTTGAGCACCTAAAATTTTGCCTGTTTCTGTAAACAATAATTTGATAAATATAGGTGTAGCATCCGGATAATATCCGGCATGTGAGTTAGATTGAATTATATTTTTTAAATATGCCAACCCTAGTTTTTTTAATTGCTTTTCATTTTTACCTACAGAAGCAATTGTTTTATCAAAAACTTTTATAACAGCAGTTCCCAAAGAAGACTTATATATATTATTGCGAGTATGTAATGAATTATCTACAGCTTTTTCAACTAATACATCGCTTTCTTCTCTTACCTCAAGAACCTTTTGACCAATTAATTGAGAGTTATCAGAAACCTGCCTTGAATAAATATTGTCAGCAATTATACGGCCTTGTCTATTTGCAGGACCTGCTAACGGAATTAAAGTCTTATCATTAGTGATAAAATCAACAACTTCAACACTATCTCCTGCAGCCCAAATATTAGGGTAAGATGTTTCCATATACTCATTTACCTTAATTGAACCGCCCAAACCTATTTCTAAACCTGCATCTTTTGCAATCCCTGTTTCTGGTCTTACACCTATTGCCAAAATAGCGATATCATAATCAACTTTTTCCCCTGAATTTAATTCTATAAATTTATCTCTAAAAGCCTTAACGCCATCATTTAAAATCAATTTACACCCTTTAGAGCGCATTTCATTTTGAGCAAAAGCTGCAATATCACTATCTACAGGTGCTAAAATTTGAGGTGCCATCTCTATTAATGTAGTCGATAAACCTAGCTCAATTAAATTTTCAGCCATCTCAACACCAATAAATCCACCACCTATTACTACAGCATTTTTCACATTATTACTAGCTATATATGATTTGATTTTATCTGCATTTGCCAATGTCCTAATTGTAAATATATTTGGGTTATCAATTCCCTCAATTGGAGGCTTTAATGGAGACGCTCCTAATGCTAATACCAAATTGTCATAACTTAATTCATATTCATCATTAACAACAACACTCTTATTTTCTTTATTAATTCTTGTAACCCTTGAATTAAATCTTACCTCTATATTTAATAAATCAGAAAAAGTAGAAGGAGATGCAACTATCATTCTATCCCTATCACTTATAACTTCAGAACAATAATATGGTAAACCACAATTCGCAATAGAAATTTCATCAGTCGCTTCCAATATAATAATCTCAGCTTGTTCATCTAAACGTCTTAATCTCGCAGCACAACTTGCACCTGATGCCCCACCACCTACAATTATTGTTCTCATATTGTTTTCCTCATTATTAAACTATAACAATATAAGTATATATGAATATTTGAATATTGTCAACATTAAGATTATTTTAATTCAATTTTTCGAATTAAAAATTAGTTAGAAAGAGCCTTTATAACTTCCTCAGCAAGAAGTAATGCTGATTGTGGATTTTGGCCTGTGATTATATTATTATCAACACAAACATGCTCAGCCCAAGGGGTTGCATCCTCGAATCTTGCGCCTAAATCGCGAATTTTTGATTCTAATAAAAAAGGAACATCTTCATCTTTTCTAACAATTTTTTCTTCTTTATTAGTAAAACAAGTAACTTTTTTATCTTTTAATATTGATTCACCATTTTTATCTTTAGCTAGAACAAACCCTGCAGGACCGTGACATACTGCAGAAATTATTTTGTTTTTATCATAAAAATATTCAACAACTTCTTTTACCAATAAATCATTTGCTAAATCAAACATAGGTCCGTGTCCACCAGGAATAAATAATACATCATAAGATTTATAATCAATTTCTGATAAAGGAGTTGTATTTCTTAAAAGTTTAATACAATCATCCCATTCCATAGGATTTGAACAGGAAAGACTTTGAATATCAACAGGAGATAATCCACCTTTAGGACTTGAAAGTGTAATCTCATAACCAGTCTCTTTAAATACTAAATAAGGAACAGCAAATTCCTCTAACCAAACACCTGTTTCTTTTATATTAGAACCTTCAGATCCTGAATAATTTGTTGATATTATCAATATTCTTTTCATAATTAAAACTCCTTTTTATTATAATATACAATTATTTATATTATTAACATAGTAGACTTACTAAAAATTAATATACAATAGATTAATAGAAGTCTTTCTTTAAAAAAATAATATAATTTTATGAATAAATTTAAAATTATATTATTGGCATTTATATTTACAATTTCAAATTTAAAAGTAAAATCAAATGAAATTCAAGTTGCAACATTTGAGCAATTGATAAACTCTTTACCTATAAATGGAGATACAATTAATGTAATAAATAATTTAAACTCATATGAATCAATAAATAATAACTTTCTAAATTTGGATATTAGCTTTCAAGGAAACAATCACTCACTTGATGGTAACAATTCGTTTAGTGGATTCATTTTAAACAAAGAAAGCCTATTTAACCAATTAGAGATAAAAAACTGTAAAGGACAACGCTATACTAATTCAAGTTTTGCAGGTGCTGTTTTTAATAGCGGAGGAGAGATGAATATACAAAATTCATCATTTAATAATAACTTTGTAGATTCAAGTGGCTTAAATTTTGGAGTAGGAGGAGCAGTTTATAATCTTAATGGAGGCACAGTCAATATAAATAATTCATTATTTGAAAATAATTATACTAATGGAGCATCTTCTTATGGAGGAGCTGTTGCAAACGGATATCAAAATACAGATGAATATATAACAATCAACAATTCTATTTTTAAAAATAATTATTCATATGGAAGTGCAGTACCTTATGGAGGTGCTTTATACAATCAAGGAACTATAGATATTAATAATACATTATTTGATGGGAATTACGCAGAAGGAGAAGATCGATCTTTTGTATATGGCGGTAGTATTTTTAACACAGGAAATATGACTTTAAATAATTCAACATTAACTAACAGTAATGCAACAGGAGGTAATAATTCTTATGTATTTGGAGGGGCAATATATAATAGTGGGAATTTAACAATCAATAATTCAAACATTAATAATAATACTGCCAACTGTACAACTTATGCTGATGGTGGCGCAATTTATAATTATGTTAATTCCACATTAACTATATCAAATAGTACATTATCAAATAATAAAATATCAAGTAATGCCCAATTCGGAGAAGGTGGTGCAATTAATAATCTTGGAACTTTAATTATTGAAAATTCAACTTTAAAAAATAATTATGGGTATAATGGAGAACAAAATGATATTTATAACAATAGTTCTGGCGTAATAGATTTTAATTCAAATGGCACGACAAACATACTAAGTGGAATTAAAGGAACTGGAACTATTAATAAAAACGGTTCAGGAGTTTTAAATTTAGGTGGTATAAATAATTCTTATACAGGAAATCTAAATGTAAATGATGGTACAATAAATTTACTTGCTGATAGTAGTTATTTTAATGCGCAAAATACAAGTTTTGCAAATAATATAAACTTTAATATGCAAAATGGTGTTATTGACAATGTTAATTATGGTAATTTAAATGTATCAGGAACAGCTAATATTTACCCTGATGTTAACTTTAATACTAATACAATGGATACAATATCTGCATCAAGTTTTTCTGGTAGTGGAAAATTATTTGTTCCTAATTTAGGAATTGAAGGAGTTCCTCAAGGAGAATATATAACAATTCCATTTGCTGATTCAAAATTAAAAGATTATATTTTATATAATACAAGCACTATTAATACTCCTATTTACAATTATCAAGCTAGTTATAACTCATCAAATGGGGATTTTGATTTTAGAAGAAATGGATTTAATCCTTCGATATTAAATTCTTCTGTTGCAACTCAATTAGGTGGTTATTTGTGTATGTTAGATACCTATAAAAATGTATTCTCTAATCTTGATATGGTTATGATTATGCCACCTGAAGAAAGAATAAGTTTTGAATTAAGAAATAAATCCGCGAATGCAAATAATTTAGTTTCCTTATCACCACTAGTAATACCTGAACAAAATAATGGTATATGGTTTAAACCATACTCAACATTTGAAACAGTGGGATTAAACAATGGCCCTAAAGTTCAAAATATTAGTTATGGCAGCCTTATTGGAGGTGAAAGTGGGTTAAAAGAATTAAAAAATAAATGGTATAACTTATACGGAGGTTATGTATCTTACAATGGTTCACATCAATATTATGAAGGAAATGGTATCTATAATAATGGAGGTTTATTAGGGGCTGATACTGTTTTTTATAAAGGGAATTTTTTCTCAGCTTGGACTGCTAATGTTGGAGCAAATGTAGCAGAAGCTAACACTAATTATGGAAAAGATGAGTTTGCAATGTTAATGGCAGGAATCGCTCAAAAAACAGGATTTAATTTCTACAGTAAAAAACGTAATTTTGTAATTCAACCAAGCATATTAACATCATATTCATTTATTAATACATTTAATTATCATACTGCATCTAATGTTTCAATGAATACAGAACCACTACATGCAATACATATTGAGCCTCAAATTAAATTAATATGGAATCTTAAAAATTTTTGGCAACCTTATGTTTCAGTATCAATGAACTGGAATATTATTGACAAAACCAAATTCCAAGCAAATGATGTATTTTTACCCAATTTATCAGTAAAACCATTTGTTCAATATGGTCTAGGTATTCAAAAACGTTGGGGAGAAAGATTAACAGGTTTTGCAGAAGCCATGATAAGAAATGGTGGAAGAAATGGGATTGCCTTACAAATGGGATTTAGATTAAGTTTTTAAATAGTAAATTTTTTTGTTCCCTGTTGTTAATTTGTGCCTTTTTAATAAATTTAAATAAGTTAGTATAATACCCAAATCCCATGATAGATGCACCCACAACCCAAGCTGCAGGACCTGCATAAAATACACTATAATAACCATATATTGGCGCAAAGAATATTGCAATACCACATCTTACAAATAACTCAATAATACTTGTCCATAAAGGTATTTTAGGTTCGCCCATTCCTTGTAAAGCGTTTCTATGTATAAATATTTGACCTAAAAAGAAATAAAATAACGCACTTATAAATAAATAATTTTTAGCAATTTTTAGAATATTCACATCTTTAGCACCTAAGAAAAGTGTTACAATATCAGCCCCCCAGAAATGCATTATAAATCCCATACAAATACTTATTATTAAACAAACAAAAGATGTTTTTCTAACACCTTCATGAATTCTTTTAAATTTATTAGCACCATAATTCTGAGCAACAAATGCAGCAACAGCAACTCCAAATGACATCATAGGCATTGTTGCAATTTGTTCAATTCTTAAAGCTGCAGTCATCGCAGCAATAACATCTGAGCCAAAACTATTACATACACTTTGTATAACTAAAATTCCTAAGCCAATTATCGAAAATTGTAATGCCATAGGGAACCCAATTTTTAAATGGTCATAAATAAACTCTTTATCTTTAACCGTAAATTTCCAATCTGATTTTCTTAAATGCAAAATGGGAAATTTTATTTTTACATATACAATACACATTATTGCTGATATTGCTTGAGAAATAACGACAGCAATTGCTGAACCTGGAACCCCCATATGTAAATTTAAAATAAAGAATAATGCAAGTACGATATTTAATAGAGATGCAAATATTAAAAAATATAGAGGTGTTTTACTATCTCCTAATGCTCTTATTACACTTGCTAATAGATTATAAATATTTACTACTACCAAACCCAAAACAACAATAAAAATATAATCATAAGCATCTTTATAAATATTCTGAGGAACATTCATCCAAGCTAAAACAGGATGCATAAATATAATTAAAAATATAGAAAAAAATAAAGTAAAAATGGTACTTAATAAAATAGATGCAGTAACTGAACGTCTAACCCCATCTTCATCTTTTGCACCAAATCTTTGGCCTGTAATTACAGCAAAACCATTAGTTAAACCTACAATGATAAAAGTAATAAAAAAGAATATTGGAGATATAGCCCCAACAGCAGCAAGAGCATTAATCCCGATTGTTCTTCCAACAATAACAATATCTGCAATATTGTATAGTTGTTGAAATATATTACCAATTAAAAGAGGAACAGAAAACCAGAATATTAGACTTAAAGGTCCTCCCTTTGTCATATCATTAATCATAGTGTAAAACCTTATTTCTATTTCAATATTATTTTAATATAAAAACTAGCAAGTTTGTATTAGAATAATATTATTATGAAAGCTGATTTACACATACATAGCAATTTTTCAGATGGAAGCGATACAATCCCAGAATTAATTAAAAATATTAAAGATGCAGGGATAAACATTTTTGCACTTACTGACCATGATACCATTGGTGGATTATCAGAAGTTGAAAAACACCTACCTAGTGATATTAAATTCATTAAAGGTGTTGAACTTACTTGTAAAACAAAAGATATTAAGTGCCATATTCTAGGTTACAATATTAATCCTAATAATAAAAAATTAAATGATTTAATCGCTCAAGGAAAAATTCTAAGACGAAACAAACTAGAAAAAAGAATCGCTTATTTAAAAGAAGTTTGGGATATTCAACTTACAAAAGAAGAACTAGATTGGTTATATTCTAGACCTAGTGTTGTAAAAACCCACTTTGCAAATATTTTAGTAAATAGAGGTCTATCTGATAACAACCTTGATGCTATGAAAAAATATTTAGACGGATGTAAAACAGGGAATTCTAGATTTGATGGAGATGAAGCAATTCAAATAATAAAAGATGCAAGAGGAATTCCTGTTTGGGCTCATCCTCTAGGAGGTGAAGGAGAAAAACATTTATCAAAAGAAGAATTTCTTCCACGTCTTAAAACAATGATAGCAAGTGGCATCCAAGGTTTAGAATGTTATTATTCAAGATATAATCAACAAGAAATAGAATTTCTTATATCTTGTGCAAAAGAAAATAATTTATTAATTACAGGTGGTAGTGACTATCATGGCAGCAACAAGAAAAATATTACACTAGCAAAATTAAATCAAGGCAATAAACCTATTGAAAGTGATGAATTAACCCTAATTAAATCTGTTTTATAATCTTAGCGGGATTTCCTGCAACTATAGTATTTTTAGAAACATTTTTAGTAACAACTGAGCCTGCACCAATTATTGCACCATCTTCAATAATTATGCCTGGAAGAATTGTTGAATCAGATCCAATCCATACATTATTTCCGATAATTATTCTTTTAGGAATCATTGTTGCTCTATTGTTAGGATTAATATCATGGTTTAAAGTTGCAAGAGTTACATTATGACCAATAAAGCAATTATCACCAATTGTAATACCTCCTTGATCTTGGAATTTGCAACACGCATTTATAAATACATTTTTCCCAACTGTAATATTTTTTCCACATTCAGAATAAAAAGGAGGAAATAATCTAAATGATTTATCTACATTTTTACCTGTTAACTTAGAAAACAATTCAACTATTTCTTCTGGAGTATGGTATTTATTATTAATTTCCATAGTAATTTTAATAGCTTCTTGTGCAATTTCATGAAAAGTATCAAACAAGCTTGAACTTTCATCAACAATTCTTTGCTCATTCATATACTTAAAAAATTTCTCTAAGTCCATATTTACATCTCCCAAATTTATTATATATTACAATTTTATCCCCTGATAGCAACTATCAGTCAAGAGGTAAAAATATATAATTATGATACGAATTATCCTAAATTTAAATTAATTTTATCAATTAATTCTTGAATATCAGCCTGAATTTCATAAAAATTAAACTTATTTTGTAAAGATTGATTCGTATAACAATGGCTCAAATATTTATAAACACCTTTTATATCATTAATCAATGACTCATTTTCAGGAATTTGATTTGATTTTTTTAATGAGCTATATTTAACTAAAATTTTATTTATTTCATTTAATGTATTTCTTAAATCACTTTCTAATTGAGAATCACTATTATGCCATGGTTCTATCTTTTGTTTTTTTACTTTTGGATAAAAAGACTCTTCTAATAAATCAGGTTTCAATTTAACTTGAAAATCACCTTTTCCAGTCATTATTGTGTCTATTAGATTAAACCAAACTAATTTTATTTTTCTTGGAATAGCTAAAAAATTTTGTTTTTCCTTAGCTGCTGTTATTGTATCTGATAATCTTAATGATTTCCCTACACTAGAAAAAGCTTTATACTCAGAAACTAATAATGCTGACTGTATTTTATTAAAAATATTTTGTTTTTCTGGTATTAATTTAATTGGAGGGACAATTGTATTTTCATTATATTTATTTAAAAGTTTTAAAAAATCTACAGCATAAATATTCTTTTTCTCATTTCCCCATAATTCATCAGATTTAAAAAGTTGCTCTGCTCCTTTTAATGAATTACCAACATAACAATAATCCATTAAAATATAATTTTTTCCTGATGTTTCAATATCTTTTCTAGTTAAATTTTGAGAAGCTAAATATTTTTTTAAAGTTTTTAACCCCTTATTATTTTTAAGACTATCTATAAATGCTTGATAATCAGACGAAGAAACAGAATCAGAATAAAATCTATTAGCGTTACTCATTGGAATATTAACTACATTTTTTTCACCAATTTTTACTCCTAATGACTTGCCAATACTAGATAAAGATCTTCCTATCGGAATCACAACATATTTACCTTTTCCAAATCTTTTATCAAATGTTTTCATAATACAATCTGCCGCATATGCGTGTATTTCACCTATACCAAATAAATTAATAGGATCTTGTGTTGTTAATTCGAGAAAATCTTGCCTTAACTTATTTTTTTGTACATCAGAAAGCTGTAAATACTCCTCTTTACTAAAATTTCTAAATATAAAAATAGGATCGGTACTTAATTTTTTAACAATAAAACCTTTATTAAATTGCCCATTAAAGGAAATATTCTTATCAGATAATACTCGTTTATTATTATCTGAAAAAGTAAAATTGTTTTTATTATATCGATTTTTAATATTATAATTTTGATAATACGTATTATTAAAACTAGAAATTTGCATAGCATTAACTTAAAATTCAAAAATATTTTTTTTTGCTACTACAATACCAACAATAATAAATTTATAATCTTATTATATCGATTGATAAAAGGTAAATTTACAGTTATAATTAAATTATATGAGGTAAAAAATGAAATCTGTAAAAGAACATATCACAGAATCTAAAATTTTAGATAGATTAAAAAAATATCCACAATGCTTAGAGTTAGTTAAATATTTATTTGACGATTTAGAATTACAAGAATTACAAGAATATGCAAACAATGTTTCTATTAAGCGATTAGGATATAACGATCACGGTCCAGTACATATGCGTCAAGTTGTCGGGAATGCTATCAAAATGCTTAAAATTCTTCATGAAACAGGAATTCCAACATCATTAGAAAAAGAAGAAATTGGAACATTTGAAGATAGTATGTCTGCTGTAATCTTAGCAGGAATGATGCACGATTTAGGTATGGCTATAGGTAGACAAGGTCACGAGGAAATGTCTGTACTATTAGCACAACCATTATTTGATAGAGCTCTAATGCATATGTATCCAGATGATTTGCATAAACGAGTAATAATAAAATCAGTTGCGACTGAAGCTATTATTGGTCATATGTCATCAAGAAAAATTCATTCCATTGAAGCTGGCATCTTATTAATAGCTGATGGATGCGATATGACAAAAGGACGAGCAAGAATACCTTTATCAATTAATAAAACGCCAAGAGTCGGAGATATTCATAAATACTCAGCTAATGCAATTAATAGAATAGGCATTCATCGAGGAGAAAGAAAGCCTATAAAAATTGATATTGAAATGTCAGGAGATGTAGGATTTTTCCAAATTGAAGAAGTTTTATTAACCAAAATTGATTCAAGCCCTGCGAAACAATATGTTGAACTTTATGCCGGTGTGGAAGGTCAAGAAAGAAAATGCTACTTATAAATAATCATAATTAATACTTTATTTATCAAAATTATTTTTATGATAATATTTAACTATGATTAAACCTGAATTATTAATGCCTGCTGGCAATTTAGAAAAATTAGAATATGCAATTAGATATGGTGCAGATGCAGTTTATCTTGGAGTTGTTGATTTTAGCCTTAGAGCAATGAGAAAAGGCGAATTAATAACTATGGATAACCTAAAACAAGCTATTGATTTAGCTCATTCTTTAGGTAAAAAAGCATATTTAACATTAAATATTTTTGCATTCAACCGTGATATTAAACTTTTAGAATCTTGTATGGATAGAATTAAAGATTCTAATCCTGATGCATTAATTATAAGTGATATTGGAATTATGCGTATTGCACAAAGATATATGCCTAATACTCCAATACACGTTAGTACGCAAACAAATACTTTAAACTATGAAGCAGTAAAATTCTGGCAAGATTTAGGAGCTACTCGTTCTATTTTAGCAAGAGAATTACCAATAAAAGATGTTGCTGAAATCAAAGAAAAAGTTCCTAATATGGAATTAGAAGTATTTGTTCATGGGGCTCAATGTGTATCTTTCTCCGGTCGTTGTTTAATAAGTGACTATATGACAAATGGAGAAAGAGAAGCTAATCAAGGTAATTGTTGCCAACCTTGTCGTTGGAGTTACAAACTTGTTGAAGAAACTAGACCTGGTCAATATTATGAAATCGAACAAAATGAACGAGGAACTCATATTATGAGTACTAAAGACTTATGTTTGGTTAAACATTTAGGAAAATTAATTGATGCAGGTGTTGATTCCCTAAAAGTTGAAGGAAGAACTAAGAGTCTTTATTATGTATCAGCAGTTGCAAAAGCATATAGAGAGGCTATTGATACAGTATTTGAAAATAGAAATGCAGACTTATCACAATATTATGATGAATTATTAAAAGTTGGAAATCGAGGATATACAACTGGTTTTTATTTAGGTGATGGAGAATATCCTGCAGATGGATATAGTTATAATATATCAAAAGGTTTGGCTGGTGCTGATTTCTTGTGTGAAGTATGGGATAAATCAGAAGATATTTATAAAGTAAAAGTTAAAAATAAATTCTATGTAAATACAGATATAGAAGTCATTTCTCCATCAGAAAAATTTATTACTCAAGCAATTGAAATCAGAAATAAAGAAGGAGAGTTGTTAGAATTTGCAAATACTAATGATGAACTTTTTGTAAAATTTAAAGACGAAATCAAAGATTATAAATATGCCATAATAAGAACAGTAGGGATAAAAAACAATGATAATTAAACCTGATTATAACTTAAAATGTATCTATGATATAGATTTAGATGTGCTTGCCAATCAAGGAATAAAAGTTATAATGTTTGATTTAGATAGTACAATTATGATATCAAAATCAGGTTGTTATCGACCAGAAACTGAAGAATGGTTAAAAGAAGTCCAAGAAAAATTTACTATTGCAGTTATTTCAAATAACAAATCAGAAGAATATATCAACAAAGTAAAAAGTATTTCAAACTTTGATGTAATTGGTCATGCATCAAAACCTAATCCAAAGAAAATGAAAAAATATCTTGAAGATATAGGTGTAACCCCCAAAGAAGCTGTAATGGTTGGTGATAGACCTTTAACAGACATCGTTGCAGGCAAATTGTTAGGATGCAAAACTATCTTAGTTGATTCAATAAATGCTGAAAATGAAAATATACCTACCCGTTGTGTTCGTTGGTTAGAGCGTCGAGTAATAAGATAATTTTTCATACATAAAAAAAAGAGACGATAACGTCTCTTGGAATTAAGAATAGCTGGAAGTATGAAAAAGATTTAATGATTATATTTAACAAAAAACCATATATTTTGAATATTACCCGATTCACTAATATTTTTTATCAACTAGATTAGCCTATATAGAAATGTAAAGAATTTGCCCTAATTTGTTTTATTGTTACCATAGTAATATGGCAAAAGTATTACTAGTAACAGAAAATAATAGCTATGAAAAAGATATTAAAACAATTCTAAATGGTCACGAATTGTTAGTCAGTTGTGATGAAACATTAATAATTGATATACTAAAAGTAGAAAACCCAGATATTGTTATTTTTGATTGTGATATAGAAGTTGTAGATTTTAAGTATTTATATAGACAAATCAAAGAATTTAATGTTATTACCATTCTAATTTTAAATAAAAACGAAGTAACTAAGGATATTTTAAACCATGCAAATATGTTTATATCATATCCATTTTCTTCTACTGTTTTAAAAGCATCAATAAATTCTTGTATAAAAACTAAAAAATCACTTATTAAATTAGCCAAATCAAATAAAGAATTAGCTAACAGCTTATATCAATTGAATGTTCTGTATACAACAACTTCCAATTTATCAGGGAGTTTAGATAAAGAACAATTAATTTCAATAATGAATGATGGAATAGAAAAGTCATTAAATTACAACTTGTTATGTACATTGACATTTAAAACTCCTAAAGAACCACTTTTACTAATAGATTCTACATATAACCCATCAGAACGACTTGTAGAATCTTTAAAATTGCGAGCTGTGATGAATTATAAATCACGAAATTCAGCTAATAATTTTGATATAAATATTGATGATATTATCGTTGAAAAAAAAGTTAAATATGCAATTTCTGATTATGATTTTGAAATATTAAATTTTGATAATTTATTATCTTTTATAGATGTAAATAATGATTGCCATGGATTTACAGAAATATTTAGAGAGACAGATTTCACATTAGAAGATTCAACTTGTTTCCAAACCATAGTTCAACAAGTTTCTCTACCGCTTAAGAGTGCCATTTTGTACCAAGAAATAATTGATACAAATAAAAAATTAGAAAAGCTCGAACGCTTAAAATCAGATTTTATTTCAATAGTATCACATGAATTAAGAACACCATTAACAACAATAAAAAACTCACTAGATATTATAATAAGCGGAAAAACAGGAGAGCTACAAGAAAATACCATAAAATTTTTAGATATGGCTAAAAGAAATGTAACCAGATTATCAGGTATTATAAATGATTTATTGGATATTTCTAAGATTGAAGCCGGTAAACTAGATTTTAAATATACAAATGCAAGCATCATACCGGTGATTGAATATGTTAAGAATAATCTTCAAAGCATGGCAAAAGAAAAAGAAATCCAATTAGAATATGAACAAGCAAACACTTCAGAAATAGAAATATATGCAGATACAAATAGATTAGAACAAGTATTAACAAACTTGGTATCAAACGCAATTAAGTTCACTCCAAATAATGGAAAAATAAAAATAACAACCTCAACCATTAATGCTAAAGATATTAAAACAGAAGAATGTTTTAAATCTGAAATAGAAAAGCTTTCAGGCGATTATATCCAAGTATGCGTATCAGATCAAGGAATCGGCATTGACAAAGAAAACCTAAAACAAGTATTTGATAAATTTCAACAAATAGAAAATTCTCTATCAAGACAAGTTGGAGGTTCAGGTTTAGGATTAGCAATAGCAAAACAACTTATTGAAGCTCATAATGGTGCAATATGGTGTGATAGTATAATTAATAAAGGTTCAAATTTTTATTTTGTAATCCCTATATCAACACCTAAAACTAAATTTTTATTAACTAAAAAGCAATTGATGCAAAAAGCTAAAGAAAAAAATTCTACACTTTTATCAATAAAAATAAAGACTAACAACATGGCAATGAACTCATTAATTAATGATGAAAAAATATTTAATGAAGCATACTTGATGAATTCATTAATTGAAGAAGAAAAAGATAATTCAATATTATCAATCGCAATAGTAGATGGGAACAAAACATTTGCAGAATTTTTAGAAAAAAGAATTAATGATGTAATAAGTCAAAAAGCAGAAAAGTACAAAAATTGTGATATAATGTACTCATATGTAGTAGAAGGAGTATCCGATGAAAAAAATTCTTATCGTTGATGATGAACAAGATATAGTAGAAAGTTTAAAATTCGTTCTTGAAGTAACCGGATATACTTGTTACTGTGCATATAATGGCGAAGATGGTTTAAGAATGGCAAAAGAAATCATGCCAGATTTGATTATCCTAGATGTAATGATGCCTAAAATTAACGGTTACAAAATTAGTCGATTATTAAAATATGATAAAAAATACAAAGATATTCCAATTATAATGGTTACTGCCCGTTCTCAAGAAGAAGATAAATTAATCGGAGAAGAGACAGGAGCTGATGAATATATTACAAAACCATTTGATTTAGATTATGTTGTTCAAAGGGTTAATGAATATCTTAACAAATAAAATAATAAGAAGGTTTCAATGGAAGTAGTAACAAACAAGACATTAGAAAAATGGAAATATGAACTTGTAAGAGATGGTTTAGTTCAATATGAAATATTAGAACAAGCTGAGAATTTAGCAAACGCAGAAAATATTAATATCGGACAAGCTCTTATAAATTCTGGAATCTTATCAGAAGAAACTTTATTAAAATTTTTAGAACAAAAATTACATATTCCATACGTAAACCTTGAAGATTACTCATTAGATGTAAATTGCTTAAGATATATTAGCTTTGCAGATGCATCTAAATATAAAATTATTCCATTATTTAAAATAGAAGATGTTTTAACCGTAGCAATGACAGATCCTTTAGATTTGTTTGTTGTTGATAAAATAATGGAAACAGCAGAATGCTCAATAGAACCAGTTATAGCATCAGAAGCAAGCATTTTAAATAAAATTGATGAATATTATAAAACCTCAGATACAGTAGATAAAATTTTTACAAATGAATACGATGCTTCATTTGATTGGAGAGATGAACTTCATAAAGATGATTTATCTGAAGAACATATTCAAAAAATTATAAGAGCTATATTAAAACAAGCATTGTTTGAAGGGGTTCACGAACTATATTTTGAACAAACAGATGATGGATTAAATGTGGTATTTAAAAAACAAAATGACGCCTGGTCTAAAGGTACCATTCCTGTGATACTTGTAACATCATTTGTTTCTAAATTAAAATTACTATCTAATTTAGATCCATCTGTTTGCGAAGTACCACAACTAGGGAAATTAAATTTTAAAGTTGATGAAACAACATTAGTTGCAAGTATATCAGCATTCCCAACAATAGTAGGGGAAAGAATTGCTCTTAAAATATATAAACCACCTAAAGACTTAGTTGAAATAATTAAAGATGAACGCCAAAGAAAATTATTACAAACATCATTAGAAAAACCGGGAATTATATTAGTTTGTGGTTCTCAATTAAGTGGTAAAACTCATATAATATATTCATTATTATTAGAAGCTGTAAAATTAAATAAAAATATAATGACAATTGAATCTTTGTCAAAATATAATTTACAAAAAGTTCATCAATGTGAATTAAATGAAAATGTAGGTTTTAATCTTGATAAAGCTTTAAGATTTATAGAATTCCAATCTCCTGATATTGTTTATCTTGAAGGAGTGAAGACAAAACAAGCCTTTGATTATTTATCAGAACTTGTTTATAACGATAAAACAATAATTACAGAATTTATGGCTAATAATATGACTGATTTAAGAGAAAAAATGAGTTTTGAAGATTTTCAATCTTTTAAATCCTTAATTAGTGCAATGATATTCATACATTCAAAAGATAGTATAGAAGTATTTGATAAATTAGCAATTCAAAAATATATCGCCTAATTCATATAATCATCAAATGTTTTTTTTATGATTTTATATCCACAACCTTCGTGTAACTTCCCTGGAAAGTATATTTTTTTTGCTGGATACTTTTTACACATCGACAACCTTTTATCATAAACAGAACATAAGCCTTCTTTAGTCACATATTTACATGCAAAAATTAAATTTCCATCTTCATCTTTACCTTTTATATAAAACCTTCTATATGAAGGGAATAAAAATTGCATAAACTTGAATTCTTTTTCAGTATATGTATCAAAACTATACATATAGTTACAGCATTTACCACATTTTTTACATTCTCCTTCAATTTTATATTCTACTTTTTCAGGAACAAAATATGATAAAAATTCATTTTTTATATTTTCAAAAAACTCAAGCATGCTTAACATTATACTCTCATAAGATTTTTTTGGTACAATATTAGCATGAAGAAGGAGTGTATAGAAGGGGATATTTATGTCTAAATATTCAGTACCAAAAAGAGTAAAAAGTTATACTAAAGTGAGTCGTTCAAACAACGAAAATGATTCATTTTTTGATAATATAAAGAGGTTATTTATTGTTGGAGCAGCTTGTGTATTAGCAGGAATAGTTGCATTAAAATTATATCTTGCAATACTACCTCCAATAGCCAATTTATCAGATTTCAAACCTAATATGGTTACCAAGTTTTTATCTTCAGATGGCGAAGTAATCAAAACATTTAATGCTTGCACTTTTTCAAAAGTTGAAGCAAATGAAATACCCAAAGAATTAAAAGAAGCAATTGTAGCAACAGAAGATAAAAACTTCTACAATCACCCTGGATATGATTTATGTGGTGTTGCTCGTTCTGTTGTAGAAAATGCGATTGCAGGAAGAGTTGTTCAAGGAGGAAGTACAATAACGCAACAATTATCAAGAATGTTATTCTTATCAAATGAACAATCTTTTAGTAGAAAAATTAAAGAAATTATAATTGCTGCGCAGATAGAAAAATCAATAACTAAAGATCAAATACTTACAATGTATTTAAATAATGTATATTTAGGCTCAGGCGCTTATGGTGTAGAAGGCGCAGCACAAATATATTTTGCAAAACACCTAAATCAATTAACACTAGCAGAAATGGCTTTAATTGCAGGTTTGCCTCAAGCTCCTTCAATTTATTCTCCATTTAACAATCTTGATTTAGCTATAAAAAGAAGAAATCAAGTTCTGTTAAGAATGTATAAAATGAAATACATTGATAAAGAAACTTTAGAAAAAGCTCAAGCAGAAAAAGTTCATTTAACAACAATGCCACAGTCTTATTTACTAAATAAGGCACCTTATTTCTGTGACCGAATTATGCAAGAATTAGAAAAACTTGGCTTTACAGAACAAGAAATAAGCCAAGGCGGATATAAAATTATAACAACATTAGATTATAAAACTCAGATAAAGACAAACGAAGCAATAGTATCAGATATGAATGCTTATGGTTTAAGAGGTGATAAAAACCAAGCTGCAGTATTTGTATTCTCTCCTGTAGATGGAAAAATCTTAGCATACGCTGGAGGAAAAGATTATTCAAAAAGTCAATATGACAGAGTAACTCAAGCAGTTAGGCCACCAGGTTCAGCATTTAAACCATTTATATATACAGCAGCAGTAGAAAAAGGGGTTTCACCAAATGATTTAATCGATGATAAACCTTTTACTGCAGGCACTTGGACCCCACATAACTATGGAAATAAATATAGAGGTCAAATACCTGTATATAAAGCTTTAATGATATCATCAAATGTATGTGCTGCAAGATTAATACAATATGTTGGAGTTCGTGCTGTTATTCAAATTGCAAGAATTATGGGTATAACAACACCATTAGAATACGACTATACTATAGCATTAGGTTCAAACGGTGTTAAATTATATGAATTAACAAGAGCATATGGTGTTTTTGCTAATGGTGGCTTTAAAGTTGAGCCTTATGGAATTGAAAGAATAGAATCTTCTCGAGGCAAAGTATTATATTCTGCATCAAGACCAAGAATTACCAAAGTATTGAGCACTGATACAGCTGCAATTATGACTGCCATGTTAGAAACTGTTATTGAACACGGAACAGGTGCAGCTGCTAGAATAGGAAAACCTGCAGCAGGTAAAACTGGTACAACAGATGATTATAAAGATGCTTGGTTTGTAGGTTATACACCAACAATTGTTGCAGGTGTTTGGATTGGTAACGATGATAATACAAAAATGGGAGGTCTAACAGGTGGTAGCGTACCTGCTGTAATTTGGCGTGATATTATGAAAGTTGCAGTAGATAGTATCGGAAGCGGAGATTTCCAATATCCAGAAGTTGTTCTAGATGGAAACCCTAAATCGATAAACCCTAAACTAACATCGTCATCTAAAGGACAATCAAACCAATCAAGAATTGAAGATGAACAATTTGATGAAGTTCAAATGGTACCAGTAAATCCAGTTGAACAAGTCACCCCTACAACAATTAAACCAACAGAACAAACGTCAAATTCTATAAGTACAAAGTCACTACCAACGCAGACAACAGAGCCTAAATCTTCAGCTCCAATACCTGCACCAGTACCACAACAAAGTCCTATAGCAAACACTAACTAAAATTAAAAGGAAAGACAAATGGAGAATATCAGTTTTGAATTTATAAAACAATTAGAACACGGTTCAAACAAACAACAACTAGCATCATTAAATAAAACACATAAAACAGTTGATTACGAAACAAAGTTTGAATTAACTTATAATGATCTTATAGGCATGACAAAAGCAGCGGAAATAGCTTCAGAATTTTATGATGTCAAAGGTGCCGTTATAACAAAAAATTCTCAAGTAACTGGAGTTGCATTGGGTACTGATTTATCTGATGCATTAGTTAAAGCTATTGACTGTAACCCAATAGATGCATTATCAGGAATTGTAGCATTTACAGATTGCGTAGATAAAAAAACAGCAATGCAATTAAATGCAGGTCACTTAATAATCGCACCATCATATACAGATGACGCAATTAAAATTTTTGATAAAAATTCAATCAGATATGTTCAACTAAATACACCATTAAAAGAATTTAAAAATTATATTGATGAAGAAATTGTTATTACTCCTTTTGGAACACTAGTTCAAGAGAAAAATAAAACAGAATTAAGTAAAGATAATTTCAAAGTTGTAACAAAAACAAAACCAGAAGTTGAACAAATTGAAGATGCGATTTTTGCTTGGAAAGTTGCAAAATATGTAAAAAGCAATGCCATTGTTGTTGCAAAAAATTTCAAAACATTAGCAATTGCACAAGGATTACAAAGCCAGTCAACAGAATTTGCAATGAACTATTCTTGTGATACAGCAAAGGAATCTGTAATGGCATCAGATTTACCTATTACGATTTCTGATTTTAATGCAGCAATTCAAAATCGAGTATCTATGTTTATACTACCTGGAGTTACTCAAGAGATTATAAAATTAGCAGACAAATATGAAAAAGTAATTGTTACTACTGGGTATACAACTTGTCTACATTAATATTTTAACTTTTGTAACATTTTTTTAATTACTAGCAAAAATTACCACAAAAAACACTTTATATAATTGTGTGTAATTAATTTTTGTAGGTAGAAATGACTGTAGCTCTAGCAAATGCATTAAGAAAAGGTTGGTTTGCTTTTACAAACGCAGAAAAGGGTAACAATTATACCCGAGCTGATCGTTTAGAAAGAAAAGTTACTTCATACTGCCAAGATATATCAACTGCTGATGAAACTATTAAAGTTGTAAAAGAAACAACTAAAGGTTCAAAATGTGTTGATGCACTAGCAAGAACATTAAATTCTAGTAAAAAAACAAGTAAATTATTAGATTGGAGCTGTAAAGGAGCAGAGTTTGCTTCGAAAGCAGTTAACCCTCTTTTATGTGTTGCAGCAGGAGCTAGAGTCTTAAATGCCGAAGATAAAAAATCTTCATTTATCCAAGAAGGTCTTGCAATGGGCGCAATGTTCGGAGTTGAGGGAATAATCAAATCTAACTTAGGACTAGCAGGTAAATCAGCAAAATATGTTAATAATAAATTTTTATTAAATCTAGCAACAAAAACAAAAACATTCTTAGCTACAACTAAATTTTTAAATAAAATCCCTACTAATAGATTAACAGGAATTATAAAAGCCGCAATATTTGTAATTGGATCTTGTACAGCTTTTGCAGCAGGACAAAAACTTGGAAAAGTGATTACAAAAAATACAACAGAAAAAGATTTTCAAGAAAAAAAATTATTAAAAGAACAAATGCAATTAGCAAAACTAATGGAAGGTCAAAAAACATCTACAACAAACTTTGTAGGTTAATCACTATTTAATTTAATTTTTCCTGTTTCTTTATATAAAACTTCAAAATTATTTTTTGAGCTCTTATAATTTTGGATTGTTGCTTCCATAGAAACATTAAATAAAAAATAAATCAATGGAACGGCAATTAAAAAAGTTATAAGACTAATAAATAATTTAATAGTACTCTCTCTTTTTTTTCTTTCAAGTTTTTCTTTTTCTGTAACAATATTTTGTTCATATAAAATTTTATTAATTAAATTTTTTCTTTCTTCAAGAGAAAGAGAATCTATAAAATGTTCATTTTCGTTATTTATATATATAACATATTTTTTATAAACGGCATTTAATTTTGCTTCTTCTAATGGATCCATTTTTTCTTGTTTTCTATCATCAATAATTGGTTCATTCAATGGAAACATATTTTTATTTTCATTAGAATTAATAGGTCTTTCAAGGATATCAGATGTAATATTTACAGCACCATCTTCTGCTGGAAGACCCTCTGGGATATGAATATCTTGTTGTTCATCTTCCTTTTTAGCATCATTTTCAGCTTTATCTAATTTTTTTTGTTCTTCTCTTGCTCTAGCCTCTAATTGCTCCAATATATCAGGTGTAATATCAGCATTACTTAAATTAATAAGATTATTTACCTCTATTGAATCATTAGTATTAAAAATATTTGGATTATTTAATGGGGGAATTCCTGCTTGTGCTACATTATCTAATGAATTTTGTATATCTTTTTCGTTATCCAAATCTCTAACTCTCTCTTTTTGTATTATAATATAAATTATACAATGTATTTTTAAAATATTCAATGAGTTGAGGAAAAATGAAAATAGATAAAACAAAATTAATTAGTCTTGTAGAAAATCTTAAAAAATCAAAAATTTTAGTTGTAGGAGATTTAGCTATTGATGAAATGGTATATGGAAATACAGAAAGAATATCAAGAGAAGCTCCTGTATTAATACTAAAACACACACATACAAAACATATATTAGGTGCAGCATCAAACGCAGCGCATAACGTTTCTACTATCAATAATGGTAAAATAAGTGTTATTGGTGTTATTGGCACAGATTACCAAGCCGAAGATTTAATAAATGCATTTAAAGAAGCAAATATTGATTGCAAATATTTAGTAGAAGATTCCACAAGAAAAACAGTCACAAAAACAAGAATATCTGGTTCATGCTTTCAATCAATAACTCAACAAATTGTTAGAATTGATAGACAAACAGATGAACCTTTATCAGAAGAAACTGAATTAAAAATAATAAAAAATTTAGAGAAAGCTATTCCAGAACATGATGCTGTAATTTTATCAAACTATCATATTGGTACACTTACAGATAATGTTATCAAAAAGACTATTGAACTATGTAAAAAAAATAATAAGATAGTTGTTGTTGATGCACAAAAAGATTTAGATAAATATCAGTATGTAACATCAATGACACCAAACCTACCTGATACACAGAAATACGTAGGTTTTGAAGTAGAAAATACCGAAGATTTAAAACGAGCAGGAAAAAAATTATTAGATGATACTAATGCAGAATTTGTATTAGTAACCTGTGGTTCTGGGGGGATGGCTGTATTTGAAAAAGATGATAAATTCACTAAAATTCCTGTATTTAACAAAGCCGAGGTTTTCGATGTAACAGGGGCAGGTGATACTGTAACAGCAGTTTATACATTAGCTCTAGCAGCAGGAGCAGAACCTGTATACGCAGCAATTATTGGAAATATTGCTGCAAGTATTGTTGTTAAACAATTTGGTTGTGCAACTACTACAATAGATGAAATTAAAGAAATGATTGAACAAAGAATAAATAAGTAATAAAAGATTAGGAGAGCTATATGAAATTCAATAAATTTGTTGATTTAATTATTATTCTAGGAATTATTCTTGCAATTTTTGTAGGTGTTATAACAATTAAACATTATAGAGAAACAGCATCAAAACAAATAGAAGCTACATCTCAAATAAATTTTAATGTTTATTTAAGAGGAGTAACATTAACAGGTCAAGAAATACCAATAAAAAAAGATGAAACAACTTTTATTAGCATTAGAAATGTCCCTTATTCAGATTTAAAAGTTATTGATGTTGAATCAACACCAAAAATGACAACAATCTCTTCTAATAATTCAGCTGGATACAAAGTAGTACCTGATTCTAGTCAACCTAATACTTATGATATTTCTGTTAAAGTTACAGATACTGCTAAAATCACTAAAGATGGTGCTGTTGTCGGTGGAAACAAAATTAAA
This sequence comes from Candidatus Gastranaerophilales bacterium, assembly GCA_944326685.1. Classification (GTDB taxonomy): domain Bacteria; phylum Cyanobacteriota; class Vampirovibrionia; order Gastranaerophilales; family Gastranaerophilaceae; genus UMGS1585. Next base: position 45,938 of record CALVEV010000036.1, read on the forward strand.
ATTGGTTTACCAATAACACTAGAAGGTAAGACATATAAATTAACTGGTACTGTTTCAGATATAGAAATTTTAGAAGGTTAATATGCTTTTAAATAAATTATTGGATGTGATTCATATTCCATTTAAATATATTTATGAATCAAGTGTAATACTAAAAAAAATAGATTTATTAATATTAATATCTATATTAGCGACATTTGTATTTTCAACATTTTTGAGTTCGGATGTTGCAGGGTATTTGTGTTTTTCAACTTTTTTATTGACAATAGTTCGAGTAATTACAAATCCAACTGATAAGTTTAAATGTGAAAAGTTTGAAATTTTTCTATTGATATATTTCATGCTTTTAATAGTAAGTGTTGCAGGCTCAACATTATTAGCATTAAGTTTAAAAGGATTTTTTAAAACATTTATATATTTAAGTTTTTATCTTTCGGTTGTACATCATTTAAAAAATAATAAACAAAACATTATTCCTATATTATTATGTATGGCAGGGTGTATAACTTTTGAATCATTAGTTGGATTAAGTCAAAACTTTATTCAAGTAGGAGAAATATCTGGTTGGCAAGATACTTCAAGATTAAATCCAGAAGAAGTAATGACAAGAGTATATGGAACATTACAACCATTAAACCCTAATTTATTAGGGGGATATTTAGTTGCAGGTATTGGTTCTGTTTTTGGATTATGTGCATATAATCTTTATGAAAAAAATTATAAAAGAGGATTAATTTTTGGACTTCTATCTATTTTAGCAGCAGTTACAATATTTTTAACTGGATGTAGAGGTTCATATATCGGATTATTTTTAATATCTTCTTTAGTTTTCATCATTAGTTTAAAATTTTTCTGGCCTACTTATAAAAAAATATATTTTAGCTTTATATCATTCATTATGGGGGTTTCAACTTTTGCAATATTAACAATATCATCATTAAGAGCAAGAGTTTTTTCTATATTTGCAATGCGAGCTGATAGTTCAAATTCATTTAGATTTAATGTTTATCAAGCAGCAGTTCAAATGTTCAAAGATAATTGGTTGTTAGGAATAGGTATGGGGAATCAAAATTTTAGAGAAATATATGGTTTATATATGAAAACAGGTTTTGATGCTTTAAGTGCCTATAATATATACTTAGAAACAGCTGTTGAAAGTGGGATTTTTGCACTACTAGCATTTTTAGGATTTTTATTTACATTAATAATTGATGCGGGTAAATATATATATAATTCAAAAGACTTAAAACAAGTAATACTAGCATCAGCAGCATTTATTTCTATTTGTGGTGTAATGATACACGGAATGGTTGATACTGTATTTTTTAGACCTCAAATTCAAATAGTTTTTTGGACAATGATTGCAATACTATCTTCTGTAATTTATTCTGAAGATTTATCTAACTAGGTTATAAGCAATCTATATTATTTGTATATATATGTAAACATTTGTTTGTAAAAGTACTATACCTATGATACGATACTATCAGAAAAATAAAGGAGTATATTATCAATGCTAGATTTTTTATTTAAAAAGGAAACAAAGGTTAACAATTCACAAATTTTAAATGAATTTTACGCAAAACTAAAAGAGAAATATAGTTTTGATTCTATTTCTGAAGATAGAAAAGAAGTTCTAAGAGATTTAATGAATAAATACGGATATATTCCATACTCTTATGCAAAAGCATTAACAGAACTTCAAGATTCAGAAATATTATATGCTCTTGAATTTAAATGGAAATCAAATAATGTAATGGATTCCTCTGGGAAATTCTTATTTGCAAATCCAAGTGTTTTAGCAAGAAATAATGTAACAAATTCTGATTGGATAAAAAAAGAAGGTCATAATATAAAATTAATTAATTTAGCAGGTTTGGGTAATGGAAATGAAACAGAAGAACCTGGTAAATTTATGGATTGGTTAAGACAATTAGCAATATTACCTACAGGGAATTTATCTAATGGAATATTTAATACAACAATATATTTAATACCATTCCACCCAAGAGAATTTGGTTGTGCATATTTACCAACATCATCAGAAGTTAGTCCAAACTTAGAAGATAAAAACTTAACAGAATTAACAGGACAAAATGTTGAACAACAAGTTAAGAATTTTATTATGTTAGCACAACTTGCAGGTCACCCTGTAATTTATGATATACTTCCACAAACAGGAAGATACTCAAAGGCTGTATTAGCTCATCCATATATTGCTAGATGGTTTGACATTAATGGATTAATAGGCGAATTAGAAAAATCTCTAGATAAAATATGCACGGAATTAACTGATATCAACCCAGATGATTTAGAAATAGTAAAAGGTTTATACAAACAATCTTTAAGAGGTGGTATTGGAACATTAACTGATTATTATCAAAAAATTTATAATCAAATTGATGAAAAAATGTTAGATGAAAAGAAATATTTATCTAATGCTATGTTAGAAAAATCAATTCAAGATAAATTACATAAAAAAGTTAAAACAATTATTTCTACAATTCTACACACACATAAAAAATTAGAAGAATCTGACATTCAAAATCAAAGTGTTATAATTCAATTATTAATAAGCGAAGGAATGTGGCCTGCACCAGGTGGTGCTTGGTGTTCAGCAGGAGTTCCTGTTTTTGACAAAATGAGCGAATGTGGCTCTTATCCAATATTTAAACATTTTGATTATAAAGGAGAAGACGTTTCTGAATTTGCAAATTTAGATTGTCAAACACCTTATTACTTCGTTTGTTTAGAAGATGGCAAATTTAATAATGAAGTAGTTAATTATTTTATAAATGCAATGAAAAAACTACAAAAAGATTATAATTTTGATGGTTTTAGAGTTGATCATATCGATCATATTGTAGATGCTGTATCAGAGGATAATGGGACTCCAATAAGTTATAGAGCGCCTAGAAAAGTTTTAGGAATGCTTAATTCTCAAATGAAAGAGCATGTTCTATACTTTGCAACTCTTGCAGAATATATGTTATGGGATAATTATTTAAAAGAATATCATGAAGACATGGGATTCGATTTATTATGGGGAAATGATATTGTTTCACAAAGCTTTAAAACTCCTCAAGCAATTGTTGATGATAATACGCAATTATCAAATTACAATATTGAATCTAATAAAAAATCAAAATTAGGAATATTAAAAACTTATAACAATCAAGATGGGGAATTTGAAGCAATTGATAGATATCCAGGTCAATTAGGTTTTGATGGAGCATTATTTAAATGGTTTAAATATAAATTCTTACCAGGTGGTAAAAATGCACAAAGACCTGTATTATACATAGATGGAGATGAATCTTTTACTAAAACAGGAATTGAAAGAGTTATTGGTTCAGAAATTTCAATGGAAAGAGAAAGAAATGATGAATTTTTTGCTCGTTTTGATGCTATCGATAGATTTGCAAAAAATAATGATATTATTGTCAATGGAGAAGCACATGTTGTAAGACAAGATGATGATGGTTTCACCGTATGGCAAATATCTAAAGAAGGTGTAAAAAATGCATTATTAGTAGTTGCAAATAATGTTTCACCTACAGAAAAAATGTTAATAGAAGACAATGGTCGTTCGTATACAGAAATCAAAGAAGGCAGAGAAGTTTTCGATAAAAACTTAACTTTACCTTGCGACTACGAAATTGTTGCAGAATATAGATTTAATGGTATTGATTATGTTGAAGAACAATTATCTGCGCCATTAAAAGATTTAAATATAGGCAAATTAATGCCTGCAGAGTATAAAATATATTTATTAAGTAGGTAAAATGGAATCATTATCAACTTTTATAAATACAAGAAGAGAAAAACTAGGAATGTCATCACTTGGTTTGGCTAAAAAAAGCGGGATTGACATTTCTACAATAGAAGATATTGAATCAGGCAAGGAATTATTCTTGCCTGTTACAATTCGCCAAAAACTTGCTAAAGCTTTAAAATGCCAACCAACAGATATTCAAAAATATGAAAGAAATATTAATACTAAAATAATTTCGGATGAAATAATTAATGACATTAAGCAACGAATTTTAGCTAGAGAAAAGGAAATATATTGCCCAATGTGTGGAAATTTATTAGTAACTCGTATTGCTAAAATGTATGATTTGGAAGATAATCTAATGCTTCATCCTAAAGCTCATTGTTCAAAATGTGTTTTCCAGATTAAAGATTAATGATATAATAAGTTTATGCATAATAATATGAATATAAATATTAATATTTTAAGTATCATACGTGAAAATCAAGATATCATAAATAAAATTTTGCACGAACAAAATTTAAATGCACAAAATCTAAAAAAAATGATTGAAGCATATGAAAATCTATATGAATACACAAATGATATAAAATATAAAAAAAATATAGGAAACATTTATTATTTTTATTTTAATGATAAAGATAAAGCTCTTGAAAATTTTAGCGAATATATTTCAAAAATACATAATGATAGTTCAGTATTACATTTAATTAGCAATATATATAAATCAAAAAAAGACAATACTAATTATAAAAAATATTTAGAAATGGCTATTAATTCATCATTTTTAAATATACACAATTCAATCCCTAATTCTGAAGATGTAATTTTAGGATTAAATATAGGTGTAGCTGCAGGATTATCAATGAATGATGATGTAAAGTATGGTGTAGAAGTATATAAAAAAATACTTCAATATTCCCCAATCCCTGCAAATATTATGACTCCATATTTAAATTTAGAATTAAAAAAAGCTAATCAATTATTTAAAGATGAAAATTGGCTTGAAGCAATGATAAAATATAAAAACATCTTTAATAACTCAACCCTTGAAGAAGGAGATTTTATAAGACTTATTGACTGCCTTGCTGAATTAAAAGAAACAGATTTAGCTATGGAATATTTAAAAAAATATGAGGAAACTGCAAAAGATAAAGTTCGTGCCGATTATGTAATTGGAGATTTATTATATTTCAAATTTAATAAAATCCCTGAATCAATTGAAAGATTTGAAAGATATATTCTTAGTAATCAGACAGATGCACTTGTATATAATACATTAGGGCATTTATATTCAACTTATTATAATGATAAATTTTTAGATAAACAATTAAATTATTTTCTAAAAGCACATGAACTTAACCCTAACTCAAAAACGTTCATTCGTAATATTGCTCTAATATATAGTAAAATGAACGACTTTAAAAATGCAGATAAGTATTATAATTTAATGCTAAAATTAAATCCTAGTTATAATGACTATTTTGATTACGGTTGTTTTTTAATACATAATGGTGATTTTAAAAAGGGATATAAATACTTCCTAAATCGATTCAACAAAGAAACAAAACCTGCGTTATATCCCCCAATGTTACCATCAGATAAATTATTAAAAACCCAAAAAGAGATTGCCAACAAAACAATTCTAGTCCAATGTGAACAAGGATATGGCGATAGCATTATGTATGCAAGATTTGTAAAAGAATTATCAACAATAGCCAAAAAAGTTTTATTTATTGTTCAAAATGAATTAGTTGACTTATTTAAAACATCTAGTTTAGGTGCAGAAATATTACCATTAGATACCGATTTTGCACAATTAGATTATGATTATCATGTTCCAATTATGAACTTACCATATATTTTAGGTACAAAATCAAGTTCAATACCTCATACAAATAAATATTTGACAGTTGATGAGAAAAAAGTTGAACATTTCGCTTGTGAATTTATTACAAATAAAAATAAATTTAAAATAGGTTTATCATTTGAAGGGAATGATGTTTCAAGAGATTTAAACAGAGATATTGAGCTTAATAAATTTTTGCCACTTATGACAAAGAAAAATATTGATGTATATATTTTGCAGCATGAAGATCCTAAAAAACAAATTGATAAATTACCATCAAAATGCAATATAATAAATGTTGGTAAAGATTTTACAACTTTTGAAGACACTGCTTCTGCTATCAAAAATATGGATTTAATTATTACAACAGATAATGTAATCTTAAATCTAGCAGGAGCATTAGGTGTAAAAACTATCGGGATTTTTAACAAATTTACAGAGTATCGTTGGTTTGATATAAAAGGAGAAGATGTACGTTGGTATAAATCTATAAAACCTTATCAAGCTAAAAATATGGATGAGTGGGATGAGATAATTAATCAAATAATTACAGATTTACAGTTATAAGATTATTTATTTATAATAAAACCAAAAGTATTGATATCATCTTTAGAACTTGTCACAAAAATATTACCTTTATGAGCATCGATTATTTGCTTGTATAAATACAAACCTAACCCTGCGCCTACTCTATTAAATTTATCTTCATGAGTAACATATTTTTTAAAAATATTATTAATTTTTTCTTGATCCATATATGGGCTATTATTTATGAATTTTACACATATTTGAGGAGTATTATGCTCATAAATTTCATTAACCGATATCGTAATAGTAGAAGATTTAAAATTATAAGATAAACCATTTAATATTAAATTCTCTAATACCTTTCTTAATTGTTCTTTATCTGCATTTATTATTGGATTTTTTATATTAGATTCTATTTTTATCCCAATTCCAGAATTTTGAATTTCTGAACTTAATTTTTCAATTGTATTTTCTATTAATTTCATAATATTAAAATTTTCATATAATAAATTGACTTCTCCATTTTCATATTTATATGAAGATACTAAGTTTTCGACCATCGAATACATATAATGATTTGAATCCAACATTAGATTTAACAATTCTACTTGATCATTCTGTAAAAATTTAGAATTGACTTTTAAAAATAACTCTAAAGTTCTAATTTGAGCTAATATAGGAGTCTTTAAGTCATGGCTTAGAGTTGCTATATAATTATCACGTTGTTTTTGTATATTTTTTAATTCATCAATATTTTGTACAAAGACAATTACACCATTGACATCTTCGTTATTTGTAATTAATGGTACTTTACGAATAGAATACCAATGTTCTGAACCATCTATAGCTTTTAATAATTTATCAACTACTAAACTTTTTTTTGTTCTTATAACTCTTTGATTTTCTTGTTCATTAATATCTTTTATCAAATCTAAATTGATACGTACATTCTTATCTTCAGGATCAATTCCTTCATTATAAAATTTGAATGACTTTTCATTCCCCATTACATAATTACCATTTAAATCAATAATATAAGCAACCATTGGAAAATTGTTTATAACAGATTCAATTTGAGCATAACTTGATTTTAATTCTTCCTTTAGATTTTCTTCTTCAGTGATATTTCTAATTAAACTTGCAACACCTTTTATATCTTTACCTTTTTTCAATGGTACTGAAATACAATAATAATGATTATTATTTTCTGGATTAAAAATTTTATATTTAATAATTTTTGCATTAGTTAATACATTAATATCCTGTTTGGTAATTTCTTCAGATATTTTTTTATCAAAAAAATTATATATATCCTTTCCTTTTAATTGACTTAATTTATTTAATCTAAATAAAGACAAGGTGGCTTTATTACCTAGGGTAAATTTCAAATCTTTATCTTTACATAAAACATAATCAGGAAGATATTTATTGATATTATCAAATAAAATAGATATATTTTCATATTTAGAAGTTAATTCATCCAAATTAGTTTTTTTTTCAAACCAAGATTTAGCAATTACAGAAACTAAAAGAATAAATAAAACTGTTTTTAAAAATATATGAGGAATATTCAAATCAAGAGTTACAATAACAGTAACAATTAATATTGAAAACAAAATAGGTTGTAGTAATTCTTTTTTTAGTTTCATAAATATTTACCATTAATTAGCATAAATTATACTTATATGCTTTTACTGCAGCTTGAACTCTATCAGTTACTGCTAATTTGGTCAATATATTAGATACATGAACTTTAGCTGTATGAGAACTTATAATCAATTCTTTTGCTATTTCTGTATTGGATTTGCCTTCTGACAATAACTTAAGAACTTCTTTTTCTCTATCTGTTAAATTTCCAATATCTTCTCTTTCTGTATTATGCTGTTTTTGGAGTTTAAAAACTTCCATTGCTAATTTAACAATTCTTGGATCAAGCCAAATTGCACCATTGATAACGGAATGAATAATGTTATAAATTTCTGGAGTATTAGTATCTTTAATAAGATATGCATTTGCACCAGCAGATAAAGCAGTTAAAATTTCTTCATCCGTATCATGAGAAGTTATAATTATAATCTTAACTTCAGGATGTGTTTTCTTAATTATATTAGTAGCATCTAACCCGTTCATATATGGTAGCCCTAAATCCATAAGTATTATATCAACATCTGCACGGTCTAAATATTTTATACATTCTTCAGCATTATCAAAATCATTTACTATTTCAATATCTTTGAACTCTGATAATGAATACTTAAGAGCTGTTCTTGTTAGAGCATAGTCCTCTACAATACAAATTTTTATTTTTTCTTCAGCCATATCATCCTCTACTAATATATTTGTCTATCTTTTATAACTCTATGATATATTAAAAGATTAATACTATTATTAGCCAGTTGGGGTATTTGAAAAATATAAATTTATTAATTTTATTTTGTAATAACGTAAAATAGTGATAAAATCATTTTATGAATTTTGATAATTATAAAAAATTTATAGATATTCTTTCACAAGATTTAGATGCAATGTTTGAACATCAAAAAGACTATATTTTTTGCAAGGAAGGATGTTCTCATTGTTGTGAATATGGAGAATATCCTTTTACAGAAATAGAATTTAATTATTTGACCGAAGGATTTAAAAATTTAGATAAAAAGACTCAAAATATAATACTAGATAATTTTAAGAATATCAAAAAAGATGAAAAAGGTTATTATGTTTGCCCTTTTTTGATAAACAAAAAATGTTCGGTTTATGATAATCGAGGAATTGTTTGCAGAACATTTGGACTATTAAATAAAGAAGCTGATGGTAAAGTAAATGGTCCTTTCTGTGGTAAATTAGGTTTGAATTATTCAAATGTTTATGACAAAGAAACAAAGGAACTTTTACTAGATGTAATAGAAGAAATGCAATATAAAAATTTACCAAGAGTATTTAATTTAGATATTAATAATATTAGAAAATTAGATTTAGTAAAAGAATTAGGGATTGAATTTGGAGAACAAAAGCCTTTAGAAGAATGGTTAAAAGAATATGCAGAATGAACAAACCTTAAAAAATTATGAACAATACATACAATTATTAACGATTGAGCTAAATAAAATGTTTGAAAACCAAAAAGAATATATTTGTTGTTCTAATGGTTGTTCTATGTGTTGTGAACAAGGGATGTATCCATTCTCCGAAATAGAATTCGAATATATAAAACAAGCATATGAGAAATTACCTGAACATACAAAACAACAAGTTAAAGAAAATGTTAAAGAATTATCCAATTTAGTTGGTAATGGAGATTTCTTATATAAGTGTCCATTTTTAATAGATAAAAGCTGTTCTGTATATTCAAACAGAGGTTTGATATGTAGAACATTTGGTTTGATATCAGAAAATGCAGCGAAAAAACTAACAATTCCATATTGTGCAGAGCACGGTTTAAATTATTCAAAAGTATATGATAAAGAAACTCATCAAATATATATGGAAAAAGTACAAGAGCTTGGATATAAAAATATCCCAATGGCTTATAATTTAAGCAAGTATAATTTGATGTATGGAATTGCCAAAAGCTTAAATTTCGATTGGGGAGAATCTAAATTATTAATTGAATGGTTAGTAGAATATTTTTCAGGCTTGACTGATAGTAACTCTCAAGAATTATAATATCTAAAAAAGGAGATAGACTATGAAAAATATTTTAATAATATCAGCAAGTCCAAGAAAGAATGGAAATTCAGATATTCTATGCGATAAATTTATGCAAGGTGCAACAGTTGCAGGACATAATGTAGAAAAAATATTTTTAAAGGATAAAAATATAAATTATTGTACAGGGTGTGGTTTATGTACAACAAATAATTATACTGCCTGTTCTCAAGTTGATGATATGGAAGAACTCCTTCAAAAACTATTAAAAGCCGATGTTATTGTTATGGCTACTCCGGTTTATTTCTATACAATGAATGCACAAATGAAAACGTTTATTGATAGATGTTGCTCTAGATATACAAAAATAAATAATAAAGAGTTTTATTTTATTGCAACTTGTGCAGATTCAAATAAGAATAATCTAAATAGAACTTTTGATAGCCTTAGAGGCTTTACAGCTTGCTTAGAAGGAGCAACTGAAAAAGGTTGCTTATATGCAACTGGCGTTTGGGAAAAAGGAGATGTAAATAATACAGATCTTATTAACCAAGCATATAATATGGGATTAAAAGCTTAATTAAACTGCACTTGTTTGTAAATCATTCACAGGGTTATACTTATCAATTTCATTATTTTTGATAAGTTCTTCATAATAATTTTCTTTATAATCAAGAAGTTCTAATTGTTTCTTAAGTTCTTCCATTTGTTGAAGAGCTTTAATCCTAGTTGCTTTAATAATTCCATATCGTTCAGGGATTGTTGAATCTCCTATAAGACATAAATCAACATATCTTTTGATAGATTTATTATCAGTTCCAACAGATCTTAAACATTTTACTATTTTGACCCAACCTAAATCATGTTCTGAAAATTGCCTAATATTGTTTTCATTACGTTTGATATTTGGGAAAAGACCACTTTTAGCCCAGAATCTAAGTGTGTGCTCTGAAACATGCATTAATTTAGCAACTTCTTTTATTGTATACATAATTTACTCCTATTATTTATATTATATTATCAAAATTCTTGACTGAGAGCAACTCTCAAGGGGTAAAATATATAATATAGATAAATTAAAAGAGGTATAATATGGATAGAATTGAGTTTTCTGAAAAATATTTTAAAGAATTATTTGGTAATGACTTTGATTTAAGTGATACAGATCCTGAATTTAATGATATTGTTAAACGATTTGTATTTGGGGATGTTCCATTGACTTGGGATTTATCAAAAGAGATAAGAGAATTAATAACTATTGCATTGTTAACAAAAAATCAGCAATTAACACTTTTAGAAACACACATAAAAGCTGCTTTAAATATAGGTGTTGCACCAGTAAAAATAAAAGAAACAATTTATCAAACAACTCCATATATTGGGATTCCACCTGTTGTTATGGCAATAAGGATTTGCAATGAAGTATTTAAACAAAAAGGTATAAATTTACCAATAAGCTCTCAAAATACAGTAACAGAAGACTCAAGATATGATAGAGGTTTGAATCTTCAAGTTGAATTATTTGGTGATGGGATGAAATCCTATAAAGATAATACTCCTGAAGGGCAAAAACATATTCCTCAGTTCTTATCAGAATATTGCTTTGGAGATTTTTATACTCGTGATGGCTTAGATATAAATATAAGAGAACTTTTAACTATGTGTGTACTAGCTTCTCTTGGTGATACTGAACCTCAAATCAAAGCTCATATTAATGCAAATTTAAATATAGGTAATGATAAATCTTTATTGATTTCTGCTCTTGCGCAATGTTTGCCTTATATTGGTTTTCCTCGTACACTTAATGCTATGAGGTATTTAAATGAGGTTACAAGTAAATAATGGCAAATAAAAAAATATATATTTTATGTAATATATCGCTTTTAATGGCTGCATTCATTTCAGGTTTATCTTTTGTCGCACAGAAGACTGGCATGGAATATGTTGGACCTTTTACTTTTAATGCGGTAAGAAGTATTATTGGAAGCTTAAGTTTGCTACCTGTTATATTGATTTCAAACATCTTTGGTAGTTCTAAAATGGATAAACAACAAATAAAATCTCTTATAAAAGGAAGTTTATTAGCAGGTGTAATTTTGTTTATAGCTTTTTCAATAAATCAATATTGTATGATATTCGCAGATGCAGGAAAAGCAGGATTTATTACTTCTTTGTATGTTGTCTTTGTTCCAGTAATTGCGGTATTTATGAAGCATAAATTGTTGCCGAATGTTCAATTAAGTATTGTATTAGCATTTATTGGCTTATATTTGCTATGTGCAAAAGGTGTAATGAATTTTGAAATATATGATATTTTATTGTTATTAAGTTCTTTTTTCTTTGCTCTACATATTATTATTGTTAGCTACTATTCCAAAAGGACCAGTGCATTATGGTTATCTTCATTACAATTTTTGATAGCAGGAATATTAGCTTTGCCTTTTATGTTTTTATTGGAAAATCCATCATTAAGTTCAATAATTGCAGGATATCAACCAATATTGTTTACAGGTATTGTTGTAACAGCTGGAGCATATACCTTGCAAATCTTGGGACATAAAGCAACCCATCCTGTTCTTGCAACATTGATACTAAGTACTGAAGCGATTTTTGCTGTTTTAGGTGGAGTATTAATATTAGGAGAAGTTTTAAGTGTAAAAGAAATAATTGGATGTGTATTTATGATTTATGCGATTATACTTTCTCAAATACCATTCAATTCTAAAAAACAATCAGATGATTTAAGTATATAGGAGATTATTATGACGAAATATATTAGCGATAAAACGTATGATGAAGAACGAGCTCTTTATAATCTTATTGATGCAGAAGTTAATAATTGTACATTTGCAGGTCCTAAAGATGGAGAATCTGTTTTAAAAGAATCAAGGCATATTAAAGTAATTAATTCAAAGTTCTCATTAAGATATCCATTATGGCATGTAAAAGAATTTTCTCTTATGAATTCTTCAATGGATGAGTTAACAAGAGCTCCTATTTGGTATTCAGAAAATGGAGTAATAGATAATTGTAATATTACAGGTATTAAATGTGTAAGAGAGTGTGAAAACATTACAGTTACTAATTGTGATATTAAATCACCAGAATTTGGTTGGAAATGCGATGGATTACATATAAATAATTCAAGTATTGAATCTGAGTATTTTTTATTTGACACAAAAAATGTAGAAATATCTAATTTGAATATGAAAGGAAAATATTCTTTTCAGTATATGAAAAACCTTCATATAAAAGATTCTAATTTAGATACCAAAGATGCTTTTTGGCATAGTAAAAATGTAGTTGTAGAAAATTCCATTGTTAAAGGTGAGTATTTAGGCTGGTTTTCAAATGGTCTTACATTAATAAACTGTAAAATCATAGGAACCCAACCTTTATGTTATTGTAAGGATTTAAAATTAATAAACTGTACAATGGAAGATACTGATTTGTCTTTTGAATACTCAAATGTAGAAGCAGATATAAAAGGACATATAATATCAATAAAAAATCCAAAATCAGGTACTATAAAAGTTGATAGTGTTGATGATATTATATTTGAAGATGCTGTTATGGAATGTAATGGAAAAGTAATTGTAAATAAAGAAAGGGAATGCAATGTCTAATATTTTAAATAAAATAAATTCACCTGCCGATGTAAAAAAATTATCAGTAGATGAAATGAAAGAATTAGCATCAGAAATAAGAGAAGTTATAATCAAGAAGGTAAACACAACTGGCGGTCATATGGCTCCAAACTTAGGAATTGTTGAAGCTACAATGGCATTACATTATGTCTTTAATTCTCCAGTTGATAAATTTATATTTGATGTATCTCATCAATGCTATACACATAAAATTTTGACAGGCAGAAAAGAAGGTTTTACTGATGAAAGTAAATATTATAATTACTCAGGATATACAAATCCAAAAGAAAGTGAACATGATATTTTCAAAGTAGGACATACATCAACATCAGTTAGTTTAGCAACAGGCGTTGCTAAAGCAAGAGATTTAAAAGGTGAAACTGGTAATGTAATTGCTTTAATAGGCGACGGTTCTCTAAGTGGTGGAGAAGCTTTTGAAGGTTTAAATAATGCCGCAGTTTTAAATAGTAATATTATAATCCTTGTAAATGATAATGATATGTCTATTGCTGAAAACCAAGGCGGACTATACAAAAATTTAAAAGAACTAAGAGATTCAAAAGGTAAAGCCGAATGTAATTTCTTTAAATCAATGGGATTTGATTATTACTATATTGAAGACGGTAATAATATTGAAGACGGTAATAATATTGAAGAATTAATTGAAACATTTAATAAGGTTAAAGATATTAATCATCCAACTGTTGTTCATATGACAACATTAAAAGGAAAAGGGTTACCTATTGCAGAACAAAATAAAGAAACATTCCATTGGATTTTACCAGGAACTTTAGATGCAAAACCTAGTACAGAAGTTGTTGAAAACTATAATACAATAACAGTTGATTACGTTTCTAAAAAGGCTAAAGAAGATAAAACATTAGTTTTAATAAATCCAGCAACCCCAGGAGCTTGCGGATTTAGCCCTGAATTTAGAAAAGAATTAGGTAAACAATATGTAGATGTTGCAATTTCAGAAGAACACGCAATTGCTTATGCTTCAGCTCTTGCAAAATGTGGAGCAAAACCAATTCTTGCAGTTTTGAGTTCATTTATACAAAGAACATATGACCAATTCTCACAAGATTTATGTTTGAATAATAATCCTGCAACAGTTCTTGTTTATTGGGGAGGAATTTCAAACGGTGATGCAACTCACTTAGGATGTTTTGATATTCCAATGCTTAGCAACATTCCTAATTTAGTTTATTTAGCTCCTGTTAATAAAGAAGAATATCTAGCAATGTTAGATTGGTCTGTTGAACAAAAAGATTATTCAGTTGCTATAAGAGTTCCTTTTGGAAACTTTATCTCAACAGGTATTGAAGATAAAACTGATTATTCTCAAATTAATAAATTTAAAATGGAAGAAGAAGGTAAAGATGTTGCAATTGTTGCTTTAGGAAGTTTCTTTGAGCTAGGTAAAAAAGTTAAATCAATGTTAAAAGATAAACTAAATATCAATGCAACATTAATCAATCCTCATTTCATAACAGGCATCGATAAAGAAATGCTTGAAGAATTAAAATCTAACCATAGATTGGTTATTACATTAGAAGATGGTATATTAGAAGGTGGCTTTGGAGAAAAAATTACAAGATTCTATTCTACATCTGATATGAAAGTAATTAATTATGGGGCAAATAAAGAATTTACTGATTGTGTTCCTTTAGGTGAACTTTATGAAAGATATCATTTAAAAGACTATTTAATAGTAAATGACATAAAAAATTGTTTAAATTTAGTTCAGATATAAATTAAATAAACATAATAAAAATAAAAAAATAATGGTTATTATCAAATTGAATAGCCATTATTTTTTTATTAAAAAATGTAACAAAATATCAAAAATATGCAATTTATATATACTCAAATACTTTATATATATGTAAGCAATCAATGCTTAGAAAAAAGATTTCATACATAACCTACACACACTAACCTTCTACACACGAGGAATTACACAAAAAATTCCAACCTTCCATTTTCGGAAGGTTTTTTTTATGAGAAATTTTATATTTTCATGCCTTAAAATATTATATATGACTCAAAGACTTATTTTATAAGTATTTGAGGATATTAAGGTTATATAAAGAGAGGTAAAAATTATGCTACACTATAATAGTAAGGTTACAAAAGAAAAGGGGAAATTATATGATACCTATTTTTGATTCAAAACGTCAATATCAAGAGATTGGTTCGGATATTGAAAAAGCAGTATGTGAAGTTTTAAGATCAGGCGCATACATAATGGGGCCAAATACAAAAGCATTAGAACAAGAATTAGCAGAATATACAGGTGCTAAATATGCAGTAGCCTTGAATTCAGGAACAGATGCATTACACTTAGCATTAAGAGCTTTAGATATAGGTGCAGGTGATGAAGTTATCACAACAGCATTCACATTTGTTGCAACAACAGAAGCAATAGGTATCGTTAATGCAAAACCAGTATTTGTTGATATTGATCCAGATACATTTAATATTGATCCTGCAAAAATTGAAGCAGCTATTACACCTAAAACAAAGGCAATTATTCCTGTTCACTTATATGGTCAACCTTGTGATATGGATGCAATTATGGATATTGCAAAACGTCACGACTTATATGTAATTGAAGATGCCTGCCAAGCAATGGGTGCAACTTATAAAGGACGAAAAGTTGGATCAATCGGAGATATTGGATGTTTCAGTTTCTATCCAACTAAAAACTTAGGTGGCATGGGTGATGGTGGCTTAATTACTACTAATGCAGAACACTTAAAAGATAGAATAATTGCATTAAGAAACCACGGTGGAGCTATTAGATACCACCACGATGAAATAGGTGTTAATTCAAGACTTGATGAAATTCAATCAGCAATTTTAAGAGTTAAATTACCGCATCTTGATTCTTGGAATAAAAAACGTAGAGAAAGAGCTGCAATATACAATGAATTATTTGCAGGTTGTGAAGATATAATAACTCCAAAAGAACTTGATGATACTTATTGTATTTATCATCAATATACAGTAAAAATTCCTAACAGAGATGAAATTTTTGACAAAATGCACGAAGCAGGTATTGGAACTATGTTATATTATCCAATCCCATTACACCTTCAAAAAGTTCATGAATATTTAGGCGTTGGTAGAGGATCATTACCTCATACAGAAAAAAATACAGATATAGTAATGTCTTTACCAATGTTCCCTGAATTAACAAGAGAAGAACAAGAATTTATTGCTAATACATTAATTAAATTAGTTGAAGAATCTAAAGCATTAGCATAAGAAAATTAATAAAAAAATTAAGAAGTCATATTGTGTATTAAGTTCACGATATGACTTCTTTTTTATGCAATTATTCTTGATTAAAAGGTTAGTTTATTGTATCTTAATGGTGTGAGTGAAAAAAGATTTATTGATGTGGATTTAGTTATATCAGAGTGCGGGATTAATTCTAATATCGACCAAGAAATTAAAGTGCAAAATATCATAAATCTAGAAAACAAATATGATGAATATGAATTAGTTCAATTATATAATCATATATTAATTGTATCAAAAGAGCCTAAAGTATTAATGATTACAATAACTTATGCTGATAAATTAAGAGATGAATCAACCTTAGGTCCTTTAGTTGATTTATTATTAACAAAAAATGGAATTAATGAAGAAATTGAACAAGATGATTTAATTAATCTTAGAGTTTTATGTGCAAAAGCAATATCAAATTACAAAGATACATCTGTAGTTGGAGCATTATTATATTGTTTAAACAATAAAAATGAACATTACAAAGTAAGATTAGCCTGCGCAGACGCACTAGGTAAGATTGGGGACAAATATGCCGTAGCACCATTAATAGACCTAGTACAAGATGAAGAAGAGAAATCTGTCTATTTAAAAGAATCAGCAGCTTCTGCATTAGGAAAAATCGGAGATTTAAGAGCAATTGACCCTTTGGTTTCAATATTAGAAGCAAAGCAAGGATTTTTAGATAAATTTTCATTCTTAAAAGAAAGAGTGATTGAAGCATTAGGAAAACTTAATGTTGATAATAAAAAAGTCATAAAAGCATTAAAAAAATCATTATTAGATTCGTCACCAATGGTGAGAATTAACGCTATTGAAGCAATTATGAATTCAGGAGCTGATAACGCTTCAGAATTAATAAAGAATTGTTTATTTGATGATGATAAAGAAGTCCAAAAAAATGCCTTAATAGCGATGTACAACTTAGAAGGGCGAGATATTTTAGAAGAAGTTTTATCTTTAGAAGAATATTCAGAATATTTAAAAGAAGAAGCCCAAAATTTAATCGATGAATATGAGGATGATGATGAATAATAAATCAATTATTTTATTATCAGGAGGTTTAGATTCTCTTGTTTGTTTAGGCGCTGTAAAGGATAAATATAACATTGAATTAGCTTTAACATTTGATTATGGGCAAAAATCAGCAAAACAAGAAATAGAAGCTTCAAAAAAATTAGCCTCGTATTATAAAATTGAACATCAAGTTATTGAACTCCCATTTTTAAAAAAAATTACAAAAACAGCACTTGTAGACGATAAAGATATTCCTGAAAACGAATTATATACTGAATACAGTGCAAAAGCTGTTTGGGTACCAAACAGGAACGGTTTATTTTTAAATATAGCAGCATCTTATGCTGATACATACAATTTCACTCATATTATATTTGGAGCAAATAAAGAAGAAGGTGTTACCTTCCCTGACAATACAAAAAAATTCGCAGATTTGATAACAAGTTGTTTCAAGTTTTCAACTTTATGCAATCCACAAGTTATTGCTCCATTGATAAGCATGGATAAAAATGATATAGTAAAATTGGCATTAGAAAAAAACATGCCACTTGAATTAACGAGGAGTTGTTATAATAAAAGCAAGACCAATTGCGGAAAATGTGAATCTTGCAAACACTTAAAAGAAGCATTAATAAATAACGGGGATACAAAATATATAAGGGTTTTATTTGAAGATGTTAACTAAACTAATAGATGAAGAGATTAAATATATAGGATCTCAATTACAACCTCACTGGATATATAAAAACTTTAAAATGCAAGGTGATGCAATCGTTGCATTTATAGGAGAATGCGAAGTTCAACTAACTGAAATGGTTGATATAGAAGATGTTATAAATAACGAACCAATATATAGTAAGTCAATGTTGAGCTTCATAACAGAACAATTTAATATTGATTTAATTGAAGGTGTTTTTAGACAAAGATTATTAATATGTATAATAAAAGAATTATTAGAAAAGAGAGGCATTTTTGTTGTAAGAAATGGTGATGATTTGATGATTAATGGTAGAAAGTTATCTGTATCAATCGCTACAAAATCTACAACATCAATACTAATTCATACAGGTTTAAATATCGATTCAGAAGGAGCACCTGTTAAAGCTGCCGGTTTAACAAGTGAATTAGGTATAACAGATATAAAAGAGTTTGCGAATGAAGTTATGAAAGCCTATGCTGAAGAACTTAAAGATATCGAACTTGCAAGTACAAAAGTCCGAGGAGTTTAGATATGGGAAATCAATATTATAAAAAGTATAATAAGCAAGAAGAAGAAAAACCAAGTTATATTAAATTATTTTTTGGTGCGTTTTTCATGATGCTTATATTATTCGTCGTAATTGCTGTACACTTATTTTCAAGTGTTGACACCGCAATTGGAGAAAACGATGAAGGTGATATAAAAGAATCTGGTTTAGGTGTAAAACACTTAATAGATAGTCGTCTAAAATTTATACAAATGGAAGATAATAATAAACTACCGTCAAATCAAGTTCCAAATGTAATCCAATCAAAAGAAGAAGCAATGATGCAAGCAAATTCATCTGGCGAAGTCCAAGTACAAACATTTGGGGGGCAAGATTACTCAAATCCTTATGGGAATAGTAATACATATTCATCAACTCAAACAACATTTCCTGATGTAGAAAGACAACCTATAAAACATCCAACAGGAGTTCCACAGCAAACAACAACATCTAATACTGTTTATAAAGTATTTATAGGTTCATATAGTACTTTAGAACAAGCAAGAGTTGCTCAAAACATTGTTCAAGATGCAAATCTTGGGGTTACATCTTTTGTAAAAACATTAACTAATGGAACTTACACAATACAAGTAGGATCATATAGTGACATAACTAAAGCACAAAATTTAACAAATGAATTGAAACGTAATCATTTCCCAGCAAGAATGGTTCAAGAGTAAGCTATGAATAATTATTTAATTGATACACATGCTCATATTGATATGAGTGAGAATGTATGCGAAGTAATAAAAAATGCTAATGATAACGGAGTAAAAAAAATAATTATTCCTTCTGTAGAGGAAGAATATTTTGAAAAAATAATTAAAATCGCAGAAGAGAATGATAATATTTTTTGTCAATTAGGTTTGTATCCATCTGAAGCGCTAAAATGGAATAATAAAATTGCAGATAAAATAAGAGATTTATCAAAGCATCCTAAAGTTGTTGCAATAGGTGAAATAGGATTAGATTATTATTGGGACAAAACATACATTGAAGAACAAAAAAATATGTTCAAAACCCAAATAATACTAGCAAATGAATTAAATTTACCAATCGTTGTTCACGATAGAGAAGCACATAAAGATTCAATTGATATAGTCAAAGAATATAATAAAACCTCAGAAGTAGTATTTCATTGTTTTTCTGGCAGTGTCGAAATGATGCGAGAATGTGTAAAAAATCAATGGTATATAGCCTTAGGTGGTGTTGTAACTTTTAAAAATGCAAAAAAAATGAAAGAAGTTGCCAAAGAAATACCATTAGAATACTTATTATTAGAAACAGACTCCCCATATTTAACACCTGTTCCATATCGTGGAAAAGAAAATCAACCTGCATATATTAAATATGTAGCAGAAGAAATTGCAAATTTACGAAATGAGCCTGTTGAAGATATAATAAAAATGACAACAGTAAATGCAGAAAGAGTATTTAGAATTTGAAAAAAGAACGTTTAGATAAAATATTAGTAGACTTAGGCTACTTTGAAAATAAAAGTAAAGCATCAGCAGCAATTATTGCAGGAGATGTAAGAATTGGTGATGAAAAAATTACAAAAGCAGGTTATCAATTAGATCCTAGCAAAGAATATGATTTTGTAATCAAGACAATGCCTTATGTATCAAGAGGAGGATTTAAGCTTCAAAAAGCTCTAGATGCATTTAAATTTTCACCCAAAGACAGAATTTGTTTTGACGCAGGAGCTTCTACAGGTGGCTTTACAGATTGTTTGCTTCAAAGAGGTGCTAAGTATGTTTATGCAGTTGATGTAGGATATGGGCAACTTGCTTGGAAAATCCGAAATGACGAGAGAGTTAAAACAATAGAAAAAACTAATTTAAAAATATGTACTCCTGATGAAATATATTCAGAAACTGATACTTGGGCAGATCTGTTGGTTTCAGATTTATCATTTATTTCGTTGGAAAGAACATTACCAAACTTAAAAAAACTTTTAAATCCTGAGTTTCATGAAATGATTTGTTTAATAAAACCTCAATTTGAAGCAGGTAAAGAATTTATTGAAAAAGGTGGGGTTGTTAAAAATCCTAAAACACATATAATGGTTATAGAAAATGTTATTAACTGTATTCATAATCTAGCTTATAAAATAAAAGGTTTAACATATTCCTCAATAAAAGGTCCCGCAGGTAACATTGAATACTTAATATATTTTTCAACAGAAGATATAGAAGAGAGTTATATTCAACCAAATTTAATCGTAGAAGAAGCTCACAAAGAGTTAAATAATCTTAACTAAATTAGTTAGCAAATTTAATTTTTTTGATTTTTATTATATTATAGTAAATGTGACTAGTTTATGAAAGGAGCCTAATGAATTGGAAATAACAAATAACTTTAACGGAACTGATGAACACTTAGGTAGACATATCTTAGCAGAATTTTTTGATTGCGACCCTAATATTTTGAATAATAAAGATAGAATTGAAAATAATATGGTAGATGCAGCAATTGAATGTGGAGCAACAGTCGTTCAAAAATGTTTTCACATGTTTTCACCATTTGGGGTAAGTGGAGTAGTTATCATTGCTGAAAGTCATTTATCAATACATACTTGGCCAGAATTGGGTTATGCTGCAGTAGACTTATTCACTTGTGGCAATAAATGTGACCCTAAAGTTGCTTATGAATTTTTGAAAAATAAATTAAATTCTAAAAAAGCTTTTTATACACAATTAAATCGTGGTATTTTAAATCACGAAACAATGCAATTAACTCATAAAACATTTGAACTTGCACAACATATTGAAAGCTAATTAATTAGAAGATTTTTATATAAAACAAAACCATCCTGATGTAATATCAGGAGGTTTTGTTTAAAATTTAGAGGAGAGATTATGGCAAGAGTTTTAGTATCAATTAGCCCTGAATTTTTAAATGAAGTCGATTCACTTGCAAGTGCTGAGCATAGAACAAGAAGTGAATTTATACGAGAAGCTTTAAGAAGTTATATTCGTAGAAATAAACAACAAGCTAATATTGGTAAATATAAGGAAGCTGCAAATTTATTAGATACTTTATTAGATTAGTAATTTAATTGATTAATGAAGTATTCAACCCATTTTATAATTGTAGCTATTTCATAGGGTTTTGGAATATATAAATCAGCTCCAGAATTTAATACTAGGGTTTTATCGTGTTGAACAGAGGTTGCAATAATTTTTGTATTCGCAAATTCTGCAGTAGATTTTATTTTAGAACACAAATCTAACCCTTTCATATCATCACCAGAGTCAATCAATATTACTGCAGGTTGATATTCTTCCATTTCTTTTTCTGAAGAAATTACATCGTAACCCTGTAATTCTAAAGTTGTCCTTAGTAGAAGTTGTAAAGCTTCATCTTTTTCAAAAATAGCAATTTTTTTATTAAATCTATTATAATTGATGGAATTTTCACCTGTTAATTTAGGTCTATCAACAATATAATTAGATTTTGTTGGAAGCTTTGCCATAGATTTTAATTGATATAACTTTGATAGTAGTTTATCAGCATTATTATAAGTTTCAAATTCACTTGAAATAATCCCAATTGCTAGAGATAAGAATTGTATTCTTATACCTGCAAACTCATCTCCTTGTAAGAGCATATATCCACGCTTTACATCTTCAGGAGAATAAAATTTTGGAGCAATAGTATCAAATGCAAAACTCAAAAATGATGCAATTTTTTCTGAAGATGTAGAATTTGTAAGTATAACAAATTCATTATCAGAAATTTGGCTTAAAAAATCATTATTAGAAAGAGCAGATTTCATAATTGCAATAAAAGCTTGAATTACTCTATCCGCAGCAAGCTCTGTATAAACCTCTTTATATGGCATAAAATTTTCAATACTTATTAAAAGGGCTGCCCAATCATTATTCTTTGCTAAAACTCTTTTAATTGTGCGCATTGAGTACTTTTTATTTGGTAATAATGTTTTATTATCAAGATTTGATTCTAATTCTCTTCTTAAATGAGCCTTAATCCTCGTTTTAAATTCTTCAATATTAACTGGTTCACTAATAAAATCATCCGCTCCAGCCTCAAGAACCTTAATTCTATCTTGAAGTTCAGCAGACTTAGATAATGCAATAATAATTGGTCGCATATTGTATGTTAATACTCGAATTTTATGACAAAAATCTTCTAAGGCTTCAGGAATACTATCAGAAATAATTATCAAATCGGGTTCATATTCTTGAATATACTTAAATGCTTCATTTAAATTTTTAACAATAGAAACAGAAGTATCAGAAGATTCTAATGCTTTTTTATATTTTACAGATAATTCTTTTCTTGAATCAATAATTATTGCGTTACTGAGCATTTAACATGTTCCTCAATATTGTATAAAGGAAATTTCACTTGAAATTCAGTTCCCTTAGTAAGATTTTTAAAACTAATATTCCCCTGCATTTTTTCAACAAGAGTTTTTGTAATATATAACCCGAGTCCGCTACCTTGTATTTTACGAGTTAGAGGATTATCAATACGAGAGAATTTTTCAAATATTTTTTCTGCAAATTCTTCATTAATCCCAATTCCTTCATCTTGAACTTTAATAATAACATTCTTATCGTCATGCTCTGTAATAATCTTAATAGTAGAATTATTATCAGAATATTTTGCAGCATTTTCAATTAAATTAATCATAATTTGCTGTAATTTTTCTAAATCAAGTGAAGCATGCGGATTCGATTTATCAAAAAGTTTAACAATTTTATGAGTTTTATATTGTTGTTGAATAATCTGTATTACAGGATTTATAGATATATTAATATCTATATTTTTCAAAATAAGCGAGTCCTTAGGTAATTTTGTAACAGATAAAATATTTTCAACAAGATTAATAAGCCTATTAGACTGTTGTTCAATAATACCTAAAAATTTCTTTTTACTTTCATCATCAAGCTTATCCCATGACGCAAGCATAGTTTGTGCAAAACCTCTAATACTTGTTAAAGGGGTTCTTAATTCGTGTGAAACAGTTGAAATAAAGTCTTCTTGATTCGTCATAGCTGTATTATAGCATAAAAAAGACTCATATTGCTATGAGTCTTTTAAAAAATGCCCTTGGCCAGACTTGAACTGGCACCGAGGGATAACCCCGATTGGATTTTAAGTCCAACGCGTCTACCGATTCCGCCACAAGGGCAAGCATTTTTATTTAATTATCAGTTTTGCCTTTCGACATGACTATAATAATACAGACATAATTAATTGTCTAGAACTTTTTTATTAAGAATTTGTAGTTTGCCTCAATTTGTGATTAAATAAAGGTAATGAATGAGGGTTTTATGAAAGAATTTAAGTTAAATAATAATATTGAATCAGTTTATAAACAAAATAAAAATACACCAAGAATTGCTTTTACTATTAATATTGCAATTAATAAACCAGAAAAGCATGCCGGTACATACTCTTTAATGAATAGATTATTATTGCAAGGAACTAAAAAATATTCTAATACAGAACTTGCAAAAATATTAGATGAAAATGCTATTGAATTTTGTACAGATATGAAACAGGATTATCTTCGCTTTAGATTCTTATGTTTAAACGAAGATTTTGCTTTAGCAATGGATATTCTTGACGATATTATTAATAATTCAACTTTCGTAGAATTTGATAAAGAAAAAGAAAAAATGCGTGGTGAAATTATAGCAGATTTAGATTCTGCAAGAGTAAAAGTTTCAGATGCATTTACAAAAACTATATATGAAAACCACTTCTATGGTAATACATATACAAACATGTTAGAAGCATTGGATTCTATAACAAAAGAAGATGTAATCGAATCATACAAACAAATTTTATCTGAAGGTAAAAAAGTTATTGCCGTAGTTGGAAGTCTTGAATTTGATTATGTAAAAGAATTACTAGAAAAGACTATTGGAAAATTAGATAACAACAATATAAAAAATAACGAGATTGAAAAACCTCAATTACAAAATGCAAAAAGAACAGATGTTATAAAAGAAGATGCAAATCAAGCACAAATCTTACAAGGTTGGATTATCCCTAATTTCTATTCAGAAGATTATCCTGTAATAGCTGTCATCAATACAATTTTAGGTGCAAGTGGTTTATCTTCTAGATTATTCCTTGAATTAAGAGATAAAAAAGGTTTAGCTTATACAGTTAGATCATCTTGTGAAACAAAAGCTCAATGCGCAGTATTTAGTATCTACATCGCAACAGAACCAAGTAATATAGATATTTCTCTAACTGGCTTTAAAGAAGAAATCGATAAAATAAAAAATATTCTTGTATCAGATGAAGAATTAAACAATGCTAAAAACAATATAATAGGTAAGCAACAATTTATTACAGAAACCAATTTACAACAATCTACAACACTTGCTTATTATGGAATTATGGGGTTAGGTTTTGATTACCAATCTAAAATAATTGAAAAGGTTAAATCTGTAACTTCTGAGCAAATAAAAGAATGTGCTAACAAGTATTTTACAGAAAATTCTGTAATAGCAGTATTACATCCATAAGATATGAATAAAGAAGAATTATTAAACGAATTAAAAACTAATTGTATGTCTTGTCAAAATTGTGAACTAGGTAGTACAAGACACAATATTGTATTTTCTGATGGAAATCCAAATACTGCAAAAGCAATCCTTATAGGGGAAGCTCCAGGAGAAAATGAAGATTTAACAGGAACTCCTTTTGTTGGAAGAGCTGGGAAATTATTAAATGAGTTTCTTGAAAAGGTTGGTATTAATAGAGAGAAAGATTTGTACATAATTAATACTGTAAAATGCAGACCTCCTAAAAATAGAGTTCCAACCAATCAAGAAAAAGAAGAATGTTCTAAATATTTATACAAACAAATTGAAATAATTAATCCTAAAATTCTTATTTTTTGTGGTGCAACAGCTCTACAATCATTTTATAAAGATAAAATTCAAATTTCTAAAATTAGAGGTCAATGGCTAGACATAACTGTCAATAATAAACAATATAAAGCTATTCCAATATTTCACCCTTCATATTTATTGAGAAATCATTCTATGGATGAAGGAAAACCTAGATCTTTAATGTTGAAAGATCTAAAAAATATTTATGAAATTTTGAAAAAATAATTTAATAAAAATTTACTTTTTTACACTTAACAAGTATAAAAACACATGTTATAATTAATATATACATTACCTCAAAAGGATATTTTATTTATGGATATTTCAAGTGTATTAGCGTCAGAAGCTAGTTCAAAAATTCAGCTTATGAAAATGGAAGTATTATCTTCTGCAATGGAAGAAATTGATGAAGTTGCTGTAAAGGTAGCTGAAACAGGCGACCCATCATATATTCTTGAGCTTAGCCCAATGGCATTAGCAATGTTTAACCAATCATCATAGTACAAATGGATAATTGAACTTTCTATTAAAATTCTACTATTATATTTAAGAATAATAGAAAGGAGATTACTATGAATGAAGAACACAACAAGAAACATTGTTTTTGGAAATATTTAGGTCTATTTTTTGCTACTTTAGTTGGTGCTTTTTTAGCTGTTTATTTCGTAACTGATCTTGCAATAAGCAGAATGATGGATCCAATGGTTGCAATGCATCGTATGGATAGAGAATTTGAAAAAATGAATAAAGATATGATGTTTGTAAAAGAAATCCCTCCTCATCATATGAAAGATAAATGGAGACATCATAAACATCATAATACAATAGATTTTTTCAGAACTCCTGATGAGTATAAGTTTATTATTGATTTAAAACCATTTAACAATAATCCAGATAATATTAAAATTACAACAAATGATTCTTCTATTACATTAAGTGGAGAAGCTACAGTTGATAAAAAACATTCTGAAACATTTACAAGTTTCTCTCAAACATATTCTTTAGATAAAGATGCAAACTTAGAAAAAATGACTAAACGAAAAGTTGATGATAAATATATCATAACAATTCCATTAGATGATGATAAAGACTAAAATATATTCGGCAGGTATATCATACCTGCCGATTTTGTAATATATTTATTATATGAATATATCCGGTGGAACATATAAAGGTAGAAAAATAACATCTCCTGATGAAAAAATTACTCGTCCAACCCTTTCTAAAGTTAGAATGGGAATTTTTAACACCTTATTTTCAATGGTTGGAGAATTTGATAATTTAACATTTTTAGATGTATTTGGTGGTTCAGGAATTATGGGACTAGAAGCGTTATCTAGAGGTTTTGCTTCGGCAACAGTTATTGAACTTAATAAAAAAGCTGCAAATATTATAAAAAAGAACTATGAGCAATTAAAACTTAAACCAGATTTAATTATTGGAAACTCATTGAATGTTATTCCCAAACTAAATAAAAACTATAATGTTGCTTATGTTGATCCTCCATACGCTAGCGGAATATATGAAGAAATCACCGAAGCATTAAAAAATACTGCAGAAATTATTATTCTTGAACATCCAACATCAATTAAGTTTGATTTTGAAAACATAATCAAACAAAAACAATATGGAGATAAAACAATAACTTACATTAAAGCTTGAATATAATCTTCAATTTCTTCTTCAGAATTCATTTCAGTTACAGAAATCAATACTTTATTATTGTCTAATTTTACGCCACCAATAATATTTTTTGATTTAAGTTTTGCTAAAAATTCATCACTATTTTTAGTTTCAACAACAAATTCACTAAAGAAATTATTATTTAATGTTTTTATACCAATTTTTGATAATTTTTCAGATAATTCATGTGCCAAATTACATGATAATGTTCCTGCTTGTTTAAAACCTCTTTCGCCAACTAATGACAAATATAATGTTGAACATAAAGCAATTAATGCCTGATTAGAACATATATTACTTGTAGCTTTTTCACGTCTTATATGTTGTTCTCTAGTCTGTAATGTTAGAGTAAATGCTTGATTCCCATCAGCATCAACAGTTCTACCTGCAATTCTTCCAGGTAGTTGCCTTACATATTTATCCTTACAAGCTAAGAATCCAGCATGAGGACCACCAAAATTCATTGGAACACCTAATTCTTGGACATCACCAACCACAATATCAGCCTCAACAGGTGGCTTAATAATAGATAATGCTGATAATCTAGTACATACTATTAATAATGTATCAACCTGAGCCAAATTATTAAGTTCACCATAGAAATCAGGGTTTTGTATAAGAACTGCAGAATACTCACTAACATCTTGAGGAAGTTCTTCAAAAAATTCTAACTCAATATTTGCAGCCCACATATAAGTTTTAATAACTTCTTTGTATTCAGGATTTAATCTTGAAGATACCAAAACTTTATGTTTTCTTTTTAATCTTACAGCCATAGAAAGAGCTTCCGCACAAGCAGTTGCAGCATCATAAACAGATGCATTTGAAACATCCATGCCGGTTAAACGACATATCATAGTCTGAAACTCATACATGATTTGTAACGTACCCTGTGAAATTTCAGGCTGATAAGGAGTATATGCAGTTAAAAATTCAAATCTTTGAGCCACTTGTTGGACTGCTGCAGGTATAAATTTGTTATATACACCACCACCTAAGAATGATACATAATCTGTATTATTCTTTTTTGCCATTGCTTTGATTTTCTTCTGAGTTTCTAATTCGGATAAAGGTTTATCCATTTTAAACTCATCTAAAATCACAGGTATATGTTTAAATAAATCGTCTACTGTATTACAAGAAATAGCATTAAGCATTTCTTGTCTTGTTTCTTCACTATGTGCTGTAAAATTATTCATTATTCAACTTCTTCTCTATAATCTGAGTAATCCAATAAATCTGCTAATTCTGTATCATCTGGTTGAGCTTCAATTTTGATTAACCAACCATTACCGTGAGGATCTTCATTTAATAACTCAGGTGTTGATACAATATCTTCATTTACTGCAACTACTTTACCAGATACAGGCATGTATATTTCAGATGCAGCTTTAACAGATTCAACAGTTGCAAAAACTTCATTTTTAGAAAACTCTGAACCAACTTCTGGAAGTTCAACAAAAACAACATCGCCTAATTGCTCAACTGCATAATCAGTAAGCCCGATAGTATAATTACCATCTTCACCAGTTAAATATTCGTGAGTTTTGCTACATAACATACTTTCGCTCATTCATAATCTCCTTTTATATATATAATATTATACTTTATTATTCTTTTTTACAAATGGTCTTTTAACCACTTTGGCATTATATAGTTTTTCTCTTATTTCTACTTGAATCATTGTATCAGATTTTATTTCTGGTATTGCTTTTACATATGCAAGTGCAATATTTTCGTTTCTAACAGGAGAAATACCACCACTTGTAATAACACCAACTTTTTCACCGTTATAAAAAACATTATAACCGTGACGAGCAATACCTCTATCAACCATTACAAGCCCTATTAATTTCTTAGAAACACCATTTTTAAGTTGTTCTTCTATTACTGCTCTTCCATTATAATCATCCACTTTATTCTTAGCAATAGACCAAGAAAGCCCAGCTTCAATAGGAGTTGTTTCTTCGTCTAAATCATTTCCATATAAGTGAAGAGCTGCTTCAAGTCTTAGTGTATCTCTTGCTCCTAAACCAATAGGTTTGATTCCAAATTCTTGGCCATATTCAAGAATTTTATCCCACAATAGTTCAGAGAATTCATTTTTAACAAGAATTTCAACACCATCTTCTCCCGTATAACCAGTACGAGAGATCCATAGGTTTACGTTACATAATTCTGCTCTTTTGATATTAAAGAATTCTGGAAGATTTTCAACACCCATTTTAGCCATCAAATCTTTAGCTTTAGGACCTTGAACAGCCAACAATGAATAATTATGAGATTCATTAATGATATTAACATTGAAACCTCTTTGGTTTCTAACCATCCAGTTTAAATCTTCATCAATTCTAGCTGCATTTGCAATTACTAGATATTTATTATCTTCTAATTTATAAATAATAAGATCATCAATAATCCCACCTTTTTTATTAAGCAATTGGCAATATACAGCTTTTCTATCAA
Organism: Candidatus Gastranaerophilales bacterium; assembly: GCA_944326685.1. Classification (GTDB taxonomy): domain Bacteria; phylum Cyanobacteriota; class Vampirovibrionia; order Gastranaerophilales; family Gastranaerophilaceae; genus UMGS1585. Next base: position 75,976 of record CALVEV010000036.1, read on the forward strand.
CAAGTTTTGTAATATCTTGAGGGACTAATTTATTAAGATATGGGCAAGCATCTTCACCAGATACAATAAGTTCCCCCATATGCGAAACATCAAACAAACCAACATTTTCACGAACTGTTTTATGTTCTTCAATAATAGATGAGTACTGTACAGGCATGTGCCAACCAGCAAAATCTACCATTTTTGCATTAAGTTCAATATGTTTATCATGTAAAAAAGTTTGTTTAGTCATAAAATCACCCTCTAATCCTATAATTTATTGTCTATGCAATAACCTTTAATGTCAAGTATTATAGAATAATGACACAATTTGTAATAAAAAATATAAAATAACTACTTTACAAATAAAAATGTTTAGTATAAGATTAATTCTGTTACAATTCAATTTGTCTGGAGGAGTGCCAGAGCGGTTGATTGGAGCAGTCTTGAAAACTGTCGTACGTTCACGCGTACCGTGGGTTCGAATCCCACCTCCTCCTCCATTTAAGCGAACCATTTAAGGTTCGCTTTTTTAGTGCAAGTAAATGTAGGGTGGGTTCTCACCCAGTGGGTTCGAGTCCCTCCTTCCTAAAATTGATATTTAATCAATTTTAGGCGGAGTCCTTCACCTTTTCCGAATTTTTAGACCCTTCGGGGTCTTTTTTCATGGGATGAGAGCGGATGGATTAACTTCGTTTTATTAATTCCGCTGGAATTAATAAATTGTGCTAATATGATTATTATGGAAAAACAAACAAAAGAAACAAGACACATAATAGCCTATCTTGATTTTTTAGGAGCCAAAAAGAGAATTTGCCGTGGTGATACGGAATTTATTAATCAATTAAAATTTATTTATGAAAAAGCTGAACAAAATTGTCATAAAATCAATAATTGTATCGATAATAATAGACTGACACCTATAAAACAACAAATATTTTCTGACAATATCGTTTTTGCTCAAGAAATTATCTCAGAAAATATTGTGTATCAAGTTTTCAATTTCATTTTGTTTGTATCAGCTTATTTACATCAATCATTGTTAGCCGGATTCTTAGTCAGAGGCGGGATTACAATCGGAGATTTATATATTGATAATACTTTTGTTTCAGGAAAAGCATTAATCAAAGCATATCAATTGGAATCTCAAATTGCTATTTATCCGAGAGTTGTTGTTGATTTTGATGTATTTGGAATTTTATCACTCGTTGATGATATGATTAGGAAGAATTTTAGTTTAGCTGTTGGTGATGATTTAATTTATTGTATAGATGGATTTAGGATAATTTATAAACCTCCTGGAAAGAGAATTGCTCTTGAAAAAATACGGAAAGCTATTCTTGGGATTTGTAAATATGAACAAAATTTTAAAATTGTACAAAAACATTTGTGGGTTATAACTCAATTTAATGATTTTTGTACTGTACAGAAACAAGAAAAATATAAGATAGATGTATTAAAAGATTATGCAAATGTTGAACAATTAGCAAGTATTTAAACTTTATAATTATTACTTTCTGCTTACATGTGTTTAAATTACTACTGTATTAATCAAAATTTAAACCAATGGAGATGGTGGGAATCGAACCCCCGTTTTTAGACTCTATTGAACGTAAAATCAATACTTTCAGCCTTATTGAATTAAATCCTAACTATATGAATTATCATACTAAATGGACACAGAATGGACATAATAAAAATTTAAATAGGTCAGAAAGTAAGTCCAGCCTTAGTAAAACAAATGGAGATGGTGGGAATCGAACCCACGTCCAAAATGGATCTAAATAAATCTCTACGAGTGTAGTAAATTATTTATCTCAACTAAGGCTGGAAACTTACTAAACCAAAACCCCAGTCAAAGCCTTTTTGCGGAAGACTAACCTCCGGTAGTAAACTTGATATGACTACTACTATCATCATACTGCGTCTTGCATGATTGTCCCATAATATCGGCAAGCTGGAGTATTATGAGAGGCTGAATGCGGAGCTAAGCTCTACGCAGCTCTACGAGCAGCAGCT
>CALVEV010000037.1 GCA_944326685.1 Candidatus Gastranaerophilales bacterium
TAGCAAGAAATAATACAATGTTAGGAACTTCCTTGTTAGGTACTGCAACAAGTAGTTTGGATTTGGTTACAACACATTTACAACGAATGAGAGATTTAGCGGAGCAAGCCGCAAATGGAACCTATGGTTCAGATTCAATTGCTGCAATTCAAGCAGAAATTGATGCAAGAACAGATGAAATAAATCGTGTAATATCGACAACAGAATATAATGGTATAAATTTATTTGGTGATGGTCAAAATGTAACAGGTGATTTTATTTCAGCTGTTACTCAGTTATCAGAAGATGAAGCTATAGCACAAGGTTATACAATAATCAAAACAGCTGATGATTTGAATAATATCCGTAACAATCTATCAGGTAAATATATCTTGATGAATGATGTAGATTTATCATCTATTTCAAATTGGATTTCGATATCTAATTTTAAAGGAGAATTAAATGGAAATGGATATGTAATTAAAAATTTAAAATCAACGAATAATGGTTTATTTGCATCAACATCAGGAGCTACTATTAAAAATGTCGGACTTGAAAATGTTGATATAAATACTACTAATAGAGGTATTGGTGGCTTAATAGGAAACGCAAGTAGTTCTTCTATTTTAAATTCTTATATTGATGGAGTTGTTAAAGGTAATGGTTCTGTTGGAGGGCTTATATCACTTTCATATTCTTCGAATTTAACTAATTGTTATTCTACAGGTTCTGTTACTGCTACTGAAGGAGCTGGTGGTCTTTTAGCATGGGCTGTAGGGAATACGGTTGTATCTAGTTGTTACTCTTCATCTAATGTTACTCTTATATACTCAGGATGGGCTTGTGGTGGCTTAGTAGGACGTCTTCATAATGGGTCCTCAATATCAAATTCTTATGCAACAGGAAATGTGATAGGAGATTCAAATTCTGGAGGACTAGTTGATTCTTATTCCAATCAAGGGGGACAGATTTTTAACAGTTATTATGATGTGCAAACTACAGGTATGAGTGATAATAATGGAGGTATTGGTGTAATAACAGCAGGATTAAATGCTTTAATAGCAAATGGAACTTTGCCACAAGCAAAGCCAAATAATACTGGAGGTGGTGGAACCAATACAGAATTTACTCTCCAAATAGGAATAGATTCTACAGAGAATTCCAAGATATCATTTGATACGGCACTGGGATTTACCTTGAACATAGATGTTTCAACAACGACAGCCGCTCAAAATGCATTAGATGAAATAGATGCAGTATTAGATATGATAACTGCCAAACAGACAGAATTAGGTGCAGTACAAAACCGTCTTGATTCTGTATTAGATTCATTGAACGTAAGTATAGAAAACACAACCTCATCACTATCTACAATAAAAGATGCAGATATCGCAAAAGTATCATCAGAATACATTAGAGCTCAGATACTCCAACAAGCATCATCATCTTTATTGGCTACAGCAAATCAATCTACATCTATTGCGCTTAATTTGATTTAGGCTTAATAGTAATTTTATTATATTCTTCTGGGAAATTAATATCTGATAAAAATTGTTTTATTGTTGGATATAGTTGTTTCTGGGTTTCTGGATATTGCCTAAACATATTTATAACATCGCCAACATATTTTAGAAATGATTTAGAGTATTCGTTCATTAGATTATTTTTATTTAAATATTGGTATACGTTGTATGTGGCTTTAAATAAGTCTTTTGCTTTTTCGGCATTTTTTGTACAATCTCCAATAATAGATGTTTCACGTCTCCTATACATATAAAGCGCTTTATTAAGAATATAAATATTAGGAGAACAAATATGTGTTTTAAAATAAAACTCAACATCTTCAAATAAAATCCCTTCAGGCCATTTAATATTATTAGCTGTTAATAAATTTTTTCGATAGGCTTTATTCCAACTGTATAAAGGGAATTTTGTTAAATTATTATTATCTAATTTTATATGTCTTTGAGGGTGTATATCAAAATATTTGAAAAAGAACATTGTTGAATATTTATGATGCTCTTCCCAATATACATTGGCTTTATACCATATACAGTCTAGTCCTGTTTTGTTAAAAGTTGAATATAATTCCTCGAGACAATTAGGTAGTAACCAATCATCAGAATCAACACAAACTATATATTCTCCAAGAGAGTTTTCAAGACCTGTGTTTCTTGCAGCTCCTAATCCTAAATTCTTTTTATGTTTGATTATTCTAATTCTGTTATCATTTTTCGATAACTCTTCAACTATTTTCATCGAATTATCTTTTCCGCAATCATCAATGACTATAATTTCAAAATTAAAAAAAGATTGATTTTGAATGCTTTTGATACATTGTTTAACATATTTTTCAACATTATAAACAGGTACTATAACTGAAAATATTGGTTTGTCTGTTATTTTGCATTCTTCGAAATTTTTAGGGAAATTAATGTATGAAATTAAATCCTTTGATAGCTTTAAAGATTTTTCATAATTATTAACAGCTTGTTTGCATAAATTGATTCTATTGCCAACAAGTTGTAATATTGCTTTTTTATATTTAGTAAATAGATTTTGTTTAATGTAAAAATCTACGATATTTTTTACTATTTGGTATATATCTTCAATTTTTACATTCCCTTTTTGTGCATTTGTGACAATTGATCCTTGTCTTTGTCTATAATTATACAAACATTCTTCAAGAACAAAAGTATTTGGGTTAAATGTAAAATATTTAAAATAAAATTCTGCATCTTCAAATGTTAAACCTTCGGGCCAATTTAAATGATACTTAACTATAGATTCTCTTGTATATGCTTTGGTCCAAGTATAATCTGAACAATTGCAGATATTTTGTGGAGTAATTGTTAAGTATCCTCTTTTTTGCTTTTCTTCAATATTTTCGATTCTTTTTTGTGTATTATCATCAAATTTATAAGAATTAAACCATATACTTTCTGTTTTTGCATATTGAAATGCGTCATAAATTTTTTGTAAGCAATTGGATTCTAACCAATCATCAGAATCAACACACAAAATATATTTGCCAATTGAGGCTTTTAATCCTGTATTTCTTGATGCTGAAAGACCTTTATTTCTATCGTGGGTTAAAATTTTGATTCTTTTGTCTGTTTTGGCATATTTTTTTATAATGTCTATTGATTTGTCATTACCTTTATCATCAATAAATATTACTTCAAAATTTGTGTATGTCTGATTTAATATACTTTCTACGCATTGTTTAATATATTTTTCAACATTATAAACAGGTACTATTATAGAAAATATTTTATCCTTCATAATCTATTGCCTTACTTTGGTACATTACTTGTTTGTAATAGTCTTCAAATTGTGCATATTTATCGCTTAAAAACCAACATAAATCAGAAGGTTTATTAATTTCTTTTGCATGAAATATTGGAGAATAAATTTTATTAAAATATTCAAGAACCATTTCTATAGGTTCTATTTGAATATATTTATCCATAACATTTATATGAGCTTTTTCATTAGTATTATCTATTATTAACGCTAATTCTTGTAGTTCTTCTTTATTAGTTGATGATAGCAGGCTCGAAATAGTTTTAGCAGAATTTATATCTTTAGGTAAGTTCTCGCAATAGTTGTATATTTCAAGAATATTTTCATATAAATGGTTTCTGATTAAATATGCTATTAAATAAGTAATAATAGTATATTTATCTTTTTCAAGGTCATAAAAATAATTATGTTTTCTTAGTACTCCACCATTTTTTATTGCTAAATCTAATTTTTCTTTGTTCCCTGCCATATTATATGCTTGTGCTGCAATGTCACAATTATTATATTTTTCTAATAAAATATCTCCTACTTTTTCAATATAAATTTTCTCTTGCGTAATATTAAAAAGTTTTTCATATATTCCAGCAACTTCTTGGTATAATTCAGCATTTTCAAAAATAGGGATTAATGATTTGTATGTTTCAACAATATCAATATTCTCAGTAATTTTTTTTGCGCTTTTTCTAAATAGATTGATTATCTCCATAAGAATATTATATATTATAATTTTAAAATAAATGAAATCATTTAATTAAACGATATGTTATTGTTGATAATTTCTAATAAAAATGTAGCACCTAATTTAGATGCTACATTTTAAATTTATTAAATTATATATTTTTATACATTTAATAATTTACTAGCTTGTTCTAGTTGTAATGTAACTGTTGTGATGTCACAAACAGAGCTTGGTCCAAAGTATTGGATTGCACCAGCAAATAAATATCTGTCATTCATTGCCCAATCTTCTCTATTTGCTTCAAGCTTTTTAAATACAGGACCATCAAGTTCAACTAGTGCTTTTTTAATAACTGGTTTCATTTCTCCGTGACGACGTTCCATATTCATCATCATAGTAAGAGGTACGCCACCAGCAATCCATTTAGATGCAGGTTCTGTTAAGTTTCTAACAGATGATAAATAACCAGTTAATCCAAATGAGATTAAAGCAAATGCGTTGTAACCTAATGAATAACAATAATCAGCATCAAAGTTTGAAGGGAATGCACATCTTCCTTCGTAACCGAAGAAGTGAGCTTGAGCATTGAATTTACCAATATATTTACCTTCAGATTTTAATTCATCTAATCTTGTAGAAATCATTTCAATTAAAAGCTTTTCTGTTTCAATTTTTGAAACTTGAACGTTTCCGTGAGGGTCACGGTCTGCTAATAATTGAGTTTTGATTAATGCTGGTAGTGAATTATAAACTTTAGCATTGTCAGCAGATAATCTGTTTTCAACGATTTCAAATTTTTCACGAATAGTAGAAGCATTCACAAATGCTGAATCATTTTCAAGTTCAGCCATGATATCGTTTAAGTTTGCAATCATTGATTTCATTTCAGGAATGAATTCGATTAAGCCTTCAGGAATTACTGCAATCCCGAAGTTTTTACCCATATCTGCACGTCTTACAATGATATCAACCATATAATCAATAACAGAAGCTAAAGACATTGATTTAGTTTCAACTTCTTCTGAAATTAATGTGATGTTAGGTTGAGATTGTAAAGCAGCTTCTAATGCAACGTGAGAAGCACTTCTTCCCATAATTTTAATAAAGTGCCAATATTTTTTAGCAGAGTTAGCATCTCTTTCAATATTACCAATTAATTCTGCATAAGTTTTTGTTGCTGTGTCGAAACCAAATGAAATTTCAATTTGTTCATTCTTTAAGTCACCATCAATTGTTTTAGGACAACCAATAACTTGAATACCTGTATTATTTTTTACAAACCATTCAGCTAATAAAGCGGCATTTGTATTAGAGTCATCTCCACCGATGATTACAACAGCTGTGATTCCTAATTTTTGACAAACAGCTAATGATTTTTGGAATTGTTCTTCTGTTTCAAGTTTTGTACGACCTGAACCGATGATATCAAAACCACCTGTATTTCTATAATCATTGATGAATTCATCAGTAAATTCTACATATTTACCATCAATAATACCTGATGGTCCACCTAAGAAACCATATAATTTACTGTTTGGATTTGATTGCTTAATTGCATCATATAAACCAGCAATAACATTATGTCCCCCAGGAGCTTGTCCGCCTGATAATATAACACCTACATTTTTTGCTTCAATTGTATTTGATTCATTTGAAGAAGCAAATGTGATTGTTGGTTTTCCATATGTATTTTGGAATAATTCTTTAATTTCTGCTTGGTTTGCTACTGACTCTGTTGCAGAACCTTCTTTAGCTACTAAGTTACTAATACCGCCAGCTAATGATGCTGGTAATTTTGGTTGGTATTTTAGTCTTTCTTCTTGTAATGGTGATAAATTTTTCATTCTTACCTTCCTTTTTAATCATTAAAGATTCACGTAATTAATACAAATATTATATCTCATAAAGAATAATTTACTACATTTAAATCATATTTATTATTTTAATATATGGTAAACTTGTTATTATAAAAATATTTGTAGGATGTAAGCAAATGAAAGAAAAATTTGATTTAATTTTCAGTTTAGGTTCTTTTCCTTTAGTATCAGAATTATTGAAAGAAAAAGAACTACAAATTTATGATTTCCCTTTTGATAAGATTTCTGGGGGAGATTTATTTACTCGTTTAAGCTTACTTCTTTTAGATTGTAATAATTTTATTGAACAAAAGAATATTGTAAAACAAGAAAATGTCCCTGTTGAAGGTGTTGTTCAATACAAGGATTTCCAAACAGGATTTGTTTATAATTTAGATTTTGATGACAATATTCCTGTAGAAAATAATTATCCATTGGTTAAATTAAGATATGATAAGTATATTAGAAATTTGAATGTATGTATTAAGGCTGCGAAAAAAATTCTAATTCTATACGTTGAAAATCCTCAATTTAAAGAAGATGATGTTGATAATGAAGATTTAATATTAGAGGTGCTGGAAAAATTAAAATATAAATATCCTAAAAAAGAATTTAAATTTTTATATGTTAAACATGATGAAAATGCAAATGATATAAAAGTTTCAGCCATAGGAAGTTTTGCTCAAAAAATTATTCTAAATTTTTATAAACGTTTTTCAGAAATGTCAGCTTATCAAATAGATCTAGTTTCTTTGTCTATAATAATTTCAAATTTATCTTTAAAACAGTCCTTTAAGCAAAAGAAAATATTATATTTACAACGAATAATTAAATTTTTAAGAAACTTTTCTAATTAACTTTTTTCATTTCTGAAATTTTAGGATCAAGTAATCTTCTTCCTACTTGTTCAAAGTTAACAGAACATAATGTTCTTTCGCCATAACTAATTAATTTTTCAACAACTCCTTGTCCAAATTCAGGGTGAATAATTGTATCTCCTTGTTGTATATCATCGCTTTCAACGATGTCTTCATCCGGTATTTCTGCTGAATATACAGGTACAATTGGAGTTTGTCCTTTTTTTGTTTCAAGCTTTTCTTCATTTTGCTTTGGATGAGCATTTTGAGGAATTTCGATATGTTCTTCTATCGGATCTGGTTTGTTTGCTTCTTCAAGAGCTTTTTTTTCTGCTTCTTCTTGTAGTATCTGATCTGTTATAGAAATTTGTGGATCTTCTTTAATCTCTTCTTTTACAAGCTCTTCTGTATTTTCAATAGGAGTTGTTTCTATCTGTTGAGAAGTATTTTCTTCTTTATTTTGCAAAGATTCAATCATATCTAAGTCTGCATCTGTGAGGATTGATTCATCTTCATTTTGACTTTCTTCAATATTGTTGATGTTTTCTTGTTCTTTATTTTTGAATAAATCACTTGGATCTAAGTTGATTTCTTCATTTTCTAAATCTTCCATTGTTATTGTTTTTTGTGATGCTGAAACAGCATCTGCAATTTCATCATCATCAATATCAATAGAAATTTTAGCTAATTCTTGCTGAACTTCAAGAGCCATTACATCTTGGTCTATATCATCTTTATTTATTATTTGCTCTGTAGGTTCTGTATGAGGTGTTGCTATTCCTAATTCTTCAACTTCTTCAGAAATATTTTCTTGAGTTTCTTCTTCAATAATAATAGGTTCTTCCTGTGGAATTTCCATTATTGGTTCTTCAATTTCTTCTGTGATATCTTGTTGAACTTCTTCTTGAATGACAACAGGTTCTTCTTGCGGAATTTCCATTACAGGTTCTTCAATTTTTTCTGTAATATCTTCTTGAGTTTCTTCTTCAATAATAGGTTCTTCCTCTATTTCTAGATTTGTTTCAGGAATTATTTCTTTAATATCATCATTAATATTGATTTCTGTAATGTTAATATCTTCTTTTGGGGTGTTTATTTTACTAAAATCATTAATTTCTTCTAATTTAATAATTAATGGTGTAAATTTGGTTGTTTTACCATATAAAATAAACTCATTTTCATGAAGTCTATTAAGAAATATATTATAAGCCCCAAAATCGTTTTGTTGTTTTATTGGTGTGAACATAAACATATTCTTTGAACATTGTTTAAGTTCATTGATATATTTATATGAGTATGGACAAACAATTGATGTGAATATATTTTTTACACCAAATAAATTATTAAGAGTTTCTTTAGAAGAATTATTATTGTTTAGTGAGATAATAGAATAGAAGTTCGTATTTTTTTCTTCCATTTGTTTATAAATATATGTAATATACTCTTTTTGAAGCCCATCATTAAGTCTTGATAAATCAATAATTAAAGTATTATCATTGTTTAATTTTTCGTCAAGTATTTTAAAATCATTAGCTTGCTGAGCAAAAATATTTGCTTTTTCAAACTGAGATAATCTGTTTTTAAGAATAATTAATTGTAATTTTTGAGTTCTTTTAAATTCATATTCTATAACAGCATTAAAATCATTAAAAGGAATAAATTCAACAGTTTTGATATATTCATTCAGTTCAGAAAATATATCCTGAATAAATGCTTTATTTTCTTGAGTAAGATCTTCAAAACCTCTATCAAAAATATAATCAATAGAATATTTATTAAGAGGAATTTTAAAATCTTTTGTTGCTGTAATTTTGTTTCCTTTAATTTCTCCTGTAATATCAAAAATTATAGTTTTTCGATTATTAAGTTCGTTTTGTTTAATTAAATTTTCAATTAAAAGTTTATATTGATATGATTTTTCTGCACAAATAATTGGTTTATCTTTTAGTAAATTAGCTGAAACAATGATATCAGTATCAGACTGAGAAAGTTTACCTATAAGTAAAGGATCTGTTTTATCCAACATATTTGCAACAAAATCATTATTTAAAATTTCGATTTCAGCTTGAATAGATGGGACTGAACCGTCATAAGCTTGGATTCCTGTTTTGAAGTTAAAAATTAATCTTGCAATAGCAGTTTTTCCTATTCTAGTTGATTCAAGATGTAAAATTTGAGCAATATATGCGCTTTTTAAATCTGAAATTTTAATAAATGAACCTAAATTGATATCTTCATCATATGATAGTTTAACAAGATTATTTTTTACTTCTATAATATTCATATTCTATAAACCTTTATAATATTAATTCAAAATTATTTTATCATGGGAACGTATAATGGTAAAGTTTTCTTAACTATTTACCTTAATTTTAATACTTTCAGGAATTTTCGTATAAATATCTTCCATTGAAAGTTCAATAGGTGTAAAGTCATAGTTTAAAATATAATTAATTGCTTCTTGTGGAGTATTAGCAACAAAATATAGTTCTTTAGCATTTTCCTTTGCAAAAGATTGATTTATAATATCTTCGAAAAATCCCAATAAATTATTATAAAAATTATTTGTATTTAGAAAAATAATTGGTTTGTTGTTATACCCTAATTGTTTTTGTACAATCATTTCAGCAAGTTCATCTAATGTTCCAAATCCACCAGCCATAGCAATTATACAATCAGAATTTTTATCAAGTAGAGCTTTTCTTTTTCTCATATCATTTGTTAGATGAAATTCATCGCAAGCTTCCCAGGAAACACCAAAATTATATAATTTTTCAGGCATAACTCCTATAATTTTAGAGCCATTAGCTTTTGCAGATTTTGCAATTTCGTACATTGTACCAACTTTGCTTCCTCCATATACTAAATCCATATTATTCTTGCCAAGCAGTTCTCCAAGAATTTTGGCATCTTCATAGTATATAGGAGACAATGTACTTGATGACGATGAAAAAACACATACTTTATGGCGCATTAGAATGATCCTCCATTATTAATGTAATATGAAGAACAATACATTCCAGTTCCTTGTCTTGAACAATCAAATTCTACTTCATCATTACTTGCTGCAGCTCCAAATGGTTCTAATTTATCTTTGTATATGTTCATTCCAAAAACATCTTTTCCCCATACATTTGGACCTGATTTGCCGTTGACATCGTACATAAGTATTCCAATTATAATCCTATTTGTATGAGGTTCAATTTGAGGAGTATCAAACCATTTAAAAGCTAAAGTTGCATTTGAGTCAGTGTTATATATCTCTTTGAATATATAATCTTTTTTTACTGATTCTCCATTCATATACTTAATTTTATATGACACAACTTTATTTAAAGGATGAGTTTTAACTAATGCAGTTACAAAATTTTGAACAGTTATTTCTTTATCATTTGAAAATGTTTTTATAGATGTTGGAATTTCTACAAAATCATTTTGTGCTTGTTTCCATTTAGATACATTTCTAGCTTGAATTGTATCATCAATAGATAATGGTATTACAAGTAATGCTACCATTACAAAAATAACAAATAAAATAACAACTTCAACTAATGTAAAAGCTTTTTTCATTTTATGCCATGTCCAATCGTTTTTTTTCATTAATAAGTGATTCGTATACCCATTCTGGGACAAAATTTTTGCCAAGAATAATTTGTCCGTTCATTACATTTGGAGCATGGAAATCAGAACCTCCAGTTACAATTAGTCCGTATTCTTCAGCTAATGATGAAAAATGTTCAATAAAAGCTGGGGAATGTTTTCTGTGGTATGCTTCAATACCTCTTAATCCACAGTTTACTAATTCAGGGATTAATTCATCTGCAATTGGTATATCGTGAGGATGAGCAATTACAGGGATTCCTCCGGCATCGTATATTATTTCAACTGCGTCAAATGGAGATACTGTTTTTCTTTCAACATAAACAGGTGATGAATTATTTATGTACTTACTGTATGCTTCCATAACATTTGATGTTCCTCCGACATTTGTAATTGCTTTTGCAATATGCGGACGACCTATACTTCCACCTTCTGCGACCATTGCTTTTACATCATCAAATTTAATTTTGATGCCTTCTTTTTTATTAAGAAGATGTAAGATTTCCTTTGTTTGTTTTACACGAGCTTGTTGCTGTGTTTTTAGCATTGATTTAAAATCATTATTATTTACATCCATAAAGTATCCAAGAATATGGATTTCATGGTTTTTATATAATGTATTTACTTCAATTCCTTGTATTACTTCAAGTTTTTCATTATTTTTTTCAATGTATTCTTTAGCTACTTTGTATGAAAGTATATTATCGTGATCGGTTAGAGCAATTACTTCTAATCCAACTTCTAGCGCTAAATCTACAATTTTTTCAGGAGAAAAAATCCCGTCAGAATAGTATGTATGTATATGTAAATCTGACTTCATTCTATCCTCCTTTTATCATACGCTGTTCGTTTCAACGTTGACCTCCAATTCTTCATCATTCATATCTATTTTAACATTAATTCTTTTTATTGCAGTTGTAATTCCATTAACAATCGAAATTTCTACTGCATTGATTATACAAGGAGGATTTGTTGCAACTTCATATCTTTCTGGTAATAGAGTTGTTAATCTTTTTAGCGAAGTTGAATATTCCATACCTATAACACTATCAGAAGATCCACAGAAACCAACATCAGATATATAAGCCATATTATTAATAATATGTTCGTCTGCAGTTTGAACATGAGTATGGGTTCCAATGAAGGCTGTTACTCCAAGTTCTGATAAAAATCTTCCAGCGCAAATCTTTTCTGCGGTTGCTTCTGCATGAAAATCAATAATAATATATGGTGTGGTTTCTTTAAGTTTTAATACTTCTGTTTTTAATATTTGAATAGGATCATTTATTGGTGGCATAAATACTCGTCCTAGAGCATTAATAACGCCAATTTTAAAACCGTTTTTTTCAAATACTTTTGAACCTATTCCTGGGGTGTTTTCAGGGTAATTAATCGGACGAATTAGTTTGTCCGCATCGTTGATGTAGTTAAAAACTTCTTTTTTATCCCAAATATGGTTTCCAGATGTCATACAATCTATGCCAATTTGAGATAATTCATTATAATTTTTTAGTGTTAATCCAAATCCGTGTGATGCATTTTCTACATTTGCGATAATAAAATCTGGGTAATTGTTTGTATTTTTAAGATTGTCAATATATTTGGCAACAGCTTTTCTTGCGAGTTTACCAACTAAGTCTCCGAAAAATAAAATTTTAAATTCTTTTGAATTATTCATAATTTTTTATTAAAAGGGGAGAATTTCTCCCCTTAATTTATTTTGCTATTTCAACAGTTCTAAATTCTCTAACAACTGTTACTCTAATTTGTCCTGGATAATCTAGTTCATCTTCAATTTTTTTAGCAATATCTCTTGCTAGTTTTTGTGATGCTAAATCATCAAACATTTCAGATTCTACAATAACTCTAACTTCTCTGCCGGCTTGAACAGCAAAGGATTGTTTAATTCCTTCATATCCATTAACAATTTCTTCAATTTTTTGTAAACGTTTAATGTATATTTCAAGCGTATCTCTTCTTGCTCCAGGTCTTCCTGCAGATATTGCATCAGCAAGTTTTACAAGAACAGCTTCAATAGTATTGGCTGTAACATCATCGTGGTGAGCTTCAATTGCGTGAATAATGTCTTCTTTTTCTCCAAATCTTCTTGCAAGCTCAACCCCTAATTGTATGTGCGTACCTTCTTGAGTTTGGTCAACGGCTTTTCCTATATCGTGAAGAAGTCCGGCTCTTTTAGCAACATAAACATTTGCACCAAGTTCAGCAGCAAGCATGCCTGCAATGTGTCCAACTTCTAATGAATGTTTAAGAACATTTTGTCCATAGCTTGTACGATAGTATAAACGTCCTAAGTTTTTAATAAGTTCCTTACTTAAGCCCATAACTCCCATATCAAGAGCTGCATTTTCACCTTCGTGGAAGATTTTCTTTTCGATTTCTTCACGAGATTTTTCAACAACTTCTTCAATTCTAACAGGGTGAATACGTCCGTCTTGAATAAGTTTTTCTAACGCGATTTTAGCTATTTCACGTCTTACAGGATCAAAGCAAGAAAGAACAACAGCTTCTGGAGTATCATCAATAATTAAATCAACACCTGTAAGAGTTTCAAGTGTTCTAATATTACGACCTTCACGTCCAATAATACGTCCTTTCATTTCATCATTCGGTAAAGAAACAACAGCAACAGTTGATTCAACAACTTGGTCCATCATACAACGTTGCATTGTTGTTGATAGGATTTCTTTAGATTTTTCTAAAGCATCTTCTTTTATTTTAGCTTCATTTTCTCTAATTAATTGCATTTGTTCTTGTGCTAAATCATGTTTAAGTTGTTCAAGTAGCATGTTTTTAGCATCTTCTCTAGACATGCCTGCAATTCTTTCAAGTTCAGCTATTTGTTTTTGAATAGTTTCAGCAAGATAATTTTCTTTATCTTCAAGTTCAGCTTCTTTTCTATCAAGTTGAGATTCTTTATCAGTTACTTCTTGAATTTTATTTTCAAGAGCATCTTCTCTTCTTGTTAGTTTGTTTTCAAGATTGTTAAGTTCTCTTCTTCTTTCTCTTTCATCTTCGTTAATTTTTTCACGTTCAGCCTGAAGGGCTTCTTTTGCTTGGATTAACGCTTCTTTTTTGATTAAATCTTCTTTTTCGGTTTGCTCTTGCTTAGTTTTACTTGCTTCTTGCGCAAGCTTACTATAGCGGGATTGAATAATAACAATACCTAGTAATAGAGCCACCGATACAATCAATAAAATGATTGACAAACCGCTCATAAGCACCTTATCCTTTTCTATTTTTTTATTAATACACGATGGTGCGGTACATATAACCTACCGTACTTGATTTAAATATTCATTTTAACCAATTTTCATCGCATATATTTTAAAAAAATTTGTCTACTACATCTAGCTTAATCATACCATATAATTAATTATTTGTATATAAAAATATAATTCATTTTTAAATATTAACAATTGTAACGAAAAATTATTGTTTTGAAATTAACAATAAAAATAAAACTTTTTATTAATAAGAAGAATAAAAAGAGAGGTTTTTTATTATGGCAATACAACCAGTAGAATATATCAAGAATAGTAGTACAGCAGGTTTTGCTGTTGCCGGTGATGAAAAAACAATAACCTCAGATAATGCAAATACTATTCAAAAGGATGTTAGTCAAGGTAATACAAAGGATTTAACCGTTGCTCAAGAAAAATATCTTGATAGCCAAGTAGATTATGATACATTGGATTATACTGATGAAGAGATGCAAAAAAGTGGAGAAAATAAAATTGATACAAAAGGCGAAGACGGAGAAAGTCTAGAAGAAAAAGACCAAAAAGGTGGTGCTGCTACAAGTGTTTCTACTGCTGCTGCCGGTGCTGCTGCTGGTGCAATGCAAGCTACCCTATTAGCTGCTAAAGTTACCCTTTCAGATGGTTATACTGCTCTTATTCTAAGTATTATTGCGAGTGCTTTAGGAGCAACTACACTAGCCTTTTCTTTTCCAAGTACTTTTGATTCAAATTTAGAAGAACGTAAGACCCAAACATCAAATGCAGAAAATAATAATAATATTATAAATGGTTATGTAGATGAATTAAATACTCAAATGGATTTTATGAATCAGAATAGTCAAAAATATCAGGAAGTATTGACAAGACAAACTCAAGTTCAATTAGATAGAACGACTAGAACAACGGCATTAAATGGAAATATGATAGAGTTAATGAAACAAGGTCTTCCTGTTTCAGATATCCAAAAACAACAGGAATCAGTTTTTAGTGAATCTGAAGAGCAAATAACTGCGGATCAAGAAGAATTAGATAAACTAAAAGAATCTTTCGCCGATTTCACTGGTAGGAATGCAGAGGCAGTAGGTGTTAAATCTTCAGGTGATACTGTTTCTCAATTTTTAAAAGATGGAAGCCAGTTGGCTAAAATGGCAAAAGCATCTGCAGGTTTATCTTTAATTGCAGCTGTAGGTTGTTTAGCTGCAGTACCTATTCCTAAAATATGGGTTGGTATTATTCCAGTAGATGCAGTTGCTGCTGGTGCTGCTAAAATTATGTTTATTGCTGCTGGATTAGCCTTTGGTTATGCTGCTAATAATTTTAAATCAAGAGCTGAAGAAGAAGGAGCCGCTGCTGATGCAGGTAATGGAATGGCTGGAAATCTTGCAACATTAGGTGATTATATAGATAGCCATAGTCAAACATATGATGCGGCAAGTACAGGATTTGCAGAACAAGAAGCGGCATCTGCTGAGCAGGTTGCTAATGCTGAAGAAAATGCACAAGCAGCAAATAATGGTGGACAAGCTCCTTCAACTCGAACTGGTAAAAAACCGACAGATAAAAAGCCTCCAACAAATAATGCTGCATAATAAAATTATTATCTATAAACAAGAGGGTTCTTTATTAGAGTCCTCTTATTATAATGAGATTAATTCTTCATAAACGCTTATTGCAAATTTATCTGTCATGCTTGATATAAAATCTATAATTGCTTGTTTGTAATCTTGCTCATTTTCCATGTTATATATAATTTTATTTTTATATTTTTTTTGCATTCTTTGTTTTGTATCAATGTTTGAATATTTAATAAGCCATCCACAGAATGTTTTTATCAGTGTTCTATAATATGGAGCATCTTTTGCAAGTTTACTAATTGTATTAAAATCAGCATAATAGTCTTTTAAAAAAGTGTATATTGCTCTTAAAACCAAATTTGAATAATCCATAAATGGTTTAAGTCGTTTATTCATACATATTTTTTCAAAATTAAATTTTTTTATCTGGCACATTAATTCATAGTTTTCATGTGAAAAATTTAGTCCTGTTTCAGGTGTAGAATTCTCACATAAATCTATAATAAATTTGTGCATTAAATAAGTTGTATTAATTTCTTTTAGCTTAACTTTTTCTTTTACAATGTTTTCTGCAATTTGTCTTAAAGTAATATAATCTTCTTTTGTAAAGAAATTATATAAGGCTGCATCTTGTAGATCTCTTCCTAAATATGCAATTTTATCGGATATTTTTACAACGCAACCTTCATAAGTATATGGCATATACTGTCCTTTTTTGACTTCTCTTAAGTCAAGAAATTCTTTCCTTGGAATTAGTGCATTTTCATCTACTTCACCACAATGACTAACTATGCCGTCTCTTACTGCGTATGTAAGATTTAAGTTTTCAGTCCACCCTTCTTGATTAGGCAGGGTTTCAATATCATCAATAAATCTCAAGCTATTGTATTCATGCCAAAATTTACCCGAAAAACCTTCTTCTTCCATTATACGCATTAAAATTCTTTCTCCATGATGACCAAATGGAGAGTGTCCTAAATCATGACCTAATGCAATTGCTTCTGCAAGTTCTGCATTTAATCCTAAATATTTAGATATTGATTTTGCAGTTGATGCAACAATATTAACGTGTTCTATTCTAGTACATACATGATCATTATCTGTTGCAAAGAATACTTGTGTTTTATGTTTAAGTCTACTAAATGCTGTGCAGTTGATTATTCTATTATAATCTCTTTGAAATTCGGTTCGTATATCAAATTCTTTTTTGGATAATTCACCAACTCGTTGTATATAGTTTCCCCAAAGAGGATTACTTGGCAATGCTGCTACTTCTTTAAATATTTTTGTTTTTGTTTCTATACTCATAAAATCATTATAACAATTTTTTTGTAAATTGCTATTATAATTTAGTTGGAATTATTCATGGATAATTATATTGTTTTTATTCTTGATAACTTTGTTCATTTCCTCTCCAAATTTTTCATATTGATTTTTAGAACAAACAATTTTGCCTGTTACTTCTTCTAAATTTTGAGGGAATATTTTTATTGAGGATGCAAACAATTTGTTCTTGTTATCTAAAATAAGATCTCCTTCAACTTTTTTTACATCATATAATAAAGTATCTTCATTTATACCCATCATTGTATAAGGAATTGTTATTCCAGATTTTTCATTTGCAACAAAATGTGGTTTATATGTCCCTATAATTAGTTTGCCATCTTCTGTTTCTTTTACTGGTTTATCTAAGTATTTAAATATTGATAAAGAATCTTCATCTTTTATAGCTTTTTCAAAGTTTTTACCAATCTCTGGTCTGTGTTCTGAAAGTTTTTGGCCAATTAAAATTTGTTGATATGCTTTTGGACCTTCATCAATAATCCCTGATTGACATTTTAATCCTTTTTCTTTTATAAAATTAGCAACATTTTCTATTTGATTTAATGGAATTAAATTATTATTTTCTACTCCTTGAATTTGGTCAATTTTGTTTTGATAGCTTGCCATCCCTATTAATGGTTGCCAAAGATTATTTTTCTTATCTCGTTCTAAATAAATATAAAAATCACCTTCCTCTAATGCTGCTTCTGCTTTATCTACACTTGATCTTGTACACCAGTTTTTGCAGCTTAGTGTTTCTAATTCTGATATATTTTTTTCTTTATCTTGTGGATGCTTTTTTATTGAAGGTATTTTTACCCATATTGAATTTTCAGTTGACACACCTTTTTTAACAAGTAAATTATCTCTTAATCTATGTGTATACATTTCTAAGAATGATGGAGAAGCACATCTAATTTTTCTAGATTTTGCTGGTATTGATTCAAAATCATCTAATGTCTCGTTAAGAGCTTTTGCATTGAATGGTACAGGAATGTGACGATTATTTTCTTTTAATTCACTTGTTACAGCATTCCATATAACAAATCTAAAGGGTTTTCTAAGATTAACTGTGGTTATTAAATGAGGATATTTAGATGCATCAGGATGGGTTTCTGGGTGTTCTAAAAAATCTTTCCATTGATTTAGTCTTTGTGTTCTTGCATCGTTTATTTTATTAACACAAAATTCCCTTACATCATCAGGAACATATTGCTTCCATTTTATCTTATTTTTATTACACAATGGATATGGAGTGTAGACTTTATTGTTTTTAAAAGCTTGGTCTACTCCTTTCATGATATTTGTTGCTGAAAGTAAATTCCCATCTACTCCATATTTTTTTTGTTTACTAAGAATGTCAGCAGCTAAATATTGGAAAACTGTTTTGTATTCAGAAGCCTGAGACATTCCTTTAAAGCTAATAGTATCAGCTTTTAATGGTGCAAGATTTATATATTTGTTTGGTTGAAACTTTCTTTCGTCTTTATTTATAGAAATGGGTGTAAATAATCTTAGATTGGTTATCATTTTGAATTTTCCTCTTGAGTATATTATTATCCTTCTAATAAAATAACGTTCCTAAAAATAAAATTTGCTATATATAAAAAACTGACTAATTAATAGTCAGTTTTTTTATAAAAGTTGTATATTTTATATTTTAAGCAATTTCTGCTGTTTCTTTTTCGATGTTTTCTTTATTCTTTTCTTTTTTAGGTAGTTGAATTAATTCTGCTTGATCACCTTTATTATTTCTATTTTCCACCATTTCTTTTGTAATAATAAATTTATCAATATCAGTTTTTGATGGAATATCATACATTATATCAAGCATTAATTCTTCAACAATTGAACGTAAAGCTCTTGCACCTGTCTTACGTTTAATAGCTTCCTGAGCAATTAACTCAATAGCATCAGGTTCAAATTCTAAATCTACACCGTCCATTTTTAGAAGACATTGATATTGTTTAAGAATAGCATTTTTAGGTTCTGTTAATATCATTTTTAGAGTGTCTTCATCTAATGCGTCAAGAACTGCATAGATAGGAATACGACCTATAAATTCTGGAATTAAACCAAATTTTAGTAAGTCTTCAGGTTGAAGTTTTTTAAGCATTTGGTTTGCTTCTTTTTCTTTTTCAGCTTTTGTGCCTGCTCCTTTTGCTCCAAAACCTATTGAAGAACCATCTTTAACACGTCTTCCAATAATTTTATCTAAATCAACAAAAGCTCCACCTACAATAAATAGAATATTGCTAGTGTCAATTTGGATAAACTCTTGATGAGGGTGCTTTCTACCACCTTGTGGTGGAACATTTGCTACTGTACCTTCAATCATTTTTAATAATGCTTGTTGTACACCTTCACCTGATACATCTCTTGTAATTGATGTATTTTCTGATTTCCTTGCAATTTTATCTATTTCATCAATATAGATAATACCTCTTTCTGCTTTTGCAGAATCAAAATCAGCATTTTGATAAAGACGTAATAAGATATTTTCAACGTCATCACCAACATATCCTGCTTCTGTTAATGTTGTAGCGTCTGCAACTGCAAAAGGTACATCAAGATATTTTGCAAGAGTCTGTGCTAATAATGTCTTACCACTACCTGTTGGTCCAACTAATAAAATATTAGATTTTTGGATTTCAACATCTGATTTATCCTTGTTATGTTCTAATCTTTTATAGTGGTTGTAAACTGCAACAGAAAGTACTTTTTTTGCATCATCTTGACCTACAATATGTTCATCAAGATAAGCTTTAATTTCGTGTGGTTTCGGAACAGATTTTAATTCTTCTTCAATAGAATGTTCTCCTGATTCTGCATCTTTTTCTTTGTTTTCAAAAAATTCTTCATCAAGAATCTCATTACAAAGTTCAACGCATTCATCACAGATATAAACTTCAGGACCTGCAATTAATTTTTTTACTTGGTCTTGAGTTTTTCCGCAAAAAGAACATTTTAATCTGCTATCGCTTGACATTTTATTCTCCTATTGTACGTCTTTTGTAATCACTTTATCAATCATACCATACTCAAGAGCTTCTTCTGGAGTCATAATATAATCTCTATCAGTGTCTTTTTCTATTTTGCTTAATGGTTGACCAGTATTAGATGCAAGAATTTCATTTAATGATTTCTTGATTCTCAAGATTTCAGCCGCTTGAATTTCAATATCTGTAGCTTGACCTTGAGCTCCACCTAAAGGCTGGTGAATTAATACTCTTGAGTGAGGTAGAGCCATTCTCTTACCTTTTGCACCAGATGACAATAGGAATGCACCCATAGAAGCTGCTTGACCTAAACAAATAGTACAAACATCAGCTCTAATGTGTTGCATTGTATCATAAATTGCAAAACCAGCAGTTACACTTCCTCCAGGACTGTTAATGTATAACATAATATCTTTTTCAGGGTTTTCACTATCTAATAGTAACATTTGAGCCACTATTAAATTAGCAACCATATCATCAACAGGAGTGCCTAAGAAGATAATTCTTTCTCTTAATAATCTTGAAAAGATATCAAAAGAACGTTCACCTCTGCTTGATTGTTCAATTACAACTGGTACAAAACTCATCGTATTTTCCCTTTCTTTTTATATTATATATCTTTTATTTTGCTTTAACAAAATTTACTGTATTATTTTCTGCTAAGAATTTCATTACTTTTTCATTTAATACTTGTTGAGAAAGTCCATTAAGCATTCCTGGATTTTTCATCATATATTTTGCAAATGTTTCTCTATCCATTTGATACATTGCAGCCAATGATTCAAGTTTTTCATCAAAATCTGCAGGTTCAACTTTAATATTTTCTAAAGATGCTACTTTGTCAATTACCAATGAGTTTTTAATTCTGAATTTTGCATCTTCATTAATTTTTTCCATGATGTTATCTAATCCTTGAGTTTCAACTGCTTGTTCCCAAGTGAAACCTTGAGCTGATAATTTTTGTTTGTAATCTTCTAATAGAGAGTTTGCTTCTCTTTCGATCATTGAATCGCTAATTTCAACTTCAGCATTTTCTAAAACTTTTTCAAAAATAGCTTTTTCTGAATTTTGTTTGTTAGTTGCTTCAGCTTGTTTATCTAAATAATTTTGGATATCAGCTTTTAAATCATCTACAGTTTTAAAAGGACCAACTTTTTGAGCAAATTCATCTGTTAATTCTGGTAATACTTTTGTTTTTATTTCATTAATTTTACATTTGAATGTTGCAGGTTGACCAGCAAGTTTCTTTTCGTGATAAGTTTCAGGGAATGTAACATTAATTTCAAATTCTTCACCTAATTCTCTATCTACTAATTGTTCTGCAAATCCTGGTATAAAGCTAGAATTTGCTAAATCTAATGTATAGTTTTTAGCATCGCCGTGTTCAATTTTTTCACCATTAGAATATCCATCAAAATCGAATACGATTATATCATCTGATTTTGTTTTTCTATCAACAACTAATTCTAATTTTGCTGATTGTGCTAATAAATTCTCTAATGATTTATCAAAAGCATCTTTTTCGTGTTTGAATTCTTGAACATCAACTTTCATGTCTTTGTATGTTTCTAATTTAACTTCTGGACGAAGTTCAATTTTAGCAGATAATTTAATATCTTTACCTACTTCAAATTCATATTTTTCAACAGTTGGTTGAGAAATTACATCTAATTTGTTTTCTCTAATTACTGTGCTGAATACTTCTGGTAATAAGATTTCTAAAGCTTCACTTTTAATTCTGTCTACTCCAACATTACGTTCAATAATGTTTCTAGGAGCTTTTCCTTTTCTGAATCCAGGAATATTCATATATCTTGCATAATTTTTTACAGCTCTATTGTAAGCATCTACTCCCTTTTTTGCAGGTATTTCTATTTCGACTTTTGCAATATTGTTTGATTCTTTTTCTAAATCTATTTTCATTTTATTTCCCTTATTATTATATATTTAACCATTTTAAGGTTATCTCAAACAAACTTTTAGTGCAAGTCTATTAAAATGTTGTAAATTTTATTCTCTACCTTTCTTTTACCCTCTAGACTTATCATATTTTTAGTGTATAATTGCATATGTCGACGAATTAGGGAACGGAGGTCAGCGATTTAGCTGAATATAATTTATGACAATACAAGAATGGTTTGATAAACGTAAAGAGGCTCAAATTGAACGTAGAGCAAGAGAAGCAAGAATGGAAGCAGAAACTGTTCCAGGATTGTGGGTAAAATGTGTTCATTGTGAAGCTCAACTTACAAAAAAAGAATTAGAAGAAAATATGATGGTATGTCCTTTATGTGAGTACCATTTTAGAATAAATGCAAAGACAAGAATTGCTCAATTATTTGATAAGGATTCTTTTCAAGAATTAAATAAAAATATTCTACCGACTGATCCTTTAAATTTTGTAGATACAGTATCTTACAAAGATAGATTAGAACAAGCTCATAATAAAACAAATCTTGATGAAGCAGTAATAACAGGTATCGGGACTATCGAGGGGCATAAAGTTGCAGCTGCGATCATGGACTTTGATTTTATGGGTGGTTCAATGGGCAGTGTTGTTGGTGAAAAAGTTACCCGTATTATTGAAGAAGGTATAAAACAAAAACTTCCTGTTGTTGCTATTACTTCATCTGGTGGTGCGAGAATGCAGGAAAGTGCATTATCTCTTATGCAAATGGCTAAAACCTCTTGTGCTTTAGCAAGATTAGATGAAGCTGGTTTGTTATACATTAACGTTCTTACAGAACCTACATTTGGTGGTATTACTGCAAGCTTTGGAACTTTAGGTGATATCATTATTGCAGAACAAGGAGCAAGAATTGGTTTTGCTGGACGACGTGTTATTGAACAAACTATTCGTCAAAAATTACCATCTGATTTCCAAACTGCCGAGTATTTACTTAAGTTTGGTCAAGTAGATATGGTATTTAAACGTTCAGAATTAAGAGATAATTTAGCAAAAATATTAGAAATGCACGGAGTGTAAGTTATATGTCAGTACTGGAATTTGAAAAACCTTTAGTAGAAATTGAAAATAAAATACAAGAATTAAAAAAAATAAGTGCGGAGTCAGGCATGGACTTAGATAAAGAAATTGAAACATTTGAACAACAAGCAAATGATTATAAAAAAGAGTTGTATTCAAATTTGAAACCATCTCAAAAACTTCAAATTGCTAGACATCAAGAAAGACCAAATTTCTTGGATTATACTAAATTAATTTGTGATGATTTTGTTGAAATGCACGGCGATAGAACTGGTATGGATGATAGGGCAATTATTGGCGGGTTAGCAAATATTGGCGGCCAAAAAGTTATGCTTATTGGAACTCAGAAAGGTAAGAGTACAAAAGAAAATTTAGAATATAATTTCGGAATGCCTCAACCTCAAGGTTACAGAAAAGCATTAAGATTGTTTTATCATGCAAATAAATTTAATATGCCTATCGTTACTTTAATTGATACTCCGGGGGCATATCCTGGAATCAGTGCTGAAGAAACTGGTCAAGGTATTGCAATTGCAGTAAACTTAAGAGAAATGGCAAAATTAAATGTTCCAATCATTGCAATAATTACTGGAGAAGGATGTAGTGGTGGAGCTTTAGGTTTAGGTGTTGCTAATAAAGTTTTAATGCTTGAACATTCATATTATACAGTTATTTCTCCAGAAGGTTGTGCTTCTATTTTATGGAGAGACGCATCTAAATTTGCGGATGCTGCTGAAGCATTAAAAATTACTGCAGACGATTTAATTAAATTAAATATAGTTGATGGAATGATTAAGGAACCTGTAGGTGGTGCTCATACTAACTATGAAGAAATGGGTGAGAATATGAAGAAAGCTATTCTTGATACTCTTTCTGAATTAGCAGGAATGTCTAAAGAAGAATTAAGAAATCAAAGATATGATAACTTTAGACGTATGGGCGCATTTATTGAAGGTTAATTAATGGATAATTATTTTGAATTAAAAATAGCAATCAATCCTCAAATGGAAGATACAGTATCTTGTATTTGTTTTGAACGCTTGAACTGCGAAGGTGTTGTTTTAGCAGAAGAAAAATATAAAGATTTAGAAATGGTATCTACAACTGAGGGTACTTTGCGTGTATTTTTAACAGAAGATAGTGTAAAAGATATTAGTGAAATCAAGTCTATCCTAAAAGAGGAAAGAGAGTTTTTGATTGAACAGGGTCTGTCCGAAGAAGAGCTTGGTAGCTGGGAAATCTCATTTGAAGAAAAGGAAAATGAAGATTGGTCAAAGAAATGGAAAGAAAACTGGGATGTTACCCATATAACTGATAATGTTGTAATAGTTCCTTCTTGGCTTGAATATACTCCCCAAAAAAATGAGATAATAATATCTTTGGATCCTGGACATGCATTTGGAACAGGTACTCATCAGACAACACAGCTTTGCGTAAGAGCAATGGAAGAATATCCAGATTTTAAAACGGTTGCAGATATTGGTATGGGAACAGGAATTTTGGCTATTATTGCAAAGAAAATGGGTGCAGATTATGTATATGGCTGTGATAATGATCCCGATGTAATTGATGTTGCAATAGAAAATGCTCAAAAAAATAATGTAGAATGTAAGTTTGAATTTAATACAGCTGATAAAATAACAGAAAAATTTGATTTAGTTTGTGCAAATATTTTACATAATGTTTTATACGAAATTATGCCTGATTTGAAGAATTTGTTAAATCCAAGTGGTAAAATTGCTTTATCTGGAATTTTAGAAGAAAAGAAAGATGTTGTTTTAAAAGCTATTGAAGAAAATAATTTAAAAATTTTAAAAACCAACTATCAAGATCAATGGATTTCTTATATTGTTGAGGCATAAATGGATTATAAAACAAATGTAATGAGAGCTTTAGATAAACTAAAGATTAAATATAACCATTATTCTTATGCTGATACTGATGCGATATCAGGGCTGGAAGTTGCACAAGTATTAGGTCAAAACCCTGATAGGGTATTCAAAACTTTAGTAACAGTTGGAAAAACAAAACAGATTTACGTCTTTATGATTCCTGTTGCAGAAGAATTAGATTTGAAAAAAGCTGCTAAGGCTGTTAATGAAAAATCAATTGAGATGTTAAAATCTAAGGATTTGTTAAAAACGGTCGGGTATGTTCACGGGGGGTGTTCTCCTATTGGAATGAAAAAATTGTTTCCGACTACAATTCATCGTTCGGCTTTGGATTATGAAACAATAATATTCAGTGCTGGTAAAATTGGATATCAGGTTGAATTATCTCTTGATGAACTAAGTAAGATTATAAAATTTAATATTGCCGAAGTTTCCGTATAATATAACTTTACAAAATAGCAAAAAATATATTTATAATTTTTTTATAATTAATATGATAAAGATTAATAATAACAATACATTTTACCAACCAATATTTCAAGGAAGAAAGGTTCAATCAGCGAATGATTTTTATTCTAGTGATTTAAATCAGAATTCTACTTATAGTAGAGCAATATCATCATATGGTAAGGCAATTGTAGAAATTACTAATCCTAGAGATGATGTTGATAGAAAATTACTTGCGACATCTAATGACGAAACAATTTCATTAGAAGATGCTGTGAACGAGCTAAAAGATATAAAAACAACTCCTAAAAAGAAAGCTGATTATATTTTATGCTCAACTTTCGAAAATGATAAACAAGAAGTTATTATTAATAAAAAAGCATTATTAACAATAAAACAAGCTTTATTGTATGGTGATAAAATTCCTAAAATGGAAGATGCTATAAGAACAGCATTAGATGATGATACAAAATCTTTTAATTCTGCTAAATTTGATTCTTTATTTGACTATAAGGGACGTCTAAAAGTTGGTGCAAGATTAAAATCAAGGCCTCAAAATATTGCAAGAGATCTAAGAGATGCAAAAGCTCATAGAAGATTGCAAATCTAACAAGCTTTAGATAATAATCCTGATGAAGTTAAAAAAGTAGCATTTAAAGAATCTGATTTATTTGTACCTATTGATGATAAAAAAGATAAATTATTAGCAGATTTAAAACAATTCCAAAAACAAACAAGTGAATTGCCTGATGAATTGTATAAAAATATTCAAAAATCTATAAATAATAATGAGTTTGATATAAAAAAAGCTTTTGTTAATCATTATTTATTATTAGATGAGTGTAAAACAATAAATGATATTAAAGGTTTGTATCCTGAGTTAGAATATCCTAAAAAAAAACCAGATTATGATCCCACCAGTTCAAAAGATTATTTATATAACAGGTTAGCGAATGAAGATTTAGATAAGGTTGTAATCTCTACATTTAAACAGGCATATGTAAATTTAAAGCCAAAATCTGATATAAAAGTAAATTTTGAAAACTCGTTATCTCCCAAATTACAAAATTTAGAGAAAGCAGGTTTTGAATTTAGTACTCCATCAAATGATTTATTAAAATTATTATCAAAGGGTGAAGAATTACATAATAAATATTCTTCAATTCCTAATTATACAGAAGTTGAAATAAAGAATATGGCTAATAAACATGCTATAAGAACTAGTAAAGTCTGGTCTGATTATTCTGAAATGACAAGTAGTGAATGGTTGCCAGTTCGTTTAATAAAACATAAACGCAAGCATCCTGAAGAGTCGCAGTATTCTACAGATAAAATGGTGAATACTTATTTGACATATTTATATAATAAAAATCCAGATAGAGAATATCCTGCGAATCCGTTAGAAAAATTTGATGATAAAAATTATTTATCTAAAGGAATGAAGAATGTAATTAATGGTACATATTGGGCAAGGTATTCAAAACGTGATGAAGCTTATGCAAACAATTCAGATTTTCAAGATTTTAAATCAAAGTTTGATACAGATGCAATGGCAAAATCATTTGAACATATAGAGAATAATTATACAAATAGCTTTTTCCATAAATATTGGACCCCAGAAAGAGTTGAAACATTA
The DNA here is from genome assembly GCA_944326685.1 of Candidatus Gastranaerophilales bacterium. GTDB lineage: Bacteria > Cyanobacteriota > Vampirovibrionia > Gastranaerophilales > Gastranaerophilaceae > UMGS1585. The sequence goes on from CALVEV010000037.1 coordinate 26,395, forward strand.
AAAAATGAAATGCAGCCTGCATACGATTTAATTTATGAAAAGATTGCATTAAAAGAACAAGTCCAACCTAAAGTGGTAACAAATGATGATGTTAATGAACTCATAGAAGATTATTCTGGTATTGATGATTCAGATAAGGTTTCAGATGAAGAAATATCTAAATTTAAGTATATGACATCAAATATTCAAGATAATGGATTAAAAGAACGTTGCCAATCTTGTGTATCTGATGTTGGATTAATTGATAAAGCATATTTTGATTCTACAAATAATATAATAGAGAAATCATTTGAAGATGGTAAATTAAATGAAAATAAAGCAATTGTATTACTTTCTACTCATGATAAGTACTTGAATTATGTATTAAATCATGATGATGATATATCAGAAGAAGATTTTATTAAGAAAACATTATCTCCATATAAAAAAGGTAATGATTATGATTATGATTATGCTAAGCAATCAATGGAAGCAGAGGATAAATATTATAATTTGTATGAAAAGCTAGATTCAAATGGTGATAATGAATTCAATGATATGATAGCCGAACAATATATATTACAAGATAAGCCAGATTATAAAACTGCAAATATTTTAATTTCTTGTTATCAATCGATTCCAGAACTTTTCAAAGGGAAGTTTATAACTGAATATCAGAAACAACCAAAAGATAAAAGTGATTTAACTGTTGATAAAATGACAAAACTTCATCAAAAAATAATGTCTTGGAATTTTGATAAAGATGAAGAAATTATAATGGATAAGGATAAATTTCCTCAAAAAGTAGTAATTACTCAAAAAGCAAAGCAAGAATTGTGGGATGCAACAGGTGAAAATATTGATTTATTTGATAGTTTTATAAATAAATTTTATAATGCTGCACAGACAAGAACTGGTGATAAAGGTGGACAAGGAATAAAAAAAGTAAAATCTAAGCCATTTTATGAAATTAAAATATTAGGAAATGGCGGTGGATTAAGAATGTATACAAGAGATATTACACCAGAAGATGAACAAAAATATAGCAAAAATGATGGTATTAATTTAAAATATATCTTTGATACTTGTGATGGTCATTTATAATTTTAGTGGTATTATAACATTGTACTAATGGAGAGTTTTACTATGGAAAATCAAACAGCAATAATAATACCTGCTAGATACGAATCAAGTAGATTGAAAGGAAAACCACTAATAGAAGTAGGTGGAAAACCAATTATACAATGGGTATTTGAAAAAGCAGTAAAGGCAACTTTAGCAGATAGAGTAATCATTGCTACAGATAATGAGCAAATATATGAAACCTCATTAATGTTTGGGGCAGAAGCTGAAATGACTTTAGATACTCATAACAGTGGAAGTGATAGAATCGCAGAAGTTGCAGAACGTCATCCTGAGATTGCTTATATAATTAATCTTCAAGGCGATGAACCAATGATTAATCCGGAAACAATAGATAATGTAATACGTCTTTTAAAAGAAGATGAGAATGCAGATATATCAACATTAGTTAGAGAAATACATGATGAAAAGGATATAAATGATCCTAATTTGGTAAAATGTGTATTTGATAACAATGGTTATGCCATGTATTTTTCAAGATCAAAAATTCCTTTTGAACGTAATAGCGGTCATTCAAAATTTTACGGTCATATAGGATTATATGGTTATAAACGTGATGCATTATTTAGAATGACAGGAGCAAATCAATCAAGCTTAGAATTAACAGAAAGCTTAGAACAATTAAGAGCTCTTCAAATGGGAATGAAAATAAAAGTATCAGTAGTAGAGGATAGTTCTATTGGTATTGATACAATTGAAGATTTAAACAATTTCAAGAGTAAAATGCTAGCAAATCAGTTATAAAAATTGAGAAAAAGTGCTTGCAATTTTTGTTAAATTCTATTAATATAAGTTTATATTTATTCAAAAAACTACACGAAAATAAATATTTTGTAACATAATAATCATAAGGGTGGTTAATAATGACTGATAAGGAAGAATTACAAGATTCTCAACACGAATCTGGATCTACACAAAAAATCTTAGTAGCAGATGACGAAGCAAGTATTCGTAGAATTTTGGAAACTCGTTTAAAAATGGTAGGCTATGATGTAGTAGTAGCTGAAGATGGTGAAGAAGCCGTAGAAGTATTCAACAAAACAAATCCAGATTTAGTTGTATTGGATGTAATGATGCCTAAAATGGACGGTTACGGTGTAACAAGAGAAATCCGAAGAACATCAGATGTTCCAATCATTATATTGACAGCATTGGGTGATGTTTCAGAAAGAATTACAGGCTTAGAATTAGGTGCAGATGATTATGTAATCAAACCATTCAGCCCAAAAGAATTAGAAGCAAGAGTTAAAGCTGTATTAAGAAGAACAAACAATAAAGAAGTAGTTGTTCCAACTGGTGGAAAAGCAGTTGCTAAGAATGTAATTACAACTGGTAGTATTAAAATTGATACAGCAAGACGTCAAGTATATAGAAAGAACGAAAGAATTCGTTTAACAGGAATGGAATTCAGCTTATTAGAATTATTAGTAAATAATTCAGGTCAAGCATATTCAAGAAACGAAATCTTACAACATGTATGGTCATATCCTGCAGATCATAGAATTGATACAAGGGTTGTTGATGTTCACATTTCAAGATTACGTTCAAAATTAGAAACAGATCCAACAAATCCAGAGTTAATCTTAACAGCTCGTGGAATCGGATATATGTTCCAAAGAATAAATTAGTAAATAAAATCAAAAGTATAGATAAAAAGAGGTTAAAGAAATTTAACCTCTTTTTAATTTAAGTACTTGTAGAAAAAAATTGATTTGATATAATAAAACTTGTAAATCATGGCGGGTGTCGTCAAGTGGTTAAGACCTCGGATTGTGGTTCCGATATTCGTGGGTTCGAATCCCATCTCCCGCCCCATTTTTAAAAGCTCCGTAATTGGAGCTTTTAATTTAATTAGAGGAGGAGTTTAATGAATAGATATTTAAAATTTTCTTTTTTAGTTTTATTCGTTATTCTATTTTTTAATAATCAAGATGCTCAAGCATATATAAATCCTGGATCTGGTAGTTATATTTTTCAAACAATAATTGGTGGGATATTAAGTATATTTTATTTTATAAAAAAAATATTTACATCAATTTTTAACAAGAAAAATAAAGATTAAATGGGTGATTATAAATGGAGAATACTTCATACAAAGATCCTGCAGGTTTTGTTTTTGTTCATGAGGATGAAATTTATAGGCAAATTAATTTATTAGGAAAAGATGATTATGACTATTTCATGTCATCAAGTTTGTATGAGGAATTAATTCAAAAAGAATTACTAGTTCAACATGAAGAAGTAGATTTAGATATTGATGTTTCTTCTTCATATTATAAATTTATTAAGCCTTATCAAATAGATTATATTACTTATCCTTATGAGTGGTCATTTACGCCATTAAAAGATGCCGCTTTGCTGACTTTAAAAATTCAAAAGCTTGCATTGAAGCATAAAATGTCTTTAAAGGATGCGTCTGCATATAATATTCAATTTGTAAATGGTAAGCCTATATTTATAGATACTTTATCATTCGAAAAATATCAAGAAAATAAACCTTGGAAAGCATATGGGCAATTTTGTAGACATTTTCTTGCTCCTTTGGTTTTAATGAGTTATGTAGATATTTCATTAAATCAGTTATTAATAGCTAACATTGATGGTATATCTTTAGATATTGTGTCTAAAATGTTGCCATTAAAATCAAAATTAAATTTTGGAATATTGGTACATATATTCCTTCATTCTTTATCTCAAAAAAAATATGAGAATACGATGCAGTTCGAATCAAAACAGGCAAAGATGTCATTAGCTTCTCAGATCGCTTTATTATCTTCATTAGAAGACACTATAAACTCTTTAAAATTTCCTAAAATATTTACAGAGTGGGGAGATTATTATGAAAATACTAATTATTCAAATGAGGCTTTTGATGAAAAACATGTTTTGGTTAAAAGTTTTTTAGAAAAAATAAAACCAGAAACTTTATGTGATTTAGGTGCGAATAGAGGAGATTTTTCAAGAATTGCTTCAAATATGGGAGTTAAGACTCTATCTATTGATATAGATCCTGTTGCTGTTGAAGATAATTACTTGCATATGAAAAAGAACAAAGAAAAATTTATTCTACCTCTCATTCAAGATTTTAATAATTTAAGTCCAGCAATAGGATTTATGAATGATGAACGAGAAAACTTTATTTCTAGATTCAAAGTAGATGCTGTAATGGCTCTTGCTTTAATTCATCATATGGCGATATCAAATAACTTACCATTTAAAAATATAGCTCAATTTTGTTCTAGTTTAGGAGAATATTTAATAATTGAATTTGTTCCGAAGGAAGATTCTAAGGTTCAAATTTTATTATCTTCTCGAGAAGATATTTTTAGTAATTATAATCAATCTACTTTTGAAAAAGAATTTCAAGAAGTTTATAATATCTTAGAGTCAATAAAACTAAAAGATTCAGATAGGATTTTATATTTAATGAGGAGAAAATAGTGTATAAATTATTTCCATTAATATTATGTCTTATACCCGTTCATTCTTTTTATGCACAAAATATAGGAGAAATATCTTTTAAGTCATATATAGATGCGATTATTAAATTATCATTATTAATAATATGTGGAGTATATGTTTTTAATTTATTGACTTTAAATATTAATAGTGCAAATCTTCTTTTTTCTTTGACTTTTTTTGCATTGATTAATGCAGGATATTTATTTATTTCTATGTTTAGTAATTATCAACGGACATTGAAGAAAGTAAGATATTTTTTTATAGGTACATATTTGTTATTCTTGTGTTTTATTTTAGGTTTTTTATATTATTTATTTGTATTATACACAACTGTTTCTATATTAATATCAAAAATAGCTTTTGCTGTTTCTCTTTTTATAACTTTTTTTATATTGCTTGATATAGTTAAAAAATTGATTAGTTTAAAAAATATTTCAAATAAAGCAGAGCAAGAAGATTTACAATTTGATGAAAATTTAAAAATAGAGGATATTAATATTGAAGATTGTCCAGATATATATCATATAATACTAGATTCTCATAGTGGATTTAGTAATTCTAAATATTCAGACGAATATTTTAAATCTGAATTAGAGAAGAGGGGCTTTAATATATGTAAAGGAGTAAGAAGTAATTATAATCTTACGGGTATGTCTATTCCTTCTTTTTTAAATTTTAACTATGTTGATGATTTTTTTCCAGAAAGAGAGCAACCAGCTCAAATAAAAAAAATGTGGGTATATTATGAAAAATGTAAATTATTTAAAATTCTTAAAAAGATAGGTTATAAATTTGTATGTGTGTATAGTAATATTTTTTTTTCATTTATTAGTCATAATTATATAGAGAAAAATGATTTCATAAATAAAGCTATATTTAAGACTAATCCAATTATTGCTTTAATATTTATTTTTTCCTTGTTGAATATTTTGTCAATTAAAAATTTTCAAACAAGTTATAGTAATCCAAATGTAATTTTATCAATATTTAATAATGCTTGTTTAAAAACATATAAACAACCAACTTTTTATTATATGCATCTTTTAGCTCCTCACTATCCTTATTTAAAAGATGAAAATGGGAATGATATTCCTCTTACAGAGCAATCTAATTTAAAATATTATATGCCTTACCAAAAATATATAAATAAACAGTTTTTGAAAAATATAGATACTATAAAGAAAAAAATGAAAAAAAATTCTTTGATCTTTTTGCACTCTGATCATTCGATTGTTTTTGATGGTATTTCTAATAATGTTTATAATATTTTGTTTGCGATATATTCTCCAAAAGAAGAATTAAAAACTTGTATTCCTAATAATTCAACTTTAGTTAATATGTATAGATATCTTTTTAATAAAGTTTTTAATTCACATTTTAAAATTTTACCGAATAGATATTTTTTATTGAAAAATTATAAACAAGATAATGAGCATCTTGAAGAAAATTTTAGTATAGAGGAATGATAGTGCAATATATAGAAGAATTTAAAAAGCAAAATGCAGATAAACAATTTGAAAAAATGAAAATAAAGTATAAAAATAAAAAAATTATACTTTATGGTGTTGGAAAATATTTTCAAGAAATTAAGGTTAGTTTTGATTTACCATCTTTAAATATTATAGCTGTTTCTGATAAAAAATATGAGAATTTAGAAGAGTTAACATATGATGATAGTGTTGGTTATAATGCTATATCGCCTCGTAAGATATTTGATTTAAAACCTGATATTGTATTATTAACTGTTGCAGAAGATTTTTATGTCGAGCAGTATTTTTGTGAAGAATTGTTTGTCGAGCAAAAGCAAAAATTTAAATATAGAAGGTTTTTTAAATTGACTTTAGCTCAAATTATAGAACGAGAATTTAATATTTTGTAAATTTCTAGAAGTTTTTTAATAAATATAGCAAAAAAAATATTTAGCTTTTTTAGTTAAATATAATACATTTTAAATATATAAATAAGTTGAAATAAATGAATTGTATAACCCCTAAAATCTATAATAATATATGTGAAGCTCGAGAAAATATAATCACTCCATTTAAACCATTATTTATATCTCAGCCTAAATGTGATAAGGATGTGTTTTCTAAAAACTTTTCTTTTGTTGAACCTAAGAAAAGAGGTTACTTATATAAGTTTGCGAATTTAAGTGAACATTATAATCTTTCATACAATATTTTTGACTTAAAACAATTAATGAATTTGTCTAAAGAAAAGTTGAAATCTTTATTTTTAATATCATCTTTGAAGGATGATACTGGAATGCTTAGATTTACGCCTAATCAATTATTACAAACTTCAAAATTAAATGATGAAACTCTTAATTTTGTTAAACCTTTTGCTCGTCAAAAAAATGCAAATGGAATATTTAACTTTAAATTTGATGATATTAAAACCTTATCAAGTTTCACAGATGAAGAAAAACAAAATGCAATGCAGCTTCTAGCTTTTAAACTCCCATCGCAAGATTTAATAAATATAAGTAAAGATAAAAATGCAAATATATCAGCTTTACAAGAACGATTATCTGTAATTAATGATTTATATCCACAAAATATTTATGAGATGGGTGTAAAAAAGATAAATAATAATTATGTTGTTCATTTTACAACAGAGGACAATTATAAAACATATAACTATGTATTTGATAATAATTTTAATTTAGACCCTAAATATGACTCAAATATTGATTTCAAAACAGGTACATTTAAGAAAAAAGATTTTTGGAATAAATTAAAATTCTGGTCTAAGAAGGAAGAACCTGTTTTAGTACGCCAAAATAATAATTTGCGATGTTCAGTAAAAGAACATTATGAAGCTTTAGGGAATATAAATGAGTATGCAGAATCTCTTAAAAATTTGCAAAAAAAGATGTATAGATATAATTTTCAAGTATCCACTACAGGAGAAGGTAATGTAATTGATACTAATATTAATTTACCTAAAAATATGCTTGTTAATTATTGGAAAAAAGGTTTAATTTCTAATTCTGATTTGATGCAAATATGCTCTGATTATGCAGAATTAATCCCTCAGGAAGATTTTAAATATTTTTCATTAAACAAAGTTAAAATGACGCAATTTGATAATGATAAGTTTTTAGAGATTAGGAAAAATAATGCAATGTCAAAACCTGTAGAGGTTGGTTCTGATTATTATAAAAAAGTTTTAAAAGAAACTTTGAGTATAGAGAATGAAAAATTAAAAAATATAAAAGCTGAAAGAAAGTTGATAATAATAGATGGGCTTCCTGGAGCTGGTAAGTCAACTATTATAAATAGTATTTTGAAAGAAGATAAGAGTTCTTTTTATACTCCTGATGCAGATGATATAAAAGGTATGTTTAAGGAAGCTTATAAAAATGGAGAAGGAGCAAATCTTGTACATAATGCTTCCGGTAAAATTTTGAAAAATGAAATTATACCAAGGGTGTTAGATCAAGGTAAGAATTTTATATATCAGACAACAGGGAATTATGTGAGTATAAATAAGATAATAAATCAGGCTGCTGAAAAAGGTTATAAAATAGATTTTATTCAAATACCAACTCCTAAGAATGTTTCTTTAGAAAGATCCGTTAAAAGATTTAATGAGAATGGAAGATTTATGGATCCGATTGTAACGATGTCTATATTTAATACAAATAATAGAGAAAAAACTTATTCTGCAAAAATATTTTCACATAATAAGAATGTTATTAATTCATATATTTTTGAAAATGGTACTTATCATTTAATTAAAGAAGGAACATATTCTGGAGACATTACAACTAACCTACTTAAATAAGTTTATGCTTATATAGTAATATTTTTGATTATTTTTTATTTTTTGTAAACAAAAGTAAAAAAATGTTTATAATATTTAAAGATTTTGATAAAAATATCGTAAAAATATTTAGATAAGTATGAGGTGGTTAATTATGTCATTTGAAATAGATAAAAATAAAAGTGTAGAACCAAAATATTTTAATTCTAAAGATAATATAGTTAGCGAAGATGATTTTAATGATATTCAAAAAATGTCAAAATCTTTTAATTCCGTTTTTGAAAAACATAAAGGTAAAGAGTGGAATGATGATATAAAAACGGAATTTGATTTAATGTTAAAAAAGGAATTTGAACCTGATTTATCACAAACGGTTGATGCTTTAAGGGTAGATAATAAATCTAGAAAAATAGAAGTAATAGATACTCCTAAAAATTATATAGAAATATTTCAAAAGCATGTAGCATCATTAATGCCTAAAGTTAATAAAAATACAGATATTACTAAAAAATATACAGGTAGTGCTGATGTTTTAAATGAATATTTAAAAGATACTCCTTTAAAAGGGTTAGGACAAGAATTTATTAATATTCAAGAAAAATATGGTGTAAATGCTCTTTTCTTGATGTCAATAATTCATACTGAGTCAAACTATGGAGAAACTCCAGCAAAGGGTACAAAATATAATTTAGCAGGTTTAAAAAGAGCAAAGGGTGGTTTTCAACAACCTAAAAGTTTTGAAGAAAGTATCGATAATCTTGCTTCTACATTGAATAGATTGTACATAAAAAGAGGCAATAATACTCCTGAAAAAGTTCATCACGGAGGTTATGCTGCTGCAGAAGACTGGAGCAAAAAAGTTGTAAAAGAGTGGGATAATATAAATAAGTTTATTTATAACAATAAAGATTAAATTAAAGAATACCGTCCATCATTTCATTAAGTGCAATTTTGGCTGCTCTAATAGGAGCAGAAAAAGATGTTCCTGAGATTCTATCAATTACTTTTCCTTCTGTAATAAATAAATTGTCATCAAGTTCTAAATCAGTACCTTTTAATCCGCTTATATTTATTCCATTTTTTGTTTTATAAATATCAAATGAATATGGCTCATAATGTTGCGTAAAATAGCTATTTCTTGAAGCTGAATTTATATCTACTTGTCCTTTTTTATCAAGCCCGCCAACACCTTCAAAACCTGTATTTAAAAATAATATTCCGACTTTCCTATGTCCTTCATTGCCACTACTTGCAAAAACTCTTATTTTATTGCCAAGTTCTTTATGTTTTTCAAGTAAATTAAGTTCTTCTGGTGCAAGTTTTTTAATGTTATATTGCATAACTTCTTTTGTTTCGCTTCCTGTTTTGCTAAGTGGTGGTTTATTATGATATATTCCAAAAGACATTGATAAACAACTTGTATTGGGTGTTATTTCTTTTTTTAGATTTAACATATCATTGTCATTTGCAATGTGCTTAATTTTATATGTTGCAAATGGATTATATCTTTTGGTAATAATTTCTATTAAATCTGTATGGCTAAAGTTCATTCCTAAAATGTTTTTTTTAGGTTTTGCTCCGATATCTAAGTCTGTTAGGATTATTTCTTTTGTTGGTAAAGATGCATTTTTTATAAATTCTCCATCTTTATTTAAGATGCGAATATTGGTATTCCCATTTTGTTCTTTATAATTTTCTAATAAATAATATGGTTTAGAATCTTTTGGATTAATCCATACAGCTCTTTTGTATGTAAAATCATCGTCAGTTAATTTTATAATATCTGCTTGTGTTGCATTAGGAGGAATTCTGTTTGAATAAAAAATGTAATCATTGTGTTTTGCAATTTTATTCATTGTTCTTGCTTCTCTCATTTCTTCTGAAATAAATCTTGGCAATTCAAGTGTTTGCCCTGTTTTAGGATAAATTAATTTAGGGTTAATTCCATGAATTTGTTGCTTTGGTATTAATAGTCTTGGGTATACCGAATTAAGATTCATATATATATAATTCTTCTAAAAAATAAATTTGCTAATGTAAATAATTGAAAGTCCTTGTCAATTTTTATTTTAAATCGTATAATGTAGGGAGTTTATCACAATAAAGTGGTGTTATATTGTGAGTTTTAGAACGATTAAAGGAATAAAGGAGCCAGTATGACTACAGAACGTCAATCTCAGATTAATTTTAAAAAGATTGATGAAATTATGGCATCTTATGAATATAAGAAGTCTAATTTAATCGCAATCTTACAACAAGTTCAGGAATTGTATACATACTTACCTGAAGATGCAATGACTTTTATAGGAACAAAAATAGAAGGTTTATCACCTGCAACAGTATATGGTGTAGCAACTTTTTATGCTCAGTTCTCATTAGAGCCAAAAGGAAAATATAAAATAAAAGTATGTGATGGAACAGCTTGTCACGTAAGAGGTTCAATGAGTGTATTGAATGCTGTAAAAACAAAATTAGGGGTTGGCGAAAAAAGAATGACAACAGAGGACGGAATGTTCTCATTAGAGATAGTAAGTTGTTTGGGTGCTTGTGGATTAGCTCCTGTAGTTGTAATCAATGACAAGGTTTATCCTCAAATGACATCAGATGCTATAGGCATAATCATTGATACAATCATTAAGGAGGAATCAAACTAATGACAGAATTAAATATAGATATAAAACAAGAGCAAGAACGTGTTAAAAAAGAGATGTCCAAACAAGGATTGAGAGTTTTAGTATGTACAGGAACAGGATGTATTGCAAATGGTTCATTAAAGGTTATTGAAAAATTTAAAGAATTAGGTGTAAATGTTTCTGCTTTAACAGATTATGAAAAAATGACAATTGTTCCAACAGGGTGTCATGGTTTTTGTGAACAGGGTGTATTAGTAATAATACCTGCATTACATACTGCTTATGTAAAGGTAAAAGAAGCTGATGTTCAAGAAATTTATGATAGTCATATTGTAAAAGGTGTTCCTGTTGAAAGATTATTGTATGTTGATCCAAATTCAGGTGAGCATATTTATAAGAGTGAAGAAATTAATTTTTATGCAAAACAAGTAAGAACTGCATTAGAAAATTGTGGTCATATAAATGCAGAATGTTTAGATGAAGCCATTTCAGTTCATGCATATGAGGCCTTATCAAATGTTTTAAAGGAAAATAATCCTGATAAAGTAATTGATGAAATAGAAAAATCAGGCTTAAGAGGCCGTGGTGGCGGGGGCTTTCCAACAGGAACAAAATGGAGATTTACAGCTGCAAATAAAGGAGGAAAATCTTATGTAGTATGTAATGGTGATGAAGGTGATCCTGGAGCATTTATGGATAGAAGTGTAATGGAAGGAGATCCTCATAAACTATTAGAAGGTATGGCAATAGCAGGTTTTGCAGTTGGTGCTAACGAAGCATATATTTATGTAAGAGCAGAATATCCATTGGCTATCAAGAGATTAAAAATAGCTATCGAACAAGCAGAAAAAGCAGGTTATTTAGGCCAAAATATAATGGGTTCAGATTTCAGTTTCACAATTCATATTAAAGAAGGTGCAGGTGCATTTGTATGTGGTGAAGAAACAGCTTTAATTGCATCAATAGAAGGTGAACGTGGTATGCCAAGACCAAAACCACCATTCCCTGCTAATAAAGGTTTGTTTGGTAGACCAACATTAATTAATAACGTTGAAACATTGGCAAATATTCCTGTAATTATGAGAAAAGGTGCTGATTGGTTTGCTCAAATGGGTACAGAAAAATCAAAAGGTACTAAGACTTTCGCTTTAACAGGTGAAGTTAATAATACAGGTTTAATTGAGGTTCCAATGGGAACAACTTTAAGAGAAATTATTTTTGATATCGGTGGCGGTATTAGAGATGGTAAAAAGTTCAAAGCAGCTCAAATTGGAGGTCCATCTGGTGGTTGTTTAACAGAAGAGCACTTAGATTTACCAATGGATTATGACACTTTAAGAAGTGTAGGTGCAATGGTTGGTTCAGGTGGGCTTGTAGTTATGGCTGAAGATACTTGTATTGTAGAAGTAGCAAGATTCTTCATGAACTTTACTCAACACGAAAGTTGTGGGAAATGTGTTCCTTGTAGAGAAGGAACAAAAAATATGTTGAAAATCCTTGAAAGAATTGTAAAAGGTAACGGTACAATGGAGGATTTAGATACATTAGAGGAATTGGCACATGCAGTGAATGATGGTTCATTATGTGGATTAGGAAAAACTGCACCAAATCCTGTTTTATCAACATTGAAATATTTTAGAGATGAATATATTGCTCATATTAAAGATAAGAAATGTCCAGCTGGAGTATGTACAGCATTAAAGACATATTCTATCGATCCTGATTTGTGTAAAGGTTGTTCAAAATGTGCAAGAAATTGTCCAGCACATGCAATATCAGGTGAATTGAAATCACCATTTGTAATTGATCAGGAAAAATGTATAAAATGTGGCGCTTGTATATCAGCGTGTCCATTCAAGGCAATAAAACAGTTTTAAGATATGAGGAATAAAAATAATGGGTAAAATGATAATAAATGGTAAAGAGTGTGAATTTACCAATGAGGCAAATATATTAGAAGTAATCAGAAAGAATGGATTTAATGTTCCTACTTTCTGTTATAGACCTGATTTAAAAGATGCATTTGGCGCTTGCAGAATGTGTGTTGTGGAAATTGAAGGAAGAGGGATTCAATCTTCTTGTACAATGCCACCTCAAGATGGATTAGTAATTCATACAAACTCTGCAAAAGTAAGAAGAATAAGAAAAACTGTATTAGAATTATTACTTGCAAATCATGATAGAGAATGTACAACTTGTGATAAATCAGGTAGTTGTGAGTTACAAAAATATGCAGAAGAATATGGTATTAAGGATGTATCAAAATATGTTCAAAGAAAAGAAATGCGTCCAATAGATGATTCTTCTCCATCAATTGTAAGAGATGTAAACAAGTGTATTTTATGTGGAGCTTGTGTAAGAGCTTGTAATCAATATCACGGATTACAAGTATTAGGTTTTGCAAATCGTGGTGCTAATACCGTTGTTCAACCAATGGCAGGCAGGGCATTAGCAACAAGTGAATGCGTATATTGCGGTCAATGCGTTGCTGTTTGTCCGACAGGAGCTTTAACTATAAAATCACAAGTTGATGATGTATGGAAAGAATTAAATAATCCTGATAAAAAAGTTGTTGTTCAATTTGCACCATCTGTTCGTGTAGCAATAGGTGAAATGTTTGGACTTGAACCTGGTGTTAATTCTACAAAGAAAATTAATGCGGCGTTAAAAGCAATTGGTTTTGATTTAGTATTTGATACAAACTTCTCAGCCGATTTAACAATAATGGAAGAAGCAACAGAGTTTGTTGATAGAGTGAAAAATGGTGGCAAATTACCATTATTTACATCTTGTTGTCCAGGCTGGGTAAGATATTTAGAAACAGAATATCCTGAAATGTTGGAGCATTTATCAAGTTGTAAATCTCCACAAGGTATGATGGGTGCAATTATAAAGAAATTTGTTCCTGAATATTATCCAGAGATAACAAATGAAAATATTGTAAGCGTTTCTATAATGCCTTGTACAGCTAAAAAAGCTGAGGCAATTAAAAAAGAATTTAGAAGAGAAGATGGTACATACGAAATTGATTATGTATTAACAACTCAAGAGCTTGGTCGATTGATAAAATCAGCGGGTGTTGATTTTAATGCATTAGAACCAATAAATGCAGATTCTCCATTCGGTAAATATTCAGGTGCTGCAACAATATTTGGTGTATCAGGTGGTGTAGCAGAAGCTGCTGCAAGAACAGCATATCAAATGGTAACAGGCGAGGAGTTAAAAGATTTTGTTATAACTCCAATGCGTGGAACTAATTTAGTAAAAACAGTTGAGCTTGATTTAAAAGGAACAAAAATTAAGGTGAAAATTGTTAATACATTGAAAGAAGCAGAAAAATGTATGGAAGAAATTAAAGCCGGAAAAGCAGATTATCAATTATTAGAAGTAATGGCTTGTCCTGGAGGTTGTATCAATGGTGGAGGACAACCTCAAAGCTGTGATGATTTATCAATTAGAGAAAAAAGAGCAGAAGGTTTATATGAAGATGATGCGACAGATGAATGGCGCAAATCTCATGAAAATCCTGAAATCAAGGAACTTTATGAAAAACATCTTGAAAAACCAGGTTCTCACTTATCTCATGAATTGCTACATACAACTTATTCAGATAAATGGAAAAAACTCTATAAAAATGTCGGAAACGACTAATGTATAAACAAAAATGGTGGGCATTGTGTTCACCATTTTTATTAAATATAAATATATTATAAAAATACCAGTTTATCTGGTATTTTTTTTGTTATAATGTCTTGAAATAAATCTATCTTTGAGAGATATTATAGGGTAGCATCATATAGATGTAAAAATAAAGGAGAAAAATTTTATGAGTACAATCGAATTTTACGAAAGTGCAGAGAGCTTGAAATCTATCATTTCAGCTGCAAGAGCAACTATTACTGCTCCATTCTTCGGAAACAATGTAGAAGAAGTAAAATCAGTTTCAGAAGCTTACAAATTAGCAAAAAGCAGCCCTGGAACAATTGAATTAACAGGCATGCCTGTATATGAACCAGAAAAAATTGGTTTACCAAAAGGCGCTAACCAATTATTATTCAACGATGGTACAGTAGTTGGCCGTTGTGCAGCTGCAAGAAAAATCGTTGGTGAACCAAACTGCGATTTAAAAGAATTATTACCAATCATCCGTGAAGCAATTTATTCTTCTCGTGATAGATTAATGTATAAAACTGAAGTTGTTGTTGGTTTAGAAAATGACTTTATGGTAAAAGCTCATTTATTAATCCCAGAAGGATTTGAAAATATTATGTATTCTTGGATGTTAAACTTCCAATACATTAATGAAGAATATTCAAAAATGTATGATTCATCAAAACCAATTCCAGAAGGTGATATCTATGTATATTCAGATCCTGATTGGTCACATCCTGACTTCCCATACGGATTAACATTCTTTGATCCAGAACATAACTGTGCAGCAATCTTAGGTATGAGATACTTTGGTGAACACAAAAAAGGAACATTAACTCTAGCTTGGGGTTGTGCAGCTAGAAACGGATATGCTTCTTGCCACGGTGGTATGAAACGTTACAATTTAGATGGTGGAAAATCATTCCAAGTTGCTGTATTCGGTCTATCTGGTTCAGGTAAATCAACAATTACTCACGCAAAACACAATAACAAATATGATATTACAGTTCTTCACGATGACGCATTTGTTATCAATGTTCATGACAAATACACAATCGCTTTAGAACCTGCATATTTCGATAAAACAGCAGATTATCCAATCGGATGTGAAGATAACAAATATATCTTAACTCAACAAAATGCTGGTGCTATTCAATTAGCAGATGGCAAAGTTGTTTCAATTACTGAAGACGTAAGAAATGGTAACGGTCGTGCTGTTAAATCTAAATTGTGGTCTCCAAACAGAGTTGATAGAATTGATCAACCAATCGATGCTATCTTCTGGTTAATGAAAGACCCTACAATTCCTCCTGTATTAAAATTATCAGGAGCTGCTTTAGGTTCAGCTATGGGTGCTACATTAGCAACAAAACGTTCTTCAGCTGAAAGATTAGCTAAAGGTGTTGACCCTAACGCATTAGTTGTTGAACCATATGCTAACCCATTCAGAGTTTACCCATTAGAAGTAGACTACACTAGATTCAAAAAATTAATTGAAGATGGCGTTGATTGCTACATCTTAAATACAGGTGAATTTATGGGTACAAAAGTTCAACCTAAACATACTTTAGGAATTATCGAAGCTATCGTTGAAGGTTCAGCTAAATTCCATAAATGGGAAAACTTCTCAGATATCGAAATTATGGATATCGAAGGATTTGATGCTTCATTCTCTAATAAAGAATATGCATCTGAATTCGTTGCTCGTATGAACGATAGAATCGAATTTGTTAAATCAAGAGAAACAGAAAAAGCAGGAAAAGATGCTCTTCCAGCAGATGCTTTAGAAGCATTACAAGCTGTTGTTAGAGAAGCTTCTTCTTTAGCTTCTGTATAGTTAAATCTTTGATTTAATTAAAAATTTAAGAGGGTATTCATTTATTGAATATCCTCTTTTTAATTTACAAAATTTTTTACTAAAATATTCTATATTTGAAATGTTTTTGTGATACAATAATGACGGTAGTTTTTAAATGTTCAAAAAGGAGAAAACAATGGCAGAAAAAAGAGTATGGCTTTTCAGAGAAGGAAATGCTGATATGCGTAACCTTTTGGGCGGTAAAGGTGCTAACTTAGCAGAAATGACTAACTTAGGCTTACCTGTACCTCCAGGGTTAACAATTACAACAGAAACTTGTATGGAATACATCAACAATGGTAATAAAATGCCAGAAGGTTTGATGGATGAAGTAAAAAAAGCTTTAGCAGATGTTGAATCTCAAACTGGTAAAAAATTCGGAGATAGTGAAAATCCATTATTAGTATCTGTTCGTTCAGGTGCAAGAGTTTCAATGCCTGGTATGATGGAAACTATTTTAAACTTAGGTTTAAACGATGATACAGTAGAAGCTATGATTAAATTAACAAATAATCCTAGATTTTGCTATGATTCATATCGCCGTTTCTTAACAATGTTTGGTTCAGTTGCTTGGGAAATGGATAGACAAAAATACTTCGAATCAGAAGTAGAAAAAGTAAAAGAAAGAGAAGGAGTTAAGTCTGATACTGAAATTTCTGCCGATGGATGGAAGTCATTAATTCCAATATATAAAAATGTTATTAAAGAAGTAACAGGAAAAGAATTCCCTCAAGATCCATATGTTCAATTACAAGAAGCAATTGAAGCAGTATTTAGATCTTGGAATATTCCACGTGCTGTTGCATACAGAAATATGAACAAAATTGATCACAATTTCGGTACAGCAGTAAACGTACAAACAATGGTATTCGGTAATATGGGTGATGACTGTGCAACAGGTGTTTCATTTACAAGAAACCCTGCAACAGGTGAAAATAAATTCTATGGTGAATATTTAACAAATGCTCAAGGTGAAGACGTTGTTGCAGGTATTAGAACACCAAAACAAATCGCTCAATTAGAATCAGAAATGCCAGAATTATACAAACAATATGTTGATATTGCTAAAAAATTAGAATTAGGTTATAAAGACGTTCAAGATATGGAATTTACTATTGAACGTGGTAAATTATGGATTCTTCAAACACGTAGTGGTAAAAGAACTGCTAAAGCTGCTGTAAAAATTGCAGTAGATATGTGTAATGAAGGAATCATTACTAAAGAAAGAGCAATTCAATTAGTTGATCCATATTCAGTATATCAAATTTTATTACCAAACTTTGATACACAAGCTAAAAAAGAAGCTCATAAAATATCAACAGGTGTAAACGCATCTCCAGGTGCTGCTGTTGGTAAAATTGTATTTGATACAGAAGAAGCTGCAGAACGTGGTGCAAACGGAGAAAAAGTTATCTTAGTAAGAATAGAAACTTGTCCAGATGATATCCATGGTATGGCAGTTGCTCAAGGTGTATTAACTTTAAGAGGTGGTGCAACATCTCACGCAGCAGTAGTTGCAAAAGGTATGGGTAAACCTTGTGTATCTGGTTGTGAAGACTTAATTATCAACTTAGAAGCTGAAACATTAACAGGTGCTGATGGTACTGTTTACAAGAAAGATGATATTATTTCTCTTGATGGTGGTACTGGTGAAGTTATGGCAGGAGCTGTTAAACTTGTTGAAGCTGGTATTGATGAAAACTTCACTACTTTCTTTAACTGGGTAGATGAAATTAAAACAATGACAGTAGAAGCAAACGCTGATACTCCAAAAGATATTGAAAACGCATTAAAATTCGGTGCTCAAGGTGTTGGTTTATGTAGAACAGAACACATGTTCATGGATCCAGATAGATTACCTTGGGTTCAAAAAATGATTATTGCAGGAACTGCAGAAGCTAGAAAAGAAGCATTAGATAAACTTCTTCCAATGCAATATGCTGATTTCTATGCAATGTTCAAA
Organism: Candidatus Gastranaerophilales bacterium; assembly: GCA_944326685.1. Classification (GTDB taxonomy): domain Bacteria; phylum Cyanobacteriota; class Vampirovibrionia; order Gastranaerophilales; family Gastranaerophilaceae; genus UMGS1585. Next base: position 44,852 of record CALVEV010000037.1, read on the forward strand.
GCATTAGGTGATTTACCTTTAACAGTAAGACTTTTAGATCCACCTTTACACGAATTCTTACCATCTAAAGTTGAATTAATTGAAAAAGTAGCTACTAAAAAAGCACTTGGTCAAGATTGTTCAGAAGATGCAAAAATGTTAGAAATCGTTGAAGGTTTATCAGAATCTAACCCAATGATGGGATTACGTGGATGCCGTTTAGGTTTAACATATCCTGAAATCAACGAAATGCAAGTTAGAGCAATCTTCGAAGCTTGCTGTGATTTAGCAAAAGAAGGACATAAAGTACATCCTTACGTTATGATTCCACTAATTGGTCACGTAAATGAGTTAAAAACAGCAGAAGATATTTTAGTTCGTGTTGCTAAAGATGTTATGGCTGAAAAAGGAATTGAAATTGAATACAAATTCGGTACAATGATTGAAATTCCTCGTGCAGCATTAACAGCTGATAAAGTTGCAGAACATGCTGAATTCTTCTCATTTGGTACAAACGACTTAACTCAAATGACATTTGGTTATTCAAGAGATGATGCTGAAGGTAAATTCTTGAAAAACTACGTAGAGCAAAAAATCTTACCTGCTAACCCATTCGAAACATTAGACCAAGATGGTGTTGGTCAATTAATCGAAATGGCTATGGAAAAAGGTAAAGCTGTAAATCCAAAATTACTTGGTGGTGTTTGTGGTGAACACGGTGGAGATCCGGATTCAGTTAAATTCTGTCACAGAATTGGTTTGAACTATGTATCTTGTTCTCCATTCAGAGTTCCTCAAGCAAAACTTGCAGCAGCTCAAGCAGTTGTAGAAGCTAAATAACTTTTTAATAAGCTGTTATTTAGTAATATAGCAATTTAAAATTTAAAGTAGGTATTAGAAATCTAGCTAATACCTACTTTTTACTTGTTTTAATATGTCTTAATAATTAGGCAAAAATATAATTCTTAAAGTTTTATTTATAATATAAGGTGTATAAGTTGTGCATAGGAGTAGTTATGGATTTACAACCAACGACTGGCTTTTTTACAAATATAAAAAGCAAAATTACAGGGAAAGATTATTATACAACATCTACAGGTACTAAAATTAGTATGGCGGCTGGAGAAGGAAAAGTTGAGGAAACTGATGATGGTGTTATAAAAATTTATGATGCAAAAAAAGTTTCTGTATATGGTACTAGTGCAGATGATAAACTTTATGTTAAGAATTCTCATGTGAAATATATTAATCAAGGGTCAGGTAATAATGTAACTGCTTTAGATAATTGTACATATAATCAATATAATCGTTTTTGGGGTACTGGATCTGTAATAACAACTGGTGGTAGCTTCTTTAAACCTAATAAAGGTAGTGATGTTATTAAAATAAAAGGTGACTTTAATGGTGGAATTTTAGCACAACAAGGCTCTGGTAAAGCTTATGGTGATGATAAAAAAGCGCACAAAGATACTATAATGATTAATGGTGATAATAACGGTTTTATAAATATAGATACCCATGATAAAGTTGCAATATCAGGTAAAAAAGGTCAAATAAAAAATATTTCTGTAATATACTGTTAATGTTATATAAGTATAAATAAAACCCTTAAAGATAATTTTCTTTAAGGGTTTTATTTATTTTAGCTTTTTATTTTGACAACTATCTATTCCATAAGTGTTGTCATTAGAATAGGTTCATCATCTGTACAAAGAACAGTATGTTCAAAGTGAGCAGATGCTTTACCGTCTTTAGTTACTACTGACCATTGGTCATCTAAAACAACTACATCATCACAACCAAGGTTTAACATTGGTTCGATTGCAATTACATAGCCACTTTTTAATTTAGTTTGGTTGCCAACTCTAAAATTGAATAAAAATGGATCTTCATGCATTTGATGTCCAACTCCGTGTCCACCATAGTTTCTTACAATTCCCATTTTTTCTCTGTTAGCAACATCTTCTATTGCTCCTGATATATCATCAAGAACATTCCCAGCTCTCATTTTTGAGATACCCGCAAATAGAGCTTCTTCTGTTACTTTCATAAGACGCTGTTTGTCTTCTGAAATTTTGCCTACTGCATAAGACCAAGCACTATCTCCAACCATTCCACCATAAGTTGCTCCAACATCAATTGCAATGATGTCACCTTCTTTTAGAATTTCATCTTTTGAAGGAATACCATGGACAATTTTCTCATTAATTGATGTGCATATGCAAGCAGGAAAACCAGAGTATCCTAAAAATGTTGGGATTGCTTTGTTTTCTTTTATTATTCGCATTGCAATATCATCAAGTTCTTTGGTGCTGATGCCAGGTTCAACAACTTTTCTCATTTCTTGATGAACAAGTGCAACAATATGCCCTGCATGACGCATTCTTTTTATTTCATCTTTTGATTTTCTTTTAATCATTTACTACCTTCAATAATCTTTCCCATACTTCATCAATACTGCCATTTGCATCTATAGTTCTTAATACATTTTTATTTTTGTAATAATCTACAAGTGGTGCAGTTTCTTTGAAGTATGTTTCAAATCTTGCTTTTGCTGTTTCTTCGTTGTCATCTTTTCTTTGAGTTAATTCAGCTCCACATTTATCGCAGATTCCTTCAACTTTTGGTGGGTGGAATTTAATGTTATAAATTTCACCGCATTTAGGGCAAGAACGTCTGTTAACTATTCTTGAAATAAGAATCTCTTGGTCTAAATCAAAATAAACAGCTTTGAATGAAGTTTCTTTATCTCTATCAATTTCTTCGTTTATTTTAGTTAGCATATCTGCTTGTTCTGCACTTCTTGGGAACCCGTCTAAAATGTATCCGTTTTCACAATCTTTTTGAGATAATCTATCTTTGATTATTTTAGCAACCAATTCAACAGGTACTAATTGTCCTTTATCAATAAATTGTTTAGCAATTTTACCGTTTTCTGTTCCTGCAGATATCTCAGCTCTTAATAATGAACCTGTATCAACGTGAGGTAGATTAAAATATTCTGCTAATTTACTTGTTTGTGTTCCTTTACCACAAGCTGGTGGCCCTAAAAAAATCATTTCTCTTTTCATTTTTATCTTCTTTCCATTTCTTATAATTAATACAAGGGCATATTAAATATGCCCTTAATTTCTAAATTAATTTTATTTATTATTTTATCCTATGTATCAATATTAGTTGCATATACTGCGTGAGTTTGGATAAAGTCACGTCTAGGCTCAACTTTATCACCCATAAGGATATCAAATAATTGGTCGCACATCATTGCATCTTCAATACTAACCTTTAATAAAGTTCTAGTCTTAGGATTCATTGTTGTATCCCATAATTGTTCAGGCATCATTTCTCCTAAACCTTTGAATCGTTGAATTGTTAGACCTTTTTGCCCTCTATCATCAATGATTTTATGAAGTTGTTCAAATGATGTAATTTCAATTTTGTCTGTATCTGTTTCAAGATTTAAGTTTCCTTCTTCTTCAATTAAGAAATCTCTTATTTGAGGATAAGAATTTTTGAAACGTTTAAATTCTGAACTCTTGATGATATTTGATGTTATTGTAATATGATCATCTTCACCAACATCAAGTTTGATATTATATTTTGCATTTTCAGCGTTATATTTAAGTTCAAGCTTATAATTTTTAGCTTCAGTAATATTATAGTTTTCAGCGTGATCTTTAAGATATCTTTGAAGATAATCAACAACTTCAGTCATTTTTGCTTGATCTTCAAAATCTTCCGCTGTAACATTTGAACGGATCAAACCTCTTAGAACAACTGCTGGAATGATGTTTAAAATTGGGTTATTGTATGATTTATAGTATGCACTCATATTTGTTAATAACTCAATTAATTCATCACCAGTTTTAGTAATTGTTCTTGCTTTATTTGAAAGGCTAAGAGATTTTATACCTCTTTCTTTTAACATTTTATCTAATGCTCTTTCATCATATAAGTATTCAGCAGTTTTACCTGATGTAATCTTAAATAATGGTGGTTGAGCGATATAAACGTATCCTTGTTCAATCATTGGACGAGCATATCTAAAGAAGAATGTTAACATTAATGTTCTAATGTGAGCACCATCAACGTCAGCATCTGTCATGATGATGATTTTGTGGTATCTCAATTTAGAAATATCAACATCTTCTGGGTTTCTACTGATTTTGATACCAAATGCTTGTACCATAGATTGAATTTCGTTGTTAGCATAGATTTTATCAAGTCTAGCTTTTTCAACGTTAAGGATTTTACCTCTTAGAGGTAGGATTGCTTGGAACATTCTGTTTCTGCCTTGTTTTGCAGAACCACCAGCAGAATCACCCTCAACAAGGTAAATTTCGCAATTTTCAGGTTCTCTGTTTGAACAGTCTGCAAGTTTACCAGGTAGAGTTGAATTTTCAAGAACAGTTTTTCTTCTTGTTAATTCTCTAGCTTTTCTTGCAGCTTCTCTAGCTCTTTGAGCTTGAAGTGTTTTTTCAATAATTGTTTTAGCCATTTTAGGGTTAAATTCTAACCATTCTTGGAATTTTTCACGAATAGCATCTTGAACTGCACCCATTGCTTCTTGGCTGCCTAGTTTTTCTTTTGTTTGACCTTCGAATTCAGGGTTGCTAAGTTTAACACTAACGATAGCTGTTAAACCTTCTCTTACGTCATCACCTGAAAGGTTTTGTTCTGAATCTTTTAGGATATTACTTTTTCTTGCATAGTCATTTAATACACGAGTAATACCGTTTCTGAACCCAGTTAAGTGAGTACCTCCTGAATGTGTGTTGATATTGTTAGCAAATGATAAAATACTTTCACTATAAGAATCTGTATATTGCATTGCAATTTCAACTCTCATTCCATCTACTTGTTTATCGATGTAGATTGGTTGTTCAAATAATGGGTTTTTATTTTGGTTTAAAAACTCAACATAACTTGCAATACCGCCTTCATAGTGGAATACTTGTTCGCTATTATCAGCATCCACATGAAGAATAATTTTTAAACCTTTGTTTAAGAAAGCCATTTCTCTGAATCTTGTTGCAATAACATCAACATCAATTACAGTTGTTTCTGTAAAGATTTCTGGATCAAGCCAGAAGGTTGATTTTGTACCTGTTTTAAGAGTTTCTTTTCCTTTTTCAACAGGAGCAACAGGTTCACCTCTTAAGTATTCTTGTCTCCATACATATCCTTGACGAGAAACTTCTACAATCATTTTTTCAGATAGTGCGTTTACAACAGATGCCCCTACACCGTGAAGTCCGCCTGATACTTTATAACCGCCATCACCAAACTTTCCGCCGGCATGGAGAACTGTGTGAACAATTTCAAGAGCTGATTTACCAGTTTCAGGTTTAATATCAACAGGAATACCACGACCATTATCTTCTACTGTTACACTATTATCTTTATGTACAGTAACATGTATTTCTGTACAATATCCTGCTAAAGATTCGTCAATTGAGTTATCAACAATCTCGTATATACAGTGGTGTAAACCTCTTTGAGAAGTTGAACCAATATACATCCCAGGACGCATTCTAACTGCTTCTAAGCCTTCTAATACCCTAATATTACTGGCATCATAATTCTGTGTCATTCATCTCTCCTAATTTTCACTATCCTCATTATTATTTTACCATAAACAAACTTTATGTGTTAAAAATGTTAATCTTCGTTAAACTCAACTAATTTTTGTTTTCTTATTTTGAAATTTTCGTCAAATTCTTTGTTCCAACCTAACAAATTTTTATCATTATTGTTTAACTCTTTATAGATGCTGTTTGCTCTAGTAAATATATCTTGAGTTCTCATTTTTCCATTCTCAATATGTCCATGCATAGTAGGTGGATTACCTTTATACTTTGGATTAAATAAGTAGTTCAGTGCAAGTGCTATGTCTGTTCTATGTTTCCCTTGTGCACAAGCTATGTAAAAGTTGCCATCATCTAATTTTTTAAATAGTGAAGGGAGATTATTTATAATTTCTCTATCTGATATTGTTTTTGAATCTATAGGGATATGATAATAATTGAAACCTAGGTTTTCGCATTTATGTTTAAATTTTTCTGTATAATCAGAGGTTCTAAGGTCAATTATTGTATTTATTCCATAATTCTTTATTTGAGGAAGATATTTATTGTTTCTGTCAGCAGATAGACTTTCTCCTCGAAATCCTTTATTCTCAACTTGTTTTAGATTTGTTATTCCAAGTTGTTTTATTTTTTCAAAGTCAATATTGTTGAATTTAGGTGTTATTATTCCTATATTTTGATAGGTTTTATAAAATTCAATATTTGTAGGAATATTTTTACTTATATGAGGTTTTGTATAATTGATAATTATATCTTTTTTATTTTTTGATGAGAATTTTATATTTCTTATTTGTAAATTTTGTTTATTTTTTATTTGCATCTTATTTTGCTTCCATTGTTGCATTTGTAATTTTAACTAATCTTTGATTTAATTCTTCTTTATTTTTAGGTAATCGTTGCATAAATTCAGGAGTTAAACCTAAAGTTTGTAATTCTTCTGGCGTCATTTTTTGTATTTTTTTAAATACGCGTTGTATTCCACAGGTAACATCATTTGGCTTTAAATATAAAATAGGTTGTGCCTCTTTTGTATTTGTATTTAAGGCATAGTTGAGTGCTACTGCAAAATCTGTTCTATGAGATCCCATGTTGCAACCTATATAAACATTCCCTTTGTCCATAGCTTCAAAAAATTTAGGAAATGTTTTAATAGCTTGAAGATCATCTAGTCCATTATTGTAATTTAGTGGAACGTGTATATATTCAAGCCCATCAACATAATTTTTTCCGTTATCTACCTTTAATCTTCCATTTAGAGTAGAGTTTACTTCAGCTCTTAAATCTACAATTCTTTCGATTCCATTTTCTTTTGTTTTTTCAAGTGCTGATTTGGGTAAAGTTACAATATTACGACCTCTAACACTATTATTGCCAATAGGTGCAAGTCTTATTTCTTTTCCTGGTTTTGAAAATTGTTCATTTAATTCTTTAAGATGTTCAAATATCTCGTTAGATTTTCCTTTTACTACTGTTTTAGAAACATTATAATTCGTGAATAATTGAGGATACATGTGAGCTCGAATAGCATCATATACTGAAGGTTCATATGCTCCATCAAAAGCAATTCTTTCATAGGAATCAGGTATATGTTTTGTTGCTTTATTTATAACTTTTTGGGTGCTTTTTAAGGTGTTTTGAGCTACTGTTTTAACATTTTTCCCAATTAAATTCATATTAACCATTAATAAAATCCTTATAACACTGACCTTATATTGTTATAAAGTTTATTTGTTTTTAAAAATTGATATTTTTGTAAATATTGTAACTTTTTATTTTTTCATGCTCTTTATTGGTTGATAATTTGGCAAATTCTGCTTTAAATATTTTATTTATTAAATACTATTTTTTTTGTCTTTTCAAGATTAAGAGAATCTACTCCATATTGTTTTACTATATCAAAGACTTCTTTTAATAGTTTATTTCCTTTTTTATGTGTTTTGACAATATTTATTTGTTTCTCAAAGTTATCCTTTGCAACTTTATCAGGATATATTTTACCATTTCCGAAAATTAAAAGTTTTACTAAGTTCCTTTTTGCTAATCCGGCTTTAGCGCATTCGGCACTCGGAGAAACATTGAATTTTGATTGAACTATTCCCATGTTTTCTTCTGACAAATTTTCAAAGAATGATTTCCCTTTTGGAGCTTTTTGAAGCAATGATTCATTAACATTGTATAAATATGCAATAACTGCATCTTTTTCATTTTGTTTTAATTTTTTGTATGTAGAATCTGCAATATTAGCTTTTAAAATAGAGTCCTTTTGATTAATCGCAAGATTAAGTAGGCTATCAGCCATTTTTTCAGAAATATAATCTCCTTCAAATGCCTGTTGTCCATTTGCAAGCTTAATACTATTTAATCCTGTAATTCCTTGTCCTACAGTTACTAAAGTCCCTTTATCTCCATTGATTTTTCTAATAGCTTTATCAGCTTTTCCTGCATACACTCTATAATATAAGGCTCCTAAGGTGTCATTAGGAGAATATTTCGATATTTCATCTGCTGTAATAATTTTTGTATTTTTAGGTACGTTAATTAATCTAGTTGCTTCTCTATCTCCTCTTTCAAGTATAGAAATGAGTTTTTTTGTTGAACAGCTTATAGTATCTATATTTACATGTGCAGCTTTGTTTACTTGTTCTCCACAAGAACCAAGACCAATTACAGCAGATAACCCAAGGGCTTTAGTATATGTACTTATTTTTCTTCCAATATTCATCACTTATTAAAAAAGCAAAAATAAAAAAAATTGCTATAATTCCCGATTGATTATACAAATAATTTCATGTATCATAAGAAGTATAGTAGTTTAGGAGTAAATCATGACTTTAAGAAATGAACGTGTAAGAAAAGAATTAATGAGAGAAATCTCTGATATCTTAAGACGAGAAGTAAGAGGTTTAGAAGGTGTTGTATCAATTGTAGATGTAGAAGTATCTCATGATAACTCTTATGCAAAAGTTATTTATAGTGTTTTGGGTTCAGAAGAACAAATTGAAAAATCTAAAGAAGTAATAGAAAAAAGTACTCCAAAAATTAGATACGAAGTAGGTCGTAGAATTAGATTAAGATTAACTCCAGAATTACGATTTGTTTATTCAAATGGTCTTGAAGAAGGTTCAAGAGTTACTGAATTAATCAATAAGATTTCAAGAGGCGAAATCTAATCAATGCAAGGTTTTTTGAATGTATATAAACCTAAAGGTATGACATCTCATGATGTCGTTGCTGTTTTGCGTCGTGTGACTAAAATTAAACAAATCGGGCACACTGGGACATTAGATCCTTTTGCTGAAGGTGTTTTACCTATATGTATAGGTAAAGCTACAAGGCTGATAGAATATTTAGCCGATGATAAAGCTTATATTGCAACTCTTCAATTTGGCAAAACAACTGATACTTATGATATAGAGGGACAATTTGTATCACAGAGTAGCAAGAAAATTTCTAAAGATGATGTTATCAATATTTTGAAAAAATATGAAGGAGAAATAGAGCAAGTTCCTCCAATTTATTCTGCACTAAAAGTTAATGGAAAAAAACTTTATGAATATGCAAGAGAAGGTAAGGATGTTGAGATTAAATCAAGAAAAGTTGTAATAGAAAAAATAGAATTACTTTCTTTTGATGATGAGCAACAACAAGCAGAAATTTATGTTAAATGCTCAAAAGGAACTTATATAAGAAGTTTAGGTTTTGATATTGGCAACGATTTAGAATGTGGAGCTTATCTTTCTAAATTAGTAAGAGTCCAAGCAGGTGATTTTAAGCTTGAAGATTCTATCAAGTTAGATGATTTATCATCATATGTTGTTGTTGAAAAAAATATAACTCCTTCAATAGATAAAATCCCTCTGCAAAAAGTTGTTATAAATGATGTGGAAATAAAAAGAGTTTCAAATGGTTTACAGATATATCCAAGAGCAGGAATTGCAGGCATGGTCGGGTTAATATATTCTGGTAATTTAGTTGGAGTTGCTCTTGCGACTGAACAAGAAATAAAAGTTAAAAAATTCATAGGTTAAAAATGCATATAGATAAATTTAAAGTAGAAGAATGGTTTAATGAGTATGAACCAAAAGCTAAATATAATTTAGCTGATATTTGTATTGATTCTATGTCTATAAAAGAGCTTTTAGAGATAGGGGGAAATGAAGAGGGACGTAGTTTTGTTTTAAAGGAGTTATATAACAAAAAATTAGGATATGGTGATATTCAAGGATCTCAAAGGTTAAAAGAAGCAATTTTATCAATGTATAATTCTCAAACCTTAGAAAATATAACTGTTACACATGGTGCAATAGGTGCAAATGAACTTGTATATAAGGCATTAGTGGAAAAGGGAGATGAAGTAATTTCAATATTACCTGCTTACCAACAACATTATTCGATTCCAGAATCATTAGGTGCCAATGTCAAAAAGTTATTATTGAAACCTGAAAATAATTGGTTGCCTGATATTAATGAATTAAAGTCGTTAATCAGTCCAAAAACAAAGTTGATATCAATGACAAATCCTAATAACCCGACAGGTTCTGTCATAACTGATGATTTAATGAAAGAAATAATATCTGTATCAAATGGTGCTTATATATTAGTTGATGAAGTATATAGAGGTATTGTTTCTGATGAAAAATACAATACAACTTCAATTGCTGATTTATATGAAAAAGGTATTTCGACTTCATCTTTATCAAAAGCATTTTCTCTTGCGGGTTTAAGAGTCGGTTGGGTTGTAACCTCAAAAAATGTTATTAATAATATAAATCACCATAGAGAGTATAATACAATTAGTGTGAGTATATTAGATGATTATTTTGCATCAATTGCAATTGAAAATAAAGAAAAAATATTTGAAAGAAATATAATAAAACGAGAAAAAGGTCTTGAAATTTTAAAAGATTGGTTAAAAACAGAATCTCATATAAGTTGTGTTATTCCAAATGGTGCAACAAGTGCTTTTATTCATTATGATTTAGAAATGTCTTCTTATGATTTATGTAAAAAGCTATTAAAAGATACTGGAATATTGTTTCTTCCAGGAGAGACGTTAGAAATGGATAAGTTTTTGAGAATGGGATATTGCAATAATCCAGAAAAATTGAAAATAACATTAAATTTATTTTCAGATTGGATGAAAAATAATAGTTAATAAACGGTCGTCAATTATAGTTTTTTTTGATATAATGAATTTAATGGACGGAAGTTTAAAAAAGTTATCAATTGCATTTTATTGGCATATGCATCAACCAGCTTATGAGTTGGATTCTGTTTATTTGATGCCTTGGGCAAGACTCCATGCTGTAAAAGATTATTTGGATATGGTTTTGATATTAGAAAAACATCCTAATATCAAATTAAATTTTAATGTTGTTCCTGCGTTGATTGATAGTATTATAGATTATTCTGAAAATGGGTTTCATGATATTCATTCAAGTCTGACAGTTACACCTGTTGAAGATTTATCTGCAAGTGAAAAAGAATATATTTTAAAAAACTTTTTTACAGCAGAATATGAAACGATGATTTTCCATCATCCAACATATAGAAAATTATTTAAAAAAAGATTTGCTAAAAAAGAAATAAATGTTGAAGATTTTTCAGATCAAGAATATTCTGATTTAATGGCATTATTTAATTTAGCTTGGATTGATCCTACTCATTTAAGTCGTTTCCCTGAGTTAAGACAAATAGCTGCTAAAGAAAAAGGTTTTACATTAAAAGATAGAATAAAAATAATTGATTTACATAGAAAAATTATTTCACAAATTATTCCAACTTATAGAGAATATATAGCTCAAGGTCGAATAGAGATTACAACAAGCCCGTATAATCATCCAATATTACCAATATTATGTGATTATCAAACTGCAATAAAAGATTTATATATTCAAGAAAATTTACCTGAAAATATGGATTTATATTCAGATGCATATATGCAAGTAAAAATGGCTATTGAACGTGTAGAAGAAGTTTTTGGAGTTACTCCTAAAGGTATTTGGGCTTCAGAACATTGTTTAACTTCCAAAGTATTAGATTTATTAGCAAGTCTAGGTATAAAATGGACTGTTTCTGATGAATCAATATTATCTAAAACAATTAATTTTGAATTTATAAGAGATTTTAAAGGAAATTTAGAAGATCCATATCACTTGTTAAAAGTATATGATTATAAAAAGAATGAATCTAATATAAATTTGATTTTTAGAGATTCTTCTATTTCTAATTTAATAAATTTTGAATATACCAACATAAATTCAAAAAATGCAGCTGATGATTTGTATAACAAAATTAAATTATTGCAAAGCAAATTATTAGTTTCTCCTGATAATAATCATCTTTTAACAATAGCTCAAGATGGTGAGAATTGCTGGGAAAGATACAAGGGTGATGGTGCTGAATTTTTAAATGAACTATATTCTTTAATAGAAAAAGATGAAACATTAGAAACGGTTTTAATATCAGATTATATAGAAAAAGATAATACAAAACGTTTTATTGATGAAATATATCCAGGTTCTTGGATAAATAAAGATTTCTTATTTTGGATAGGGGATCCTGTTAAAAATTTAGCTTGGAATTATTTAGCAACTGTAAGAAATGATATTATTAAATTATCATCAGGACTGCAAGATGATTCATTGATAAATAAAGCCATGCGTGAAATTTATATAGCCGAAGGAAGCGATTGGTTTTGGTGGTATGGTGAACCTAATAATTCGGGGCAAGATAATGTTTTTGATTATATATTTAGAGAGCATTTAAAAAATGCTTATAAAGTGTTAGGTGAAAATTATCCAGATTTTTTAGATAAGTCTGCGATAGCATTAGCTTATCAAAATATTATAGAAGATGAAACTTATTCTAATGTCTTTGATTCAAATGTAGATTTTATTGGTAGTTTTGATTTAATTGATGGCCCAGTATATAGAGAAAATAAATTGTGCGATAAGATTGATTACGGTTATGATGACAATAATGTATTTTTCAGATTGCATATGAATCCAAGTTTTAAAGATATGGATGTATCACGCCCAAGAATTTCTCATTTTTTAATTTATTTAAAGAAAAAAACATCTGTAAGAAATTCTTCTAATTTAAGAATAGCAGTTAAACATGGAGCAATGTTTCCATTATTGAAGAAAAAATATAATCATGAATTGATGCTAACATTTGTGGGTAAAATGATGTATCAACCTACCTTCTCAAATGCTATTGCTGATAATTTATGGGAAACAAGAGATTTTCAAAATATAAATATGCCAATAAATGAAATTGTTGATATTTCAATACCATTTGATGATTTAGGAATTAAGCCTGGACAAAAGTTAGAAGTCTTATTTATTGCGGGTTGTAATGGTGTATGTCGTGCATTTATGCCAAAAGACTCTTTATTAGAGATTGTTCGTCCAAAGTAGCATCTAAGGGGATACCAATTAGATAATTTTGCAAATATCCTTCAATTGTATTTTTAGGTTGAGGTGTCCAAAATGTTTCAAATTTGTGGGGAATTTTTTGCTCAATAAGGTATGGATAAATATATGGGATATCGTATGATGTTAGATTGATATGGAATAAGTTTTTATTTTTTAGGATGTTGTGGATTTTATTAAATCTTTTTAGTCTTAATTCTGTATCCAAATTAATCTCTTTTAACATTCTTATAGTTTTCATTGATGCAAGTTTGATGTTTTCAGAAATATCAAAGTTTCTATTTTTTAAATCAGTATTTTTTAATGTTTTATATGATGTATCATTTTTAAATTTTTCATTAATAATTTTGTTTGTGTATAATAGGCTTCCATCAGGAACAGGTAAAAATTTGCGTATAGAATTAAACCCAGCAATCCCAACTTCTGGCATGTTATAGCCGTGAGAATTATCTACAATAAGATTTTTATATCGTGCAGCTAATTCTATTACATTTTTTGTATTAATTCCAAAATAGTTTGTGTATAAGATAAAGGCATTTTTAGGAAATTCAAGAGTTGGAAGAAAATTTATATTGATATGATAAAATTTAATCTTGCATTTTTCCGCTCTAACGGCTTGCCAAACAGAGGGACAGGTATAATAAGGCAGGTATATTTCTTTAATTTTATAAGCTCTTATTATGTATCTTAGAGAATTTCTACCACAGTTAAGTAAAATTTTTTCCATTTTATAATTATAATCTAAATTAATATTTTGTAATATTTAAAAAATATCATATTTTTTATATTTTTTTATAAATCAAATAAAAAAATATAATTTAAGTCTAATTATTTAAATAATAAAAAAACAATAGAATATTTTTTTTTAAATTTGCATTAATTTAAACTAGGAACCTTTCTTTATCTATTCTTAATATCTAAACATATTGACCATATTAGAAATATGTATTTTAATTAAATACGTAAATAGAGAAGTTAGAGAATAATTGGAGGCTTTATGAGTGAATTCACTTATCAAAGAACAGATGGTAAAAATTATACAGAAGAGGATATAAAAAAAATAATAAAGGAACGAAATATTCGTTTTATAAAGTTACAATTCGTTGATATTAACGGTCAGGTAAAAAATATATCAATTCCAGCAACTCATATTGATAAAGTATTAGCAAATGAAATTATGTTAGATGGTTCATCAATAAAAGGTTTTAGAAATATAGAAACATCTGATATGTTTTTCTATCCTGATAAAAACACATTTGAAGTATTACCTTGGAGAGATATTGAAGGTTACGAATCAGCAAGAATTATTTGTGATATTTATAATGCTGATGGAACACCTTTTGAAGGTTGCCCAAGATGTAATTTGAAAAGATTAATGAATGAAGCTAAAAAGTTAGGTTTTACAATGAATATGGGGCCAGAAGCTGAATTCTTTTTATTTGCTAAAGATGAGAATGGTAATATTACAACAACTACAATGGATAAAGCAGGTTATTATGATGTAGGACCTGAGGATTTAGGTGAAGATGTAAGATCGGATATTGTTAATACTTTGCATGAAATGAATTTTGATATAGAGGCATCACATCATGAAGTTGCAGATGGACAACATGAAGTTGATTTTAAATATGCTGATATTTTAACAACTGCAGATAATGTTGCAACATTTAAGGTTGTAGTAAAAGCAATTTCTGCATTACACGGATTACATGCAACATTTATGCCAAAACCAATTTATGGTATTAATGGATCTGGTATGCACTGCAATATTTCAATGTTTAAAGATGGTAAGAATGCTTTTTATGATGAAAATGCTGAATATCAACTTTCTGATGTAGCAAAATATGCAATTGGCGGATTGTTAAAACACGTTAAAAGTATTACTGCAATATTAAATCCAACAGTAAATAGTTATAAACGTTTGGTACCAGGATATGAAGCACCAGTGTATTTAGCTTGGTCTTTGGCTAATAGAAGTGCATTATTAAGAGTTCCTGCAAAACGTGGAGTTGCAACTAGGGTTGAGTTGAGATCACCTGATCCTGCTTGTAATCCATATTTAGCATTTGCTACAATATTAGAAGCTTGCTTGGATGGAATCAGAAATAAAATAGATCCTCCAGCTCCAGTTGAAGCTAATATTTATAAATTAACTAGTAAGGAAAGAAAAAGACAAAAGATTGATTCTCTTCCAGGGACATTGAGTGAAGCTGTAGAATTATTAGATAAATCATTAGTTGCAAATGCTGCATTAGGACAGCATATAATGAATGAATTTGTTACAGCGAAAGAAAAAGAATGGGATGATTATAGAATTTCTGTAACACAATGGGAAATAGATAAATATCTAGCAAGATATTAATCATATTTTATGAAGCGAACATTAAATGAGCGTGGGATAAAAATTCCACGCTTTTTTAATTATACCTTTTTATTTAAAAAGCAATGTGTTTAGATGCTTGCATACCAATTTTTTCTAGATGTGCAAGAATTTTTGAAATAATGTAATGAATAAATCTCATTATAACTCCTTTAATAAAGTAGTTACATTTTTAGTAATTGTTGATTTTAACAGAACTTCTACTTACATTATAATCATTTTTTAATAATATGCAAGCCCTTTATTTATAGGGGTTTCATATATTTTAATATGGTAAAAAATACACTTATATTATCAATTTTGTGTTTTATAATTTTCTTTGTCTTTATTTTGTTGTTCTTCTAAGATTTCTTGTTTTGCTTTAGCAATTTCCATATCAGCTTTTCTAGCAACACTTCTATCTTGTGCCGATGGTTCTGCAGGAGCAAGTGCTGCGGCTTTAAGTTTTTGTGCGTTTTTAAGATTTACTTCAGGGTCAGAACTTTTTTGATAACTAATATTTACATCTCCTGCAACTGCATATTTTCTGCCATCTGGTCCTGTTTCATATTCATAGTTTGGGCCTGATGTTTGTAAACCTGCAGCCATCGCTTTGTGAGCATTTTCATGTCTTTTAACTTCTGCATCAGTATTTTTTAGTTTGGCTAATTCTTGTTCTTCTTGTGGTGTTAATTCTTCTTTCTGTTTGTTTTGTTCAGCTTTGTATAACTCCATAGCTTCTGATGAAATACTGGTATTTGTAGCTTCATCATTTAGAAGTTTATTGCTATCAAATGATGTTTGGGTATTGAAATTATTGTCTGTAATTTTATTAGAATTAAAGACATAAAAATTCTCAATACTTTGATAGCTGTTTATTGCCCCAACGATACTCATAAATTTATTATAACTTACCTTTTTTATATTTCAATATTGTAAAGAAATAAGCCGCCATTTTGACGGCTTATCCTTTGTGCGAACGATTATTAGATTACTCACTATTCGCTACAACCGAAAGCAATAGTCACGTGTTCTTTCGGATTAATTGCAGAGATTTTGTATCCTTTAGCATCAACTAAATAAGCTACTTCGTCACCTGTTGTTTGTAATAAACCGGTTGTACCTGATATAGCTGTTCTAGTAAGATCAATAGGTGCTTTTACTGTGTCATATACAGCATCAGCAAGGCTTCGTCCTGCAGCTCCAAATTGACCTTGGAATGTTTCACCTAAAGCGATACCTACACCACTAGAAATATCTTCAGCTGCGTTACCTAAGTTAGATAACATACCACCTGTTGTACGTCCAACAACACCAACTAATGAACCTGCCCAAGTTAGTGGCCAAGAAACAAGTCTAGATACTATATTTGGAGTGTTTGACTTGTCGATTTGTGCTGTTAAGATTTGTTTTGGTAATGTAGCTTTACATCCACAGTTTTCAATTTCTGTAAATGCAAGTTTTAAAGCACCTTTTTGACAACCTGATGGTCTTATAACTTCTACAACTTTACCTATTACTTTTGAACCGCAAGGGTATAATTGTCCGTCAATAGTAACATCTTCTAATGTTGTAGCTGCAAATCTTTGTCCAACATGAGATGATTTTGCGTTTACTTCATCTTTGAATTCAAGCTGTAATGTAGGAAGTTTAACAATTTCTTGATTTTCTACATAAGCTTGTCTGTCATCTTGTACAGGGCAACATTCGTTAGCAGTTGTTGGGTTTTTATCATAGCCACCTGCTAATCTTGCAGCTTGTAACATTGATGAAATTTCTGCACGAGATGCTTCTTTGAATGGTTCAATCATATTAGGATTTTGAGTGTTTTTCAAAATACCTTGATCTAATGCTTTAGCAATTGGAACTTGTGCCCATTCCGGAACTTTATTTCCGTCACAGTATTTAGATAAGATGTTTTTAGCTTGACACTCATCTAAGTTACAATTAAGTGCTTTTGACATAGCACAGATTGCTTCAATTCTTGTAACTGGGTTGTTTGGTTTGAACAAGTTATTTGGATAACCTTTCATTAAGTTTTCATTAACTGCTTTAGCAATCATTGAATTTGCCCAGTGATCAGATGGAACATCTTTGAATGAAGTTGAACATCCACAGCCACAATCTTCTTTATTGAAACCTTTAACTAACATAGTTGCAAATTCAGCTCTTGAGATTTCTCTAGCAGGTCTAAACATTCTATCAGGGTAACCTACTACAACATCGTTCATTGCTAATTTAGAAATGTCACATGCTGCCCAATATGCATCAGGAACATCTGGGAACATATTCATTGTATCCATTCCTGCAGCGCCACCTGTCATATTACCCATTTGATTTATTTCAAAAGGTACAAGTGTTTTTTTGATTGCTTGCATTGAATTTTCTGTTTGCATTTGAATTGGTGTACAGTTTCCGTCCATTTTGCATTCGTCACGCATAATAGGAATACCGTTGTGTCTTGTTGGTTCATTTAAACAAGGAATGTCAGCTGCAGCACCTGTAATATTTTTGTCAGTTGCAACAGTTGTACCGCTTGTTGTCTCTGCAAGCCCTCTTGGAGATACGCTAAAGCCATCATTGTTACGATAAATAAAATCATTTTCACTACCAATGTAGTTGTTATTACCGTAAATAGCTCTAGGGTAAGCGTATACTTGTTTCATATCCGCTTTAGATAAATCTGTTTTTCCAGGACATAATGCACAAGCTGGATCTGCTTGTTTTTCGCAAGTTGGTTCTTGTTTTTCACAAGGACAAGCAGCACCTGTTACAACCGGTTTCTCTTGTGCACATCCACAAGATGGAGCCGAAACGACAGGAAGCTGTTGTTGGCAAGGGCAAGCTGCCATAGCTGAATGAAGAGAACACGTTGTTATACCAACGGCAAGTGCAGCTGCCACAGTAAGTTTTTTAATCGTCATTTTTAACCTCCTTTTTCTTGGTTACTATGCCAAGAAAACTACTAATAAATTATTAGGTTAAATATGATTACTTTCATTAGTAATTGAGGTTATATGATAGAGCTATTCAAAATTTATAAAAATTATAAAATAAGTATTAGTTACTTATTCCACCAAGATCTGTAATATAGTTCCCTATTAGATTGTCGCAAGAAGCATCTAAATGGTATAGTTTATTATTTTCAAGCCATTCGGCTAATCCAATTCCGTAAGATTTTGGTGGAGTATCAGGTGTAATATATTCAACAATTGTCCAAGCTCCTTTTTCTCCATCATAATCTTTAATATTATCGACATCACATAATTCTGTTGGCTCAAATGTTGAATCTTCTACTTTTGTTGCGATTGGATTTGATAAATATAATTCAGGAACATTATTTATTTTAGAATCTTTTGTTGCAAGGTATACAGCTAGTTCTCCCCATATTGAATAGTTATTAACTTCATCTGGTTTTTTATAAACTTTCATTGCAACATTGTTTTGGTTCTTATCTTCAATTTTGTAGACTTTACTGTTACAACCTTCTCCTAAATAACTAACTGTAAAAGGTTTATCTCCAATATTTATATCTAAATCCTCTTTAGATGAATCATTTCTAATAATGAATGACAAAGTATTTAATCCATCAATTATGTCTTTTTTATTTAAACCATTAAATATTTTAGGATACTTATTTTCAATTAATGATGATTTATGGTTAAGTTCTAGTTTTTTTGCCATTGTAGCAACTTTATGAGGTGCAAGTCCCCAATCTTGTGTTGTTAAATCTTCGGAATTGTAATTATTATAATGAGTTGTCGATTCAAATTTATTAATATTTTTGATAGTAAATTCATCTGGTTTTGTGTAAAAAGAAGGGTCAATAAAATCATTCCTTCTTATTGGAGAAAGTTCATTTTCCCTTTTTTTAAGATTTATTGATTGTGATTTAAAAAATAATTTATGGGGAATTATGCTAGTTATCATATTTATATAAAACTTGTGAAAAAATATTTTGCTATATGTTCATAAATACATTTATTTAGGATATAATTTAGTAGGAATTTATTATAATAAGATTAAAGGGGATATTATGATATTAGTAACAGGTGGTGCAGGATATATTGGAAGTCACTGTGTTTTAGCTCTTTTAGCTAAAGGACTTGATGTTGTAATTTTTGATAATCTTGAAACTGGACATATTGAAACTGTCGAAACATTAAAAAAAGAAGGTAATGTTCAGTTTGTAAAAGGTGATTTAAAAAATCTTGAAGATATAAATTCTGTTTTTGATGAATTTCAAATTGATGCAGTTGTTCATTTTGCTGCACTATCTCTTGTTGGAGAATCTGTAAAAGAACCTCAAAAATATTATTATAATAATGTATATGGGACATTGAATTTACTTAATGCAATGTTAGAACATAACGTTAAAAAGATTGTATTTTCTTCAACTGCAGCAACATATGGCGAGCCTGAATATATCCCAATTGATGAAAAACATCCTCAAAATCCTATCAACCCTTATGGTAATTCTAAATTAATGGTTGAAAAAATTATGGATGATTATTCGAAAGCTTATGATTTAAGAAGTGTAAGATTAAGATATTTTAATGTTGCAGGAGCTGATTCTAAGGCTAGAGTTGGAGAATGGCATGAACCTGAAACACATTTGATTCCTAATGTTTTAAAATCTACTTTTAGTGGAGGTAAAATATTTGAAATGTATGGAGATGACTATCCTACAAAAGACGGGACTTGTGTAAGAGATTATATAAATGTTGAAGATTTAGCGCAAGCTCACATTTTAGCTTTAGAGTATTTAAATAATGACGGTGCAACAAATTATTTTAACCTAGGAACAAAAAATGGTGATACAGTAAAGGAAGTTTTTTCTGCGTGTGAAAAAGTTACAGAAAAAACAATACCTGTAAATATTATGCCAAGACGAGCAGGCGATCCTGCATCTTTAGTTGCCGATAATTCAAAAGCAAAAGAGATTTTAGGTTGGAATCCAAAACATACTTTAGAAGAAAGTATAAACACTGCATATTTATACTTAAATAAGAATAATTAGTAGCAAATATTTTAGAACAGGGTAAAATATTAAATTATAGTCCCACAACAGAAATATTTGTAACGCCTGCATTTCTTGCAGAATCCATAAGTTTAACAATAGCTCCGTGAGTTGATTCCGGATCAGATTGTATCAATAAACCATCTGTTAAAGTTTTTGCTTGATCTGCAATTACTGCTTCAAGGTTTTCTGCAGCAACTTCTTCGCCATTTAATAAAAATTTGTTATCATTAGTTACTACAAAGTTAATTGTTTTAGCTTCTTTAACATTTTCAGCTTTAACATTTTCAGGTACAGTTAAATTAAGTCCTTGCTGGTCTAATAATGGTGCAATTACCATCATTATAATAAGTAATACCAAGAAAATATCTGTTAGAGGTGTAATATTAATTTCATTAAATGAATCTTTCATAATTAATTAACCCCCATTTCTTCAAGTTGTTCTTGGTTTTGTTCAATTATGTCACTTTGTTGCTCAAGGACTTTTTGAGCCTTTTTGTTCAAAGGTTCTCCTGCAACTATTAGTTTTTTGTATTCGGCTTCTTGCGCAGCATTCATTATTTTCATTATTTCTGCGCTCTTAATTTTTTCATCAGCCTTAACAACAACTTCTTTCTTCTCTAAAGTTGGTTTTAATTCAATTAATGCAGCTGCTAAATTATCCGGATTTACTTTTTTATCATTCAAATACATAGCACCACTTTGGGTAACAGAAACAGTTGCATTTTTTTGTTCAATAGAAACACCACTGTTAATCTCAGGTATTGTGATAGAATTATCTACTGATTGGAATGTAGGTGCTACAACCATCATGATAATTAACAGTACCAAGAAGATATCTGTAAGCGGTGTGATATTTATTTCTGTAAACATGGCATTTTTGCCTTTGCCTGTTTTCATTCCCATTGTAGTAATTTCCTATTGATTATAATGCTATACTTTGAGATTTACCTGTGTTTGATTCATCTTCAGAATCAACGAAGCTTAAGAATAAAAGCTTGATTAATTGGAAATCATCTTCAAAACGTTTAACTATTGCTTGGAAAGAGTTGAAGCATACAACTGCAACAATCGCAACACCAAGACCGAATGCTGTAGCAATAAGAGCAGATCCAATACCCATAGCAACAGCTGCAGATTGGTTCCCTTGTGTTGCTAAATCTTGGAAAGTATAAAGAATTCTAACAACTGTACCAAATAACCCTAAAAATGGAGCAACACCACCAATTGTACCTAAGATAGTTAAATGGTTTTCTAATTTTCTAGATGCTAAGTTAGCCGCGATATCAAAAGAACGAGAGAACCCACTTTTTTGTTCAGAAAAAATTCTAACAGCTTCTTCAGTTACTTCACCAATAACACCACCACATTGGATAGCAAGATTTTGAGCTCCAACAAGATTATTTTTAGCCAATTCTTTTTGTAATTTTGGAATAAATTGTACAACGTCACGTTTATTTTTATTATAAAAAGAAACTCTATTTATTGCAGCTGCAATAGTTAAAATTGAACAAATTAGAATTGGCAAAAGTACCGGCCAGTCTAATTGAATTGAATGTAATAATAAATCCATAATTTTATCCTCTTTCTAAATATTCGCTAATTGTTTTTTATTAATATCTTGCACCAAATACGTTGTAATCGAACGTAAATTGGATATCAATACTTTGTCCTCTAAATTCAGCTGGAAGTGGTCTAAATGGAGCTGTTAGCTCAACTGCTCTTAGTGCTGCTTGGTCTGCTGCAGGAAGTCCTGAAGATTTTAGAACTCTGCAAGATAGCATTCTACCACTTTTAGCTATTTTAAATAATAATACAACTCTTTTACTTTCGTTTCCTTTTGGAGGATTCCAATTAAGTTTAATACGTCTTTGCAATTCTCTCATATAAGGTCCGAAATCAGGTTCTCTGATAGCATCAATACCAGGTCTACCACCCCCGCCTCCAGGGTTTCCAACATTACCTCCTGAACCACCAGAAGAACCTCTAGCTAATTGTCCAGAACCACCACTTGATGAAGGTGCTAAAGATGGAGCAGGTGCATATCTACCTGCGCTACTTCCACCTGAAGAATATCCTCCTGATTTAGCTCCAGAAGAAGCTGATGTACCGCCAACAGGTCCTGTTGATAGTGATTTTGCAGCAGGTAGTCCTGATGGTACAGGAACTGAAAATGGAGTTGTCGGTTTTATTGCAACCTTTGGAGGTGCTGCAACAGGTCTTGTGCTAGGTGCAACTGTTGGGGCTGCTGGTCTGCTTGTAGCAGGACGTGGCGCAGGACTTGAGGTTTGTTGTTTTACAGGCGCTGTTTTAGCCTGTTGTTTTTGAACTTTTTGTTGTTTTATAACTTGTTTTTGTTCTCTTTGTATTTGTTTTTGTTGCTTTTGAATCATTTTTTGTAGAGAACTACTGCTTGATGATGGTTTTGATTGCGCAGCTGATGGTAATGAAACAGGTTTTTTAGGGTTATTAATTCCACCTGAGCGAGAATTCATATCAGCTCTATTTTTAGTATTCATGTCTCTTGGCATTGCTTCTCTGTCAACTAAGACAAATTCAATATCTTTTTTATGTGCCATATCAGGTTTATTGAACATTAAGAATTTAATACCTAATAAGCCAGCAATAAAAATAAACATCCAAACTAAAAATACTGTTAGTGGATGCAGTATAACAGACATAGCAACAGAATCTTTGAAATTAATTCCCTCGTCATTTTTTCTTACGACTGCAGGGAGTGTATAAACCTCATCTTCTTGTTCATCGTCATCTATGAAATTGTATTTATTTCCTAATAATGCCATAATTCTCTTTCTCTTAAATTATACTACATAAAAAATAATTTAAGAGTATCCTCTAATTGTTTTAACCATATTAACTATTGTTCATAGTCATATGAAGAAGGTGCAACTGTTACAGGTTGTGTTAATACAAGTTCAAGAGATGCTCCTGCTGGGATTTCGACATCTTGACCTTTGTCAATAACAGATTTTACAACTCCACCACCTGCTCCAACGGCAGTTCCTAGTGCAGCTCCTCTTCCTACATTTCCACCTGCTAATGCTCCAAATACTAATCCTGATAATGCACCAACTGCAGCTCCGCCTACAGCATCTTTAGCATAGTCTTTTGCTACATCCATTTTAGTCCCACCAATAAGTACGCCTGAGTTGTCAGCTGTTTTAATTACTGCTGAAATAGGGATTTGTAGTCCGTATGGAGTTATAATTTGATTAAATCTAATACAAAGCTTTCCGTTCATGCTACCACGTTTTGCTTTGCTTGATTCTATAACAGTTCCTATTACTGTACTTCCTGCAGGTGCAATCATATTTCCGTTGTAGCAGAAATCAGAACCTAAGGATATTTGAATAGTTTGTCCAACTGATGTATATGCTGAGCTTATTGGAGTTGAAACATATCCTGGTAGTGATTGACCTGCCGGTACTGTTACAACTCTTCCTTTTAAAGTGTTATTATAAGGCTTGTTTATTGGGGCTGGGTAATATGATTGTTGATATTTAGGATGTTGAGCCCCTCCTTGATAATTGTAATTTGGTGCAGCAAATCCTGTTGTCATTGTAAACAATGATGTTATTAACAGTAAACTTATATTTTTTTTCATAAATATTACCCTCCTAATGTTTATTATAATATTGTATTCGGAATCTTAATATTGTCAATTGCTTAACGAATGGGTTATATATGCAGGACCTTTAAGAACAATTAATAGTTCTGCGCCAGGTGCAATAGTAACATGCTCTCCCATTTTTCTTGTTGGACCTGGAACCCATTTAAGAACACCTAAGTAATGACAACAAATTCCTTTATGATAGTGTGGGAGTGTATTATATGTTTCAGGTTCTGTCATTTCTCCACCAATTAGGCAATTATTATTTGTGTAAATATATCCATATATAGGGTTTTCATATCCGTCTTCAAATCTTAGTTTAGTTATTCTAACTGTCATTGAGGCATTTGTTCCAATAATTGGTTCATGTTTTGTTTCAATTTTGCCAAAGAATACTGTTCCTTTTGGGATAACGTTTGTATTGAACAAGAATGTATCATTATTTGTCACAAATTTTAGTGGAGTTTTTTCATCAGATGAAAGTGTTGAAAATTCCTGTAAAGAAATAACTTGAATAAAAGTTCCTGCAGGTAACTCAACTCCGTTATAATCTCTTAATTCCGGATCTGCAAGAGTTGACTGTGTTATTCCAAATATGAGTATAAATAATGTTAATAACAATTTTTTCATAATCTATATTATATATTAATTCTAATTTTATAAAATCAAATATAAATAGTAGAATCGTGTTACAATTTAAAATATGTTGAGTAGAAAAATAATACTTCATTTAACTTTGATGTTGACAGCTATTGGAATGTTATTTCCTTTTGTTGTAATGGTTTTGATATCATTATCTTCATCAAATGAACTAAGTTTTTCTAGTTTTTCATTTTCAGCAAATAACTATTTGCATGTGTTTCAAGCAATACCTATCACAAAATATTTTATAAATAGTGTGATTGTTTCTGTTTTTACAACAATTGGTCAAGTGCTATTTTCTACATTGGCAGGGTATGCTTTTGCAAGAATGGATTTTAAGTATAAAAATGTAATATTTTTTACTTTTTTAATAACAATGTTTATTCCTCCTCAAGTAAATATAATCCCTTTATTTTTCTTGATGAGAGAATTACATCTTGTTGATACATGTCAAGCATTAATTCTTCCTGGTTTATTCGGTGGGTTTGGTGTATTTATGATGAGACAGTATTTTTTAGGATTTTCAAAAGAGTTGGAAGATGCTGCAATAATTGATGGTTGCAATAAATTCCAAATGTTTTTTAAAATCGCAATGCCTCTTGCAATGCCTGCAATAGCAACCCTTGCGATATTTACATTTATTACGTCTTGGAATAGTTTTATTTGGCCTTTAATTGTTACTAATAGCGAAAGTATGCGGACTCTTCCTCTAGGGCTGGCAATTTTTAAAGGGAGCTATCGAGAAATTACTATGTGGGGAGATTTGTTTGCTTGCTCTGTTGTGTGTGCAGTTCCAACAATTTTGATATTTTTACTCCAAAAGAAATATTTGATAAATGATGTTTTAAAGGGCGCAGTTAAAGAATAATTTATTTAAGTTTATTTCATATAAATATATGATGTCCCTTATTTAATATTAGATACAATAATATTGAAGTACTTTTTATAGGTATAGGGATGGAGCAGACTAATAATTTTAGTAGCTATAATAATATCAAAAGACTTTCAGACGAAGAATTAGTCAAGGTTTGGGAGCAATATCTTGCTGATCGTTCTAATAAAAAACTGAGAGATATTTTGATAGTTCAGTATATTTACCTAACACGATATGTAGTAGGTCGTGTAAAAGTTGCTTTACCTCCTACTTTTTCATTTGAAGACATATCAAGTTATGGTGTAGAAGGTTTAATTGATGCTGTCGAAAAATATACACCACAAAATGGTGCTCGTTTTGAAACTTATGCTTTGGTAAGAATTAGAGGTAATATTATTGATAAGATTCGTTCACAAGATTTCTTGCCAAGAACAGTAAGGAAGAAAATTAGAGATGTAAAACAAGCACAAGAAGAATTGAAAAAGAAATTTGGTCGTCCTGCAACTAACAAGGAAGTTGGTGAATTATTAGGATTAGAAACAGAAAAAGTAGATCAAATTTTAGCAGATGATACAACAATAACCTCAATTTATGATAAAAAAGGTTCAGGTGATGATAGTATGGAAATTATTGATACTATCCAAGATTCTCATCACTTGACACCACATGAGGCTTATGAAGAAAAGAATGTAAAAGATCAACTAGAAGCTGCGTTAAAACGTTTACCTGAAAGAGAAAGAATGATAATGGTTCTTTACTATCATGAGAACATGACATTCAAAGAAATTGGAGAAGCTGTTGATATATCTGAATCAAGAGTATGCCAAATCCACGCTCAAGCGATTATGAAATTGAAAAACTTGCTTAGCGAAAACCGTTCTGAAAGATTGAAAAAGAGTATCATATAGAGGAATTAAAACTACGATTGAAGAATTGTAATTAAAAGGGATAAAAGTCCTGCAGTTTTTAAAATAGCTCTAAGTAAACCAGTTTTAATTTCTTTATTTCCGTGTACAGGTACTACAATTTTAGCATCTTCTCCATGTTTTGTAAAAATATGGTGCGAACCACTAACTCTTGTTAATATCCATCCGTTTTCTATAAGTATTTTACATAATTTTTTGCCAGTAATATTTTTCATAATGCAATGGATAAAATTTCACCATCAGTATTATCAATTTCAACACTTAACCATTCTGTAATTGCTTCTTTAATATTTTCTTGAATTTCTTCTATTGTATCGCCTTGAGTGAAACAACCTTTTAGAGCTGGGACTTCAGCCCAGTAACCATTATTTTCTTTATGAACAACAACATCAAATTTCATAATGCTAAAATCCTTTTCTTTTATTATAACTTGTTTTATCTATTTTTCAATATTAATAGCTTAATTGTTCGTGTTCTAGAACAACTAAAATTCTTTATGTGCCACTATTTAATTGTTAACAATATTAGGAGAAATAAATGAATATCAATAAAGAAATTGGCAAGAGAATTAAAAAGCAAAGAGAAAACCTTAAAATTTCACAAGAAGAACTTGCACATCTCATTAATAAACAAATTATTACTATAAAACGTATTGAAAATGGTGAGTATAAAAGATTAACATTATTGTTATTAGCTTCAATTATTAATGCTTTAAATTCTGATATCTATGAATTTATAAAAGGATTATAAACAAAAAGCGAGGGATTTAATTCCTCGCTTTTTGTTTGGTATTTCTACCGACTGTCAACCTCTGTGTTTTGATTAGTCGTTGCGTTTTAGGTCTTCACTTTCGTCAAGTAATGTTTTTAATTGTTTTCTTGCAACACGTGGAATATTGATTGTTGCGTTTCCACCAATACATCCACCTTCACAACACATTACTTCGATTAAGTTACAACCTGGGCAACTCTTATCTTTTGTGAATTTCTTAAGTTCTTTTACTGTGTCTTTTGTTAGACCACTTATTATATAAGGTTTTACTTCTTCAGGATTTTTTGCAACTGATTTAACTGCTTCTGCTACTCCTGTTGTGTTTCCGAAGTTTCTACCTTGTTTTGAACTTTCTACTTCAAATTTGCTTTCTTCACATTCAGCAATTTCTATTCTTTTTGCAATAAATAATGCTCCTAATTCTTCATATGTCATTACATAGTCAACATTAGGATTTTCCATTGACTCTTTGCGTTTTGCAACGCAAGGGCTGATGAATACTGTTATTGCATCAGGATATTTTGCTTTTACTAATTCTGCTGTGTAGTAAAGAGGTGTTTCTGTTGTTGATTCAAACTCTTTTAATTCTGGTAAGTGTTTCTTAATGAATTGGTTATAACCAGCACAGCAAGATGTTGTCATAAATGGAGCGCCTTCTTCCATTCTTTCTTCAAATTCTTTTGCTTCATTTAATGTTGTTATGTCTGCACCTTGTGCTACTTCATAAACTCTATCAAATCCGGCTTTTTCCATTGCTGTTTTTAATTGATAAATTGTACCTGGAAGTTGTCCAACAATAGATGGTGCGAACATTGCGATAACTTCTTTTTTCTCATCTTTCATATGTTTTAATATATCAATGATTTGGCTCTTTTCGTTAACTGCTCCAAAAGGACATGCTGCAACACATTTACCACAAGAAATACATTGTTCGTAATCTATTCTTGTAATTCCATTTGAATCTTTTTGGATTGCTCCAACCGGACAGGCATCTTCACAAGGTACTGCAAGTTTTACGATTGCATTATATGGACATGCATTCATACACATTTTACAGTTTTTACATTTGCTACCATCGATTTTTGATTTACCGTTAACCATTTCGATTGCACCAAATTTACAAGCTGATTGGCAAGGACGTGCAACACAGCCTTGGCATAAGTCTGTTACGTATATTCTACTTGGTACACAACCTGCGCAAGCTGCATCTAAAACTGTTAATGGATGCTCGTCTGGTTTTTCTCTTTCTAATGCTTCTTTTGCGTAATCTGATAATAATTTTGTTTCATCATCTTCCTCTAAAGAAAATCCTAAACCTGCTTTTACTCTTTCTTTTAAGATTGCACGTTCTTTGTAGATACAACATCTGTAAGGAACTTCTGCTCCTTTTGGACGCATATCATAAGGTATTAGTCTTGTATTTTCTTCGTAATTGTCTGATAAAAATGCTTCTATAATTCTAGCTAGAATTTCTTTCTTTAAGTGTATTGATTGACTGTTATTATTACTCATTTTCTTTCAACTTCCTATCTATTTCTTGTAAAACCTTATCAATTGTCGCTTCTTGAATTACAGTATCGTCTACTGTAACATATGGTGCTTTTGAGTATTCTGAATTATTTGTACAGTGATTTAGACAAGTACTACCAGATACTTCAACATCATCTCCATATCTGTTTTTTACAATGTCAACTAAATCTTGTAATTGAGAAGAGCCCATTACGAAGCAAGTTGTTCCCATACAAATTTTTACATTTACTTTCGCCATTTCTTTTTTTCCTTATTATTAACTACATATACTGTATTGTTACTTTTTTTACGTATTTGTCTTCCAATACTTTTGCTATCTTTTTGATAATATTTTTTCTAATTTCAATTTCTATTGGAAGATTTGGATCATAATGTGCCTGATTTAATTTTGCACCAACCATGAAGATAATACAATCACTATTTAATAAAAATTTTACTAAATCTCCTGCGGCATCATCTCGCATTTCATTTTCATCTTCTAAATATTCATAAGTTTTAGTTAGTGTAAGTATCCCTTCTGTTACTAAATCTACCCCTTCCATATATGAAATAGATGGAAGTTTTCCGATATTTTTACAAACAGGTGTATCTATTGGTATATTTAATTCTCTTGAAATTAAATTTGCGGTTGTTCCTCCACTAATTGCTTTTTTCCCTTCAAAATTTTTGAATACGTTCGCATAATAATTATCTTTTTCCATATGATACGGAGGTCCTGTAAATACCATTGATTTTCTTGGCTTTCTGCAATGTACACAAACTGCAGAAACATCATCTTTTGCGCATCTATCAGGTTCTAATGAGCATGCAAAATCAACAATATACTTTGATAAATCTCTGCTTGTTATGTATCTATCTTCTTTTAATTTGTGTAAAACTGCTTCAATAAGACCTTTACGTCTTAATCCTAACTTAAATTTATCTGTTCCTAAGCCAGATTGTGTTACTCCATCTGAACAGAATATCAGTCTATCGCCTTCTTTAAGTTGTATTTTATATACGTGCATTTTTCTATTTTTAAATGTTTCAGAAGTTATTATTTCGCATTCCGGTTCAAGTACTTCATTATCTCTAATCCACAAAAATTGTGGGTTTCCTTCTTCTACAATTTTGGTAATACCTTCTGAATTACAATTCATAACAGAAAATGTTGAATAGCTTATTTTTCTGATTTGACATACAGGTAGTGAGTTCATCATAATCTCACAGGCTTTTCTAACATCAGAATCGGCTTCAATGAATTTTAAAAGCATTGTTGCTGTCATACTAGCTAAAATATTTGCTTTTATTCCACTACCTAAACCATCTGATAAAACAGCTAGTAGCCTATCAGTTTCAGGATCTCTTTTGGACACAAAATAATCTCCAAATGTATTTTGGTTGTATTTTTTTTCTTGTGTACAATAGATATCTATAAACATTATCTATGATCCTTCAGGCTTATTCTCATCTGTTGTATAATCGTCTGCGATTGTACTTAATAAAAGTTCTGTTTCTACCATATGTTCACCTAATAAAATGGCTATTTCTTGAACTTTTGCAATATTTTTACTAATAACTTCTTTTGCTCGTTCTGCAATTTTTTCTCTATTTAATTCAGACTGAGTTACATCTGTAATAATTGCGCCGACAATTTCATTTTCTTCAATAATGAAAACATTGATGTCATAAAGTTTATTTCCACAAATATAATGCTCTTTATGTATGTCTTTACCTGTCTTAAGCGCAGTTTTTAATAAGTCTGCAAATGGAATAATTCTATCGATATCAGCACCATTTACTCCTTCTGGACGTTCTGAGAATATTTCATACATATCTCCACAGAACATTTTCATAAAAGCATTATTTGATTCTAGTATTTGATTCTTGTTATCAATCATAACCATTGCAGAAGGCATACACCTAAGCATTGCTGCAGCTTTTCTTAATGCAATTTTTCTCATATAAGAAACACACATTGAAGGTTCTGCCTCTCCTGCTAAAATTGCTTGAGCAAGTTCTCTACAAGTTTGGAAACCACAGCCTCCGCAATTTAATTCATCTTCTTCGTTGTGTTTCCCTATTCTTTCCATTGTCTTCATAATCATTTCCAATGGAAATTCTTGTTTTTCTTTTGTGTCAACTGAGTATTCCATTTTTACAACAGTACTAGGCTCTTGTGGAATATCATCTCGTTTTTCAAAGTTATTTAGAACATTTGATGTCTTAAGTAATGTAGATTTGCATAAGCTTACTCCAGGACCATTGATACAACCTCCATCACAGCCAAGTGCTTCTACAAATATTTTTTCTTCTAGTTTTTCAGGTTTTAATCCGTTTAATGCTTTATCTAAACTGTGTAAGGTACAAATATCAACAAGTTGTACATCATCTTCTATACCTGAATATTTTAAAGTTTCATTCATTCCACCCAAGATAGGGTATAAAGAACCTTCATTTGCTCTTTTAGGTATGAAATCTTCATCAGGTAAAATTTCTAATTTCGATAAATCGATATATGATTCTTTTACCCAATAATTTAATTCATCAAAAGTTAGTGCATAGTCAATTAAATCATGGTGTCTGTCTGATTCATTTTTCTTTGCAATACAAGGACCTATGAATACAACAGCAATATCATCTCCATATTGTTCCTTTAACATTTTTGCATGTGTTAAAGCTGGTGAGGCTATTGGTGTAATATATTTAGCGAATTCTGGTTTGTATAATCTTATATAATCAACAACTACAGGACAGGCACTAGATATAAATAAACCCTTATCTGCTTGTTTTAGCATTTTTGCCGCTTCTATTGAAACTTCTTGTGCTCCTAATGCTGTTTCACTTACACCATAAAAACCTAGTGTTTTTAACAAAGTAATAATTTGAGGTTTTGTGTAATCAAAAATACTAATCCAACTAGGCGCTAGTGATACAATAACTTTTTTATCTGTTGCTAAAAGTGCTTTTACTTTATCAACATCATATCTGATTCTTTTTGCATTAGATGGACATGCTGTTACACAATGTCCACAAGCTATACACCTGTCAGCTATTACAGAAGCACTTCCATCTTTTATTTGAATGGACTTAACATAACATTCTCTTACACATTTATAACAATCGTGACACTCATTTTTTAATGTGTAAACAGGTGAAAGCTTATTTCCCATGCTATAATTCCTCTAATATTTTCTTTAATTCAAGATAATTTATATTACAGTATTCTTTTCCGTTAATTATTATAACCGGTCCTTTATCACATTTGTTAGTACATCTTAAACCTATAAGTTCAATATTTGCATCTAACTTATGTTCATTTATGTAGTTTTCAAGTGTTTCGATGTTTTCATCATTTCCTCTTGCAAAACAAGAGCTACCCATACAAATTTTTATTTCATTCATAATATTTTAGCTTTCAATTTCAGTATCGTCAATAGTCAATTGTAAGAAATGTCCTATAAGATTTTCATTCCATACATGTATATCTCTTGGAACATCCAAAATGCATTGTGTAAAGTTCCATATATATTTTATACCAGAATCAATTAAAAAGTCAGCAACTTTTTGTGCTTGATTATGTGGAACTGTAAGTATTGCTATTTTTACTCCCAATCTCTCTGCTAAATCTGGGAGTTTACTAATATGGAATATTTGTTTTTCATCAATACTTATTCCTGTTTTTAAATCATTACTATCGAACAATGCAAGAATATTAAATCCATAATAATCAAAATTATCGTTTTTAGCTAGTGCTAAACCTAAATTACCAGCACCAACAATAAATACGTCTTTGTTCTTGCTAAATGTTAGTCTGTTCTCTATTACTTCTTTTAGTTCTTTTACAGAATAACCAACTTTACATTTCCCTTTGTACTCTAGAAGTTTAATGTCTTTCCTAATCTGTGAATCATCGACATTAAGTAGTTGTGACAATTTCATACTTGAAACATGCTCAATTCCTTGTTCTATAAAATCAACTAAAACACAATGATATAGGGTTAATCTGCTAATTACTTTATTTGAAAATCTATCAATCATTTTTTATTACTTCTCTTTTATTAAAAAAGAGCAAGGAATATTAATATTCCTTGCTCATATTGTTTAATTATACGATACCGTTGTATGCATCTGTATAAAGTTGTTTGATTTGATCCATTAATGGATATACAGGGTTTGCACCTGTGCATTGGTCATCGTATGCTAGTTCAACTAATTCATCAAGATTGTCGAAGAATTCTTTTTCGTCAACACCAAATTCTTTAATAGATTTTGGTAAGTTAACTTTTGTCATTAATTCATCAACTGCTTTAAGTAATAGTTCAACTTTTTCATCATCGTTTTTACCACCTAAACCAAGTTCATCAGCAATTTGTGCATATTTAGTTTTTGCACAAGGGAACTTGTATTGAGGGAAGATTGCTTGTTTCTTAGGTCTATCAGATGAATTGAATTTAATAATTTGTCTGATTAATAAAGCGTTAGCAACCCCGTGTGGAACGTGATACATAGCACCTAATTTGTGAGCCATAGAGTGGCATAATCCTAGGAATGAGTTAGCAAATGCCATACCAGCGATTGTAGCTGCATAGTGCATTTTTTCTCTAGCGATAGGATCGTTAGCACCTTCTGTATAGCTTCTTTCTAAGTATCTGAAGATTAATTTTGTTGCTTCTAAAGCATTTGAATTTGTAAAGTTTGTAGCCATACAAGATACATATGCTTCAATAGCGTGAACTAATGCGTCGATACCAGATGCTGCTGTTAAACCTTTTGGCATTCCGTCAACGAAGTTAGGGTCGATGATTGCCATATTTGGTGTTAATGCGTAATCTGCAATCGCATATTTAACGTGAGTTTCGTCATCTGTAATGATTGCGAATGGAGTTACTTCAGAACCTGTACCTGATGTTGTTGGGATTGCAACCATTGTTGCTTTTTTACCTAATTCAGGGATTGAACAAATTCTTTTTCTGATATCCATGAATCTCATAGAGATATCTTCAAAGTTTGTATCAGGTTGTTCATACATTAACCACATAATCTTAGCTGCATCCATTGGAGAACCACCACCTAATGAAATGAATACATCAGGTTCAAATGTTTTAACCATTGCCATAGCTTGATTAATTGTTGATAATGTTGGGTCTGGCTTAACATCAAAGAAGATTTGATATTCAACACCAATTTCATCTAATACATTGATAATGTTATTTACCGCACCTGAATCGAATAAGAATCTATCTGTTACGATAAATGCACGTTTTTTACCTTGAAGTTCACGAAGAGCTAAATCTGTAGCACCTCTTTTGAAGTAAACTTTAGAAGGAACTTTGAACCATAACATATTTTCTCTCCTTTCAGCAACGGTTTTGTAGTTCAATAAGTTTTCAACGCCAACGTTTCCTGATACAGCGTTACCACCCCAAGAACCACAACCAAGAGTTAATGATGGTTCTAACTTGAAGTTGTATAAATCACCAATACCACCTTGAGATGATGGTGAGTTGATTAGAACTCTACAAGCAGGCATTTTTTCTGCATAAGAGTTGATTCTTTCTTTTGATCTTTCGTCTGTGTAAAGAACTGCTGTGTGACCAGCTCCACCTTTGCTTACTAATTCATAAGCCATTTCAGCTGCTTGTTCAAAGTTTTTAGCTTTGTACATTGTTAAGATTGGTGATAATTTTTCTCTTGAGAATGGGTCTTCCCAATCTACTTTTGGTCTTTCAGCTAATAATACTTTTGAATCTTCTGGAATTTCAAATCCTGATAATTCAGCGATTTTGTGTGCGCTTTGACCAACAATTGCTGGGTGAGCTGTTCCACGTTTTGGATCGATAAATGGAAGATCCATCATTTTCTTTTCTTCAGCTGCATTTACTAAATATGCGCCTCTGTATTCAAATTCTTTTTTAACAGCTTCATATACACTTTCAACAACTACAACTGATTGTTCAGATGCACAAATCATACCGTTGTCGAATGTTTTAGACATAAGGATTGATGATACAGCCATTTTAATATCTGCTGTTTCATCAATAATTGCAGATGTATTACCAGGGCCTACACCTAATGCTGGGTTTCCTGATGAATAAGCTGCTTTAACCATGCCAGGACCACCAGTTGCTAAGATACAATCAATTGATGGGTGGTTCATTAACATACTTGATAATTCAATTGATGGAACATCAATCCATCCGATAATATCTTCTGGAGCACCTGCTTTAACAGCAGCTTCTAAAACTATTTTAGCAGCTGCAATTGTACAAGCTTTTGCTCTAGGGTGTGGTGAGAAGATAATTGCATTTCTTGTTTTTAAAGCAATTAATGATTTGAATATTGCAGTTGATGTTGGGTTTGTTGTAGGGATGATACCTGCTAAAACACCTAGAGGTTCTGCAAATATTTTTGTTCCATTAACTTTATCTTCTTTGATAATTCCACAAGTTTTTGCATTTTTATGTTTGTTATAAATATATTCTGATGCAAAGTGGTTTTTAATAATTTTATCTTCTAAAACACCCATTCCTGTTTCTTCTACTGCCATTCTAGCAAGAGGGATACGTGCTTTATCTGCTGCTGTAGCTGCTGCTTTAAATATTGCATCTACTTTTTCTTGTGAGTATGTTGAAAAAATTCTTTGAGCTTTTTTAACCTTTTGAATTAAGATTTCTAAAGATTCTGGTGTCTCAACTAAAGAACTTGCAGCCAAGTCTTTTTCTAATTTTTCAACTTTTTCACTTTTAGTGGTTTTTGGCATTTCTAATCTCCTTTATTCTATTACCAATTTATTTAAAGTATGAACATAATTTTTTTTTTGATATTGTGATTTTTACACTTATTAATTATCGTACATCTAAAAACTTTTATGTCAAACAAGATTCTTGTAAATATTGAAAATTTTATATTTTCTTTATATTTAGAACATTCTTTATTTTGAATTTTATTGTTGTAAAAATCACGATATTTGTGTAGCAAAAAATATTTTTATGCTTTTTAGAATATTATACTAAGGAGATTTATTTATGTTTAAAGTATCAACTCAATCATTCAATACTATTCAAAAATTAAAAAATATGACTTCTCTTAAAGGTAAAGTAGCAAATCATTTTGCGAAATCATTAGTAGAAAGTGGCTATCCAACAGTTTATCAACGAAACTTAAAAGGTGATGTTGTGGCTCTTATGGGGAAAAATTCTTCAGGAGATACTAAAACATTTCTTTTATCAGGTTATGGATTTAGTGTAAAAACTAATAAAATAAAACCTGTAACTGAACATACTGCTGTTAGAGAAATAGATAAATCTGAATTTAATCAATTTGGTGAAGAAATTTCTGGTTTAAAAAAAATACAGCGATTAATTAATAAACATATATTTGATACTAAAATTGAAAAACGTGGTTGGGTTGGTGTAAATAATTAATTTTCGCAACGATGTGGTTTGTATATCTTTTTACCTTCAGAAACATATTCTGTTAAGATTTTCTTTCCAAAATCTTGTTCAATACCTCCATAGACATTAATCCCGCGTTTTTTAAATTGAGTAATCCAATCAGGTTTGAATCCTTCATCAAAACCTGTTATAGATTCAACATCTTTTGAATATACACTGAAATATACATTTTTTATTCCTGACCACATTATGCCACCTGCACACATTATACAAGGCTCTGCTGTAACATATATGCTAAGATTATATGGTGCTAAATCATATGTTTTTAATTTCTTTTGAGCAAGCCTAATCGCATTCATCTCAGCATGATTAGTGCAATCACAAGAAGGAATAACACTATTTTGCGCTTTTGCGATTAAATTTCCTTTATCATCATAAATTGCTGCTAAAAATGGACCATAGTTGTTATTAAATTGTTTAGGTGTTTCTTTTTGTAATTGGTATAAGATTTTTTTTGCGTGTTCATATTGAGATTTTGTCATTTGTGAATTTGATTTGATGTTTAAACTTTCTAAATCTACATATTCATCTTTTGCAAAAACACTTAAACCTAATACTATGCATATAAAAATTGCAAAAAATTTTATTTTTTTATAGTCCATTTCTTTTTCTTTCTAGTAACATTTTTATAATATCTTTTTTATATTCAAATTCTGATTTCTTTTCTTTGAACATTCCTTCTTTTCCACCTTTTAGGTATGATTGAATTTGCCCTGCAAGTTTTGCTTTATCAATATTTTTAGCAAATTCTTCTATCATATTGTTATTTTCTTCATTATCTTGCATATTAAATACCTCAAATAAATTTAATTATAGTAATTTTATTATTAATTTTCAATATTTTTATTCAAATAATAAATTTTAATTATTTTTCTATATTAATTGTTCTTTGTGGGAATGGTATTTCTATTCCTAATTCATCAAATTTTTCTTTTATTTTTAGATTAAATGCTCGACCTACTTCCCATTGTTTAATTGGAGCTGTTTTGAATCTTGCTCTTATAATAATTGCAGAATCGTCAAATTTTTCCAGCCCTAATATTTCTAAGGGAGCTAGTATATATTCTTTTTCAGGAGAATTTTCTCTAAAATTTTCTCCAAGTTCTCTAAGTACAGAGATTACATAATCAATATTTTCTTTATATGCAACTCCTATATCAAAAACATAATAAGAATAATCTCTTGTATAATTTATAACTGTATCAATCATTCCATTTCTAATATAGTGAACTCGACCTTGTAAATCTCTTAGTTTTACTAATTTAATATCAGCTTTTTCAACAACACCTTTGTGATCTGCAATTTCAACATAGTCTCCAACTCTAATTTGTCCTTCCAGTAGAAGTGAAAAACCTGTTATTATATCTTCGAAAAATCTTTTTGCACCAAAACCAACTGCAACACCTAAAACTCCTGCAGCTGTTAGGATTGGTCTTATATCTATACCTAAGTTGTTAAGTATAAACATAATTGCAAAAATTACGATTATAGTATCTGCGATTGATTTAAAAATAGATTTTAGTGTGAATAATTGTTTTTTTAATTCAAAATCATCTTTGTATTTTGTAATTTTTGTAATAAATTTGTCGATTAAAAGATTTGAAAATTTAATAACTGCATAGAAAAATACAAGATGAACAATTGTCATAAACCATTTTTCATTTATAAAATTAGATGTATCTAGCATTATGAATTCCTTTATTTTCTGTTTGATTTTTATAAATTAAAGATTTGTAAAATTAAACCTATAACTATACTAATACATAATAATATAGATATAATTTTTGTACTATCTTGTAAATTTTTATTATCTTTAAAAAGTATAAGAATTCCGAGTCCTGCATTTGATAGTAAACCAGCAATAACAGAGCTAAAATTTAAAGTTCCATTAATTAACAACATTGTTAAACCTACAGATATTGCACAATTAGGGATAAGTCCAATAATACTAGTGAATACAGGTGCAAAATACTTAAGATTGTGGAATAAATTGTGTATAAATGAATATTTAAGACATATATTAATAAAGAAATTTAATAAAATTGTAATGAGTAAGATAAATGAAAAAATATTTATAGTGTGTTTAATAGGGTGTATTATTAATTCTTTAGAGTGTCTTTCATCAATAGAATGATGGCAACAGCCAGAATGCTCTTCTATATTTTCTTTTATTGGAATGTATTTATTATCTTTAAGAATAAAGTCAATTAAGTATCCTGCAGAAATAGCAACAAGTATTTTAATAGAAATAATTGGAATAATATAGTGCAGTGTATTAGGTTGTGATAGTAATATTGGGATTGCTTCATCAGATGT
Organism: Candidatus Gastranaerophilales bacterium; assembly: GCA_944326685.1. Classification (GTDB taxonomy): domain Bacteria; phylum Cyanobacteriota; class Vampirovibrionia; order Gastranaerophilales; family Gastranaerophilaceae; genus UMGS1585. The sequence goes on from CALVEV010000037.1 coordinate 83,360, forward strand.
TGCAAGGTATATTGCAATTAGTGCTCCTTTTGTTAAATATCTTTTAAAATATAATGATGTTGCGATTATAGAAAAACCACATTGAGGAATGATTGCTAATGTACTGCCTAATAAAATTGAATATTTTTCAGATGTTTTGATTAAGTTATTAATCTTATTCGCCAAAAAATATTCTACTATTTCAATAATTACAAATACAACAAATAAAAAAGGTAGAATATGTAAACTATCTAGTATTGCATCAGTAAACCATTCAGGAAGGTAAATCGATGTGATATAGTTGTCTAAATTACTAAATATTTTTTCATTAATAGAATTGTAGAAATTTAAAAATTGAATAATCATAAACTAATGATATTATTTATGTGTTAAAAATTCAATCTAAAAAGTTGTATATAAATCTACATTATTATTAAATATTTGATTTTATATTGCATTTTTATAATATTCGTCAATAAAATATTTTTTAAATGATTCAGGTTGTAAATGCATAGCAACAGTATCTAAATTTCCGTGAGGGATTGTTTTCATTCCTGCTCTTTTTAATAATGTATTTATTTCATTCATAAATAAAGAGTTATTTATTTGACTGTATGGTCTTGCATTCGCTGCATATTGATAGTGTTCTGCAATTTTTGCTAAAAATTGTTTTTCTGTCGCACCATTTGCTATTAAATCTAATGCTTCTTGTGCAGTTCTATGCATTTCTTTGTAATAGTGATTAAGCCCCATACCATCAGGATAGAAATGTTGGGTTCCAAAATCTTGTGGTAAATATTCTTTAGGTATACCTTTTAATTTTACAGTAGAACCACTATTACTTGTTCTATATGAATCACCATATCTTAATGCAATGTTTTCAGATAATTCAGCTGTTTCAACTCTATTATTTCTTAGAGAACCTTTTCCTCTTATAACTCCTGCATCTACTCCAAGACTTCCTTGACCAACTGATGAATACCAATCAATATTCCCGTTTTTACCTTTTGCAGAAATAACATGCATTTGATTTATTGTTTCAATATAAGAATTAAGGTCTCTAGTATATGCTCCTGATAATATTGATTCATTCATAAATTCACGTGCGTCTTGAGAAGCTTGAATATATCTAGAATCTATATTTTTCCCATTATTACCTTTAACTCTTACTAATTCATCAGGAATTAAATTATTAATTTCATCTGAATTATTCATTTTAACTCTTGGTCTGGTATCAAGATTTATTGATTTAGCTTTTGTGTGTAATTTTTCTAATAAATCGTTCATTACGTCTTTAGTTGAAGCAAAAGCTGTTTGTATTTTATTTTTTATAGTTGTAAAATCAACAATTGTTTTTAAGTTATTAATTCCATCTATAACTGATTCATAAACCGCATATAAACTATCTCCTAATTTTGATTTTAAGCTTTTGTTAGGTTTAATATCTCCAACATTTTGAGCTTCTTCGATATTAATCTTGTTATTAATTCCTAAGTTATCAAGGTCTGTCTTATTAACCTTAATAGCTGATGCGTTTGCAAAACTCATAGAACCTGTTTGTTCAATTTTTCCATTTCTCATTGTTAAAAAATAAGTATTTTCACCATCTGTGATAGTTATACTTTCTCCTTCTGACAAATTATTTAGACTTTCTTTTAATTTTTCATTTTTAATATTTTCAAATTTATTATTTGAAGTTTTATTTGATTGAACTTTATTTCTATAGGCTTCATCAAATTTTACTTGTTCTTCTGTAGATAATGTATTTCTATATGCTTCTAGTTCTTCAGCTGTTTTAAATTCATCTATTTTTTTTGAGTAATCTACAGAGGCCGTTTCTATATGTGAAGAGTTTTGGCTATTATTTACAATCACATTTTCTTCAGAAGAATTATTTATCTCTTCGTTGTTATCATTTTTATTTGTTGTTTTTTTAGGTTTAATTTCTTCTAATTTGTTGATTTGCTCATCTGTTAATCCTCCATCGATTAATTCTTGTTTAATACGATTGAATTCTGATTCATCACATTTTTTCATATAATCTGTGATTTGTTTAAATTCTGTATCTGTTAATTTAGTATTTATATCATTTATGTTTGAAACTATGCCTGAATTTTTATCAAAACTTAATTCATGTATTCCTTGATTGTCTGCATAAACCAATTTATTATTTTGAATTTCTACTTTGAAACCTCTGTCATCAAGATAGTTTTTTGCTTCTTCAATGTTTAATTTTTTTAAACTTTCTATATTTGAATTATTTAATGGATTAGGTAGATTTTTATTAAGCTTATGCATTTTTAATAAATCGTCTAAACTTTTTGAATTTAACCCATTCATTTTTACTGCAGTTCTAACTCCTAGGATATAACCAACGCTTGATATCCCTGCATTAAATGCGAAACCTTCTGTCCAATCTCCACCGTTAAATCCTGCTGTTATTCCTGCAGCACTTGTAATATCTGCTGAATATCCTGTCACTTGTGTTAAAATTTTACCTGCTGTAGATGACACTTTTGAAGCAACTTGTTCTGTTACTCCCCCAATGCCAGTACCTATACCAGTTGATATTCCTACTTCCATTGCTTTATTTTCTGCAGCAGCTCTACGAGCCATTGTATCGCCAGATACACTTGTTAGCATATCAGTTGAATCTACAAGATATTGAGCTGTTCCAACACCTAAACCAGATCCTACGGCATTTGTTAATGTATTCAAAGTTTTTACTGTACTTATTGTTTTACCAACTTTACCCATTGATCCTATTAATTTTAATGCTCCTCCTCCACTTGCAGGCATAGTTGCAATAGCGAGTGTAAGATCTACTCCAGCTTCTCCATATGCTTGATGTGTTAGATATGTATTATTTAATTCTTGTAAATTCATTCCTGTTAGCATTTCTACTGCTTTTTCAAATGGGATTGTGTTTCCATTTGAATCAACAAGTTTTCCTTCTGCTGCCATTGTTAATTTATTTAGGTTTGATTGTGCTAATGCATATACATTATCAACATCTGCTCTGGTTGTTCCCATAAACATTGATTGACGTAATGCATTTACGAAACCCATTTTGATACCTTCATTGTCAACAGAATCTTTGTATGATTTTTCTGCTAAAGCAATATTCTTTTTAATAACTTCTACAACTTCTTTATTTTTATTTATTTCTTCTTGTGTTAATTCTGTGTTATTAGATTTAGATTCTAGCATTAGCTTAGAAAAATCAATATTTCCACTTGTTTCAAATTTTATTTTTTCTGTAATTTTTTTATATTCATCAGGAGCTTTTTCTTGTATTATTTTTAAGATTTCATCATTTTTTATTAATTGAAAAGCTTTAGCAGCTGCGTCTTCAGCTTGTTGATGGTAAATACTTGCTGCTCCAGTGCCACCTCCATTAATCACGCTAGAATTGTTTTTTAAAGCATCTAATGTATTTTGGTAATTTTTTGCAGCGCTTTTTAAATATTTAATTGCTTCATCTGCAATTTGTTCATTAGTAAAGTCACCATATCCTGTAATCATTCTATCTGCAGTAGATGCTGTAGATGCAACTTTTTTGTCCTTAGGTAATAATGCATCCATTTGAGTATAAACATCTTTATCAAGTGAAGCATAAGCTTTTTTATGATTACCTTCTTCTACATAATATGTACCAACTTCTGCTTTAATTCTAATAATTTCTTCTTTTGTTAAAATATTTTTTTCTGAATCAGTAAGGTTCCTATTTGCAGAATCCATTTCTTCTGCATTACCTTTTGTTTGGTGATACAATAAAGCTTGTAATGCATCTTGATCGTTAAAGTGACCTTTTATTCCATTTGTTTTGTTGTATTTTTGTGCTGCTGCTTGTAAATTATCATAATCAGTTCTTGTGTTTACAGCACTTAATGCGGCATTTCTATTTTCTGATTTTTTTCCATATGTAGTAAGGTTTGTTAATAAAATTTCATCTCTTCTAGCTTGTTCAAGGATTGCACCATTACCAACTAAATCAGCATTCATTGTGTAAATTTCTGAATTGCTTATTTCTGATGCTAAAAATGCTTCATAAGCTGATTTATACTTCCCATTTTTTACATCATTTCCATATTCTACAGAATAATAATCATTAATTAACTTAAGAACTTCAGGATCAATAATTGCTTTATTAGCTTTTATCATTTTATCTTCATCAGTGCCAAGACTTGTCCCAAAATTATACCAATTGCCATCTGCACCATCATTTAGATCTTTAATAATTGCTTCTGCTTGAATTTTTGCAATTTTTGTATTATCTAAAACTTTACCATCTTCTGAAAAATAGTAAATTTTACCATTGACTTTAGCATATTTGATATCTTCATTATATGTAGATGTTGAAAGGTTATCTTTCATGGCATCATATACATTGCTAGCTTCTACGTATTCTGTTTTTAATAATCTCCCATCTTGAGCCATTATCCATTGTTTACCGTTTTTATCAACAACTATACTTCTTCCATGTTTATCTTTTTCTCCAATTCTTACATAGTCACCGTTATTTACTATTTCGCCTGCTTTATTTCTTGCTTTTCCTGTTACTTTTTCTCCATAGTCAAAAGCATTTGTCATTTGTATATAAGAATCTTTTAATATAAGATTGTCATGTGATGCAACTGTTATTTTACCTTTAGAATCTCTAACTAATAATCTTCCTCGATTCTTCATTGTTCCAATAATTGTATAAGTTTGTCCATTGTATTCAAATCTTTCACCGCTACGTGTATAGTTTTTTAGTCCCATGCTTCTATATTGAGCATCAATTTGTTTTGCTCTAATTGCTTCTTCTGCTGATTTACGATTTCTAAGATTACGATTATCTGCATCAATTTCTTTAGGGATAATAATTGTTTCGCCAACTTCAAAATCTTCGCTGTTAGATTTCCCATTTGCGGCTAGTAAATCTGCTTTAGTACAACCAAATTTCTTTGCTATACGGGCTGCATTTTCGCCAAATTGAACAACTATACCTGTAGTATTACCATTGCCATCATAATTAACTGTACGTGTTCTGCCTTTTTTATCTGTATAAGTTTGACTTAATCGTTTATTTGAAGCATTAACTAATGTTTCAGTTTTAGTATTATCTGTATCAATAAATGTTTTTAAAGTGTTTTCACCTTGTTTTGTTATTTGATTGACAGTTTTTCCTTTTTTATCAATTATTGTATCAGTTGTGGTGTTTCCATTTGTTTCGTGGATTTTAATTGTTTTTTGTCCATTTTTATCAATTGTAGTTTCGGTTATTTTTCCTTTTTCTACAATTTTAGAATATGATGAACCATTTGTATTTGTGATTGATTCTCGGATGATTTCATTACCTTTTTTTATTAGAATGGTCTTGTTATTATTTTTATCAAAACTTGTTTCTGTGATTGTTCCATCAGAATTATATTCATAAGTTGTCTCTTTTTCTTGCTCAGATCCTTTTCCTGTAACTTTTGATTTTAATATTGCTTGGCCATCTTTATATATATATTCTTCTTCTGTTTCTCCTTTATTTTTAACTGCAGTTTTTGCAGTTGGATTCCCTTTAGAATCATAAGTGATAGTTTCTACATTTCCATTACTATCGGATTTAACTGTTTTAGCAGGAGTTGTTCCATCTTCATTATATGTGATTTCTTCTTTTGTTCCATTTGGATATGTTTTTACTGATGATGTTTTTTTACCTTTTTCAAATGTTGTTACTGTTTCACTACCATCTTTAGGATCTACAAAAGTTTCTTCTGCTATTTCGTATTCTCCATTTTCATTCTGTTTGTATTTTGTTGTTGTAGTTCCTTTTTGAATTATTTTTGAACCATCTTTTTGAATACTTTCTTTTGTCCCATCATTATATTCAGTAACAATAGTCCCATCTGCTAAAGTTTGTGAATTTTTAATATTTCCTGATTCTTTTGATAATTTATTTATAAAAGAAAATAAATTTGAACTATCTCCTGTTACACCAATACTTTGCAAATAATTTTCAGCTTCTTTGCTGGATAATTTAGAATCACGACCTCTTTTAGCTGCTTCTTCTATTACTTTCTGTTGAAAAACATTTATTTCTTGAGAATCTAATATTCCATCTTTAGGGTTATTATCTACTTTATCAAATATATTCAAAAGGGTTGAATCTGTAATGGATTCACGTTTAATACCACCTTTAATTTCTGTATTATTATTGTTGTCTTTTCCTTTAAATTTTAAATCACCAAAGTCGATCATTAAAATTCCTTATCCTTTTATAACAAATGTTCTATTATGTTATGAATCTATTTTTAAGAATATATATAAAGATTTGTAAAAATTAATAAATAAAAATTAAAGATTTACCATAATATTTCCGTAAAAGTATTCATAACATAATAGAACTTATGTTATGATTTTTCTATGGAAAAAGAATTAGTTGTTGAAATAATAGAGTTATCAAATTTAGGTGCAGGTATTGCTAAACAAGATGGAATGGTTATTTTTATTGAAAATACTTGCCCTGGAGATGTTGTTAAAATTGAAATTATTAAACAAACAAAAAACTATGCGATAGGAAAACTTTTAGAAGTTATTACTCCTTCTATATATCGAGTTATTCCAATGTGCCCTATGCAAAAAGTATGTGGTGCCTGTCAAATCCAATTTATTGATTATAATTATCAACTGAAATTAAAAAAGAAAATTGTTGAAGATTATGTGGGGGTAAATAGAAGTAAATCTAAAATTGATGTGAATGTTATGGATACTATTCCATCTCCTCAAATTAAAGAATTTAGACATAAAATTCAGTATCCAATATCTGAAACCCAAAATTCAAAAAGATTAATTGCAGGGTATTACAAACCTAAATCTCATGAAATTGTTAATATCAAATATTGTCCAATTCAACCTAAAATTTGCGATAAAATAATTGAATATATTAGAGAAATAGCTTCTAAATATAATATATCTGGCTACAATGAGAAAAAGCATTTAGGACTTTTAAGACACGTTGTAATAAGAGTTTCAAATTATACCGGAGAAAATTTGGTTACTCTTGTAATTAATGATACAAAAATTTCAAAAAATATAAAAGAATTTGCAAATGATATTTTTAATAATTTTAATGAAGTAGTTGGAGTATGTGTTAATTTTAACAATAAAAAAACAAATTTAATTTTAACTGATAAAACAGAATCAATATGTGGAGTTGATTATATCGAAGAAAAATTATGTGATATTACTTTTAGAATCGGGCCAAATACTTTTTTCCAAGTAAATCCTGAAAGTGCTGAAAATATTTTTAAATATGTAAAAGAATATATTAAAAATAATTTTAATAAACCGACTATATTTGATGCTTATGCAGGGATTGCAACTTTTGGAATTGTAATGAACGATATTGCAAAAAAAGTTGTTAGTGTAGAGGAAAACAAACAGTCTATAAGAATTGCCAAAGATGTTTTAAAAATAAATAACATTAATAATGTCGAATTACATGCGATGGATACAGCTAAATATCTTGAAAATACTACAGAAAAATTTGATATAACAATACTTGATCCCCCAAGAAAAGGCTGTTCTGTCGAATCATTAGATAGAACAATTGAAGTTACAAAGTCTAAAATTATATATGTAAGCTGTAATCCTCAAACTCTTATTAGAGATTTAGAATATTTAATCTCTAAAGGTGCAAAGGTAAGTTTTATTCAACCTTTTGATATGTTTTGTCATTCATATCATGTGGAGTGCGTAACTATAATTGATGTTGAATAATTCTCAAATTATTTTTTTGCTGGCATGTTTTGATTAATAAATTGGATTGCTTTTTGTCTACATTGTGCATCTTGCCTTAATATCATCATACCATTTGTATTAAGATCGGTGTTATTAATGACATATTTACCTTTAGCAAATGTTTTAAGCATAACTTCTTCGCATATTGATATTTTGTCTTGTTTACTGCACATTACAAGCATTGGTGTTGTTCCAAGTTTATAATCAAAAATATTAAGCCCTTTTATTTCTCTTGATGGTGTTAATAATACCATTGCTTTAGGGTGTGGGTAAATAAATTGTGCGGCTAATATAGATGTATTTGCTCCAATATCCCCTGCAATAAATGCGTACTCATTAAATGATGCTTTTTTGTTTGTGTGTTTTACTTTGTTTATGACTGTAAGTACGTCAGATGGATATTTTTTATATGTTTTATTATTAAAATAAGTCCAAGATTTAATTCTTAATTTTGTATCTTTATTACTTAATCCGTGACCTCTTAAATCGATTAATAAAACTGCATAGCCTTGTTTAACAAATAGTTGTGGTAAATCTCCCCATTGAGAAGACGAATAACCAAGAGAATGAACAAATATAATAGTTGGGTATGTTTTATTTTTTTCTGTACTTGGTGTCCTAGGGTATATTAATTTGGCTTTCATTATATGTACATCTTTAGTTGGTGCTTCAATCAATTTAGTTATGTATGGTTTCTTTTTCTTTGCAGTTGCAGCAAAAACTCCTGAAACCGTAAAAAACATTAATAATAAGACAATTAAAGTTTTTTTAATCATAACTTATACCTCATAAGCAAATTCTAAATTCAAAATGATTATAGCATAATTATTAAAAAAATGTTACAATTAACCAGTAAAAAAGCAATAAAAAAAGCAATCGAGTTTTTATATATATAAGATATATAAAGTATATATAGGAGAAATTATGACTGTAGCACTTGATTCAAATGTAATTTACTTACAAAATCGACTTAATATTAATACTAGTCGTATGAATAATTATGCAGATAAGTCAGTCGATGATATTATTGCAGAAGAGGCTAAACAAGGTAATCAATCAGCTGTAGAATATAAAAGAGAGTTATTTGGAAATGCTGATGAACTGATAAGTGGTTTTAAATTAGATGATCCAAATAATAAATATAATGTTATTGTTGCAATGAATGACGAACAGCAACAGAAGTTGTTACCAATGCTCGAATCAGAGGATATGGTATTGGGTTTGAACTTCTTTACAGAGGAAAAATTATTAAAATTGTTTAATCAAGTACCTCCAGAGGATGCTGTAAATGTTGCTTTAGGTACGTTCTCATTAGAACAAATTGTAACAATGATGCCAATGGAACAGTTAGAAAAGTTTTTCTATAATGATGATGTTGAAAAAGAACAGGTTATTAAGCAGTTAGAAAAAATGCCTCCTGAGGTTTTAATTCAAATGATTGAAAGTATTACAGGTGAGCCTGCAGATGAAAATGATTCAATGGCATTAATTCAATCTATTGCATCTTTACCTGATGATAAATATAAAGAAACAATGGCAAATATTGATCCAAATGTGCAAATGCAATTAGTTTATCAGATGGCACATGATGATAAAAGAATCTTAGAAGTTTTTGATAATTCTGCTTATGTAGGAATGTTGCAAAGATTACAAAAGCCAGATATTGTTAAATCAATGATAGGTTTAAGTGATGAATCATTGAGAAATATGATGACAGAACTTCCTCCTGATTTATTTGCAATTGTTGCAACACAAGTTGATACAAAAGAATTGGCTAAATTCTTAATGGAAGATTGTCAAAATGTTCTTGAAAAACTAGGAAGTAAATAAAACCGTACTAGTTATAAACTATTAAAATCAAATTACATTTACCTCTAACATTAACCTTCTGATAAAGAATCAAGAAGCATTTGTAATGCGCATTGAACAAATTCTTGTTTCATTCTGATTCTGCTGTATTTAGGATTTAGTTTAAATTGTTGAACAATAGATTTATATCTATTAGTGATTCCTACATACATAAGTCCTACAGGTTTGTCAGGAGTTGCTCCAGTTGGCCCTGCAATTCCAGTTGTAGAGATTGCAATATCTGCTTTTGTTTTACGATATAATCCTTCGGCCATTTCTCTAGCACATTGTTCACTAACAGCGCCATATAGTTTTAGGGTATCTTCTTTAACATCAAGAAGAGCCATTTTGGCATCATTTGAATAGGTTACAAAGTTTGCTTTTATGTATTCAGAACTCCCAGAAATATCAGTTAATCTTGAACTCAAAAGTCCTCCTGTGCAAGACTCAGCAACAGATATTACAAGTGAGTGTGTTTTTAAAATTTCTGCTATATTTTTTTCTAAATTTGTATTTCTTTTGAACTTATTAAATATCATAAGATAAATTTATTGCAGTTAAAAAATATTGTCAATATGTAAAAAGAATGATTATTTTAAAAATTGTTATATAATATTTTTATGAATATAGAAACAGAGCAAGAGTTTATAGATAGGCGGCCACAGAGATTATGTAAAATGTGTGGTAAGTGCTGTAGAGTTGTTACTTCATCTGTATCTTATGAAGATATGCAAAAAAGAGCTTTAGAAGGTGATCAAGAAGCTATTGATTTTTTAGAGTTATTTGAGCCTTTCGAATCAGTAGAAGCTGCTAAGGCTGTTGATAGAGAAATTGTTGAAAATATTCCAGATTATGAGAATAGAACTTTTTATACTTGTAGGTTTTTAAAAGGGAATTTGTGTTCTCGTTATGAAAATAGATTGAATGTATGTAAGAGATTCCCAAGTTCACCTTGGGCTGTTTACCCTCCTGGGTGTGGTTATGAGGGTTGGTTGTTCGTAGAGAGAGAAAAAATAATGAAATATGTGAGAGGCTTAAAAGAAGAGCAACTCAAATATAAAATGATGTTGAAAACTAATCCAGAACTAAAAGAAAAACTAGAAAAACTTATATCCACTATAGATGAGAATATAAAAATATTTGCAGAATACGGCTCCGAAAAATGGTAGGGTAAATGCATTTGGTTTTATTTCAACTTACTCATTAAAACTACAGTAGGGTAGGGGTAAATATATTAGGTTTTACTTTTGTTTACCCTACTGACTAGTTATTCCCAATAAACTTTTTTGCCATTAATACTTTCAAGAGATCTGAAATCATTAAGTTTGTTATCTCCTAAATTTATTTTCCCTTTAATTTTTCTTAATTTAGGTAAGCTAGTTAAGCTAGAACCTTCTAAATCTAAGCTAGAAGAAATTTCTGATACATTTTTCATTAATTCATTTTCATCAACTCCTAAATCAAATAATGTATATTGATTATTGTATTTAGCTTTATAGTAAGAAATAATATATGTTCCATCTTCCGCATTTTTAACTTTTATATTCATAAGTTTAAATATGCCTAAAGAATCTTTATTTTTCTGTAATTCTGCAATTTGTTTTTTCAAATTATCAAATTCCGGTTTTGCATTTAATGCTGTTTGAATTTGATTTTCATGACCTTTATAATTATTATCTTTTGCCCAATTAGCTATTACTTGAGCATATGGTATTGGAACTGTAGAATCTTGATTATAACGTTTTTGAATTTGAGTTATAGTTCCATCTGTTTCATTAATAGCTACTTGTGAATTACCATTTTTATCCACAAAGAAATGTAAATTTCCACCTTGTAAATATCCGTGAGCATTTTCAAATCTTAAACACCAGCTTGAACCTTCTGACAGTGCTTGAACCATTGCAATATGTTCATCATAATTTGGCTCACCTTTTTGGCTTCTTGGTATTGTTACCCATCTACCTTCAACACCGTCAAGTGATACTTCTTGAGTTGTATATTTATTTATTGCATTTTGCTTAGTTTGTTGAGCATATATTTTACTGAATGATACTGAACTATTTTGTTCTAATAGTGCATTGTATGTAGCTTCAAAACTCTCATGAGTTATAGCTGGAGGTGTAACGGCATTATTTGGACGCATTTCTTTAGTTATACCATCCATTACTAAAAGATGTACAAAAACATCATCTTTATAATTACTTTCTTTTGTTAAATAATTATACCAATTAGCTATGCCTTCTTTTCTTGCTGTATTGTAGGAAGCATAATCCCCTGTTGCTATATAATTTGGATTGTTTTCAAAATCTATTATTTTCTCAACCTTTTCTTTTGCCCAAGCTTTGAATCTTTCTGGATTTCCCCAAATATTTTGATCTATTTCATTCTTAAATTTATTTAATACAATTTTTTCAACACCAACAATACTATCAAGTGAACGTAGTTTAAAAGTAGGTACTTCTGCTGGTTTTACGTTTTGTGCTTTTACTTCAACTTGAGCTTTGGTAATTAGCGCATCTAAATCATAATTACCTTCTACTAATCTTAAATTGTCGTGTAGAATTTCATGGACTTTATCTTTTTTAGCTTTAACATTATTTATTAATGTAAAAGTTGCTGCACTTTCATTTGATTTTTGAATATTATCTTTATTAAATTCAACTCCTTGTTCAAGCATATACACTTCATCAAAAGTCATTAACCTGTCACCATTTTCAGGTTTATATTCTGCTTTTGGTTTAGTTTTAACTTTCATCTTTTGAGAGAAGTCATTTTTCTCAAATGTCGCAATAGTATCTGTTGTTTTATCTTTAAATTCGCTAAAAAACTTATTCTTTGCTTCTTGATATTCAGGAGAATCTTTATCAGGTAAATTTAGAATTTTGTCTTGTTGTTCTAATAATTCATCCATAGATAAACTAGAAATCATATTTTTTAGCATTTCTTTTTGTTTATCATCAAGATTTTCAACTCCAGGGAATATTCCCATTAAAAATCCTCTTTTTAAATCAAAATATTCTGCATAAGTTAAGTTATTTGCTTTTGCTTTTTTCAAATATTCTGCAGTTTTAAATTGTTTATATATAACCTCCTCTACTTTACTTTTTGGTAAACCTAAATAAAATTTTTCTTTTAAATCATTATATGTTTTGCTAATTACTCCGTCATCTTGTTTAGACACCATTTCAAGAGCTTGATTTGCATTTGATTCAATATTCTCTATAGATAAATCCTGAGCTGTTGATTTATCAATTGGAGTATTAGTTGTATTTGTATTATTAAATTCAACAGTATCAGTATTATTATCGGTATTGTTGCCAGAAATAAGTGCAGTAAGTTCTGCCGCACTCATTTTAGATAGACGTGCTTTATACTCAGAAAGAGCAGCACCTTCCAGTCCTGATTTTTGGCATAGATTATTAATTAATGCGTTTTTATCTACGTTTAACAATTTTAATTCTTATTCCTTTTCCTTGATACACTTCAACTACACGTATCTACGGCAAGGTATTAAAAAATCTTTAGGGTTTGTTAAGAATAATTAAGAAATCAAATATTTAAATAAATTATTGTATGGAGTTTTTATATTATATTTTTTACCAAGTTGAATTATAGTTCCTGCAAATGCTTCTATTTCTGTTGGGTTTTTATTTTCTATATCTTGAAGCATTGATGTTTTTCCATATGGTGCCATATTTCTAAATGTATTTATTATATTTTTAGCTAAATTTTCTGGATTATTTACTCCATCATATTTTGCAATTTCTATTACTTCATATAATATTTTCCATAATAAATCTTCAATATATGGCAGATTATTCATTTCTCCAAAAGTTTTTCTTGTAACTGCACTTAATTGGTTTGCAATTATATTTAGCATGAATTTTTGCCACATAGAAGATTTTATATCTTCAGCTATTTCATAATTTATATTATTTAATTGAAAAAACTCTTCTAATTCAGAATCTTTAGACATTACAATTTTATTTACATCATCATGAATAACATTCCTATCTTTTCTCATAATACTATTGCATATAAGATAAGATGGAATAATTCTAGCCTCAGGATATTTCCCCCTTATAATATCTTCGCTTGAAATACCATTGATTAAAGATATTATTTTTGTATTTTTATCTACAAATTTTGCTAAGTTAGCTAAAACTTGTGGCAAATTATAAAATTTTACACTAATAATAATTAAATCCATTGGATATCCATTATTAGGTGTTATGTAATTAAAATTGTAAGTTTTATTATTAATAACTGTAGGATTATTTTTATAATATTCAAGTCTTTTATTATCAACTAGAATATTAACATTTGGAATTTTAGAAGCATAGACTGCTCCAACTCCACCTAATCCGACTATCAAAATATTTTTAATCATCTAACAACTCGTTATACAAATCTATCGTATTGATGCAAATTTTTAAATTTCGATCAACTAAACTTTTTATTGTTAATTTATAACATGCCAGCAATGCTTTATTTAAACCATTTTCTTCATCTAAGCAAGGTGAAATAAAATTAATCATTTCTTTAGGTCTAGTTCTTTCTTCAATTTTATCAGCTATAAAAATAACTTTTTCAAAATCTGTCATTTTATTATGTCCAATAGTGTGCCATCTTATTGCTGATAAAACTTCTTTATCTTCTATATTGAATTCTTTTTTTGCAACATATGCTCCAGCTGGTGCATGAAAAGTTTTAGGATTAATTTTTTCACAAGATTCTACAGAACAATATTTATCCATAATTTCAATCAATTCTTCTTTAGATAAACATTTTGCGCAATCGTGAACTAATCCTGCAAGTTCTGCTTTTTCGGTATCTAAATTAAATTTTATAGCCAATTCTTTAGCCTTTTCTGCAACACCTAATGAATGTTCAAATCTTTCTTCATTCAAGTTTTCTTTTAACCAAATTATAATTTCATTTTTATTCATATAAACCATTTTCTTTTATATATTCTACGACTCTAGGAATTTCTAATTCCTCTACAGATTTTTTATTATTAATATTATTTCTTACTTCTGTAGATGATACATCAATATATCTCATAGGTGCAAATTCAAAATCGTATTCCAGATTTTTAAATTTGTCAAAATCTGATTCATTAAAATTATTGCAACGAGGGAAAACAATAAAATGTAAATGTTTTTTTAATTTATCTGTTTCATACCAAGTATCAATTTTTTCAAATGCATCTGTGCCTATTAGAAAATTAATTTTATTAGATATTTTATAAATATTCTTTAGTTCTAAAATTGTTAAATATGTATAAGAACGCCCATCTCTTTTAAATTCAATATCGCTTATATCAAATTTCTCATTTTCTTGAATTGCGAGTTTAACCATATTAAATCTATGTTGTGCTAAATTTTTATCAACTTCTTTATGTGGAGGCAGATAAGCTGGGATAAATAAGATTTTATCAAAATTATAATAATTAAGAGCAAATTCTGCTACTTTTAAATGAACTTTATGTATGGGATTAAAAGTTCCTTGAAATACACAAAGTCTCATTATTGTTCTTCTCCTAATTTAGCATTTACATTTTTCAATTCTCTTTTTACTGCCTCAAAAGAATAAGTTAAGGATGAATTATTTTGTATTGCAAATTCTAATGATTTTTTATATTTTTCTAAATCTCCTTGATACTTAAATATTTGGGCATAATTGTAATATAAATCCCCATTTTGTGGGTTTAATTCCATTGCCGCTTTTATCATATCAGTTGCTTCAAGAAATCTTTGTTGTTTTATATATATTTTATTAAGAATTTTATATGCATCAATATCTAATGGATTATATTGAATTGTATTTTTTAAATAAAAAATGGCATTTTCAATTTCTCCAAGTTCATATGCAATTGATGCCATATTAAAATGAGCCCAACTATAATCTGGAGATATAGATAAAACTTTTCCAAATTTCTCAATAGCTAAATCTAGCAGCCCTTCTTCTTTAAAAATATTTCCCATATAAAAATGAGCAAATATGTCATTATCATTTAATTCAATTGTTTTTTTGAAATATTCAAGAGCCGTATCATATTCTTTTTTCTTAAAATAGCATAGTCCCAAATTGAAATACGAATTAGAATCATTTGTTTCTGATTCTAAAACTTTTTTGAAAACAGGAATTGCTTCATCAAATTTTTTCATTTCAATATATGTTAAACCTAAATTATATAGAAAATCAGGTTCAGGAGAAAGCTCAATTGCTTTTAAATATGCTTTTTCTGCTTTATCAAAATTTTTGAGTTTTTCGTATGCAATCCCTAAATTATATAATAATTCAGCATTGTCTGGAAAAGTTTTTACTAAGTATATAAGATTTTTCTTAGCTTCTTCATTGAAACCACTATCAAGCAACAAAATTGATAAAGTTCTTCTTGCTTGAAAGTTATACGGATCTTCTCTTAATATTGCCTGTAAATCTTCAATATTTTCTTCCATATTTTTATAATATCAAATGCGTAACGGCTTCGCAACTTTATTGCACTATATTATATTGATATGATAAAATTAGGCAAAAGAGGGTAAAAATATGACACAAGTAACATTAATCAAAGGGGACGGAATTGGTCCAGAAATTTCAGAAGCTGTAGTTGATATTATAGAAGCAGCAGGCGCTAAAATTGAATGGGATATTCAAACAGCTGGTGCTGATGTTGCAGAAATAGAAGGAACTCCATTACCTAAAAGAGTTATTGATTCAATTAAAAGAAATAAAGTTGCTCTAAAAGCACCTATTACAACTCCAATTGGAAAAGGTTTCCGTTCAGTTAATGTGCAACTTAGAAAGGAATTAGATTTATATGCGAATTTAAGACCTTGTAAAAATATTCCAACAGTCAGAACAAAATTTGATAATGTTGATATTGTCGTAGTAAGAGAAAATACAGAAGATTTATATGCAGGAATTGAAGAAAAAACTGATGAAAATACAGCAAAGAGTATAAAAATTATAACAAGAGATGCATCAATAAGAATTGCAGAATTCGCATTTGATTATGCTGTTAAAAATAATCGTAAAGAAGTTTGTGTTGTTACAAAAGCAAATATTTGCAAGCTTTCGGATGGATTGTTTTTAGAATGTGCAAGAGAAGTTGCAAAAAAATATCCTCAGATTAATTTTAGAGAAATACTTGTAGATAATTGTTGTATGCAATTAGTTCAGAAACCTGAACAATTTGATGTTTTATTATTGCCTAATTTATATGGTGATATTGTTTCAGATTTAACTGCTGGATTAATAGGTGGTCTGGGAGTTGCTCAAAGTGCTAATATAGGGCTTCAAGCATCAGTATTTGAAGCCGTACACGGTTCTGCTCCAGATATTAAAGGACAAGATAAAGCAAATCCAATGGCGCTTTTGTTATCAGCATGTGAAATGCTTAACTTTATTGGTGAAAATAAAGCTGCTGAAAAAATTAAAACAGCTTTATATAAAACATTAGAATCAGGAGTTAAAACAGCTGATTTAGGTGGGACTGCTAAATGTTCTGAGTTTACGAATCAAATTATTAAAAATTTAGGAGGTATAAATGGCTAATACTGTTGCATTCGATCCTGGATATGGTCCACATATAGCTAGTTTTATACATTCTATTGAATATATGTATTCAGAAGTTAATAAATTCAAAAACCTGGGTCAAAAGCGTTTTAAATTTAAAACATTTTATCCTCAAATTCTTGCAATGATAGAACAAAATACTGCTTTTTATTTGGGGTGTATGTTGTGGGCAACTTATGTTGTATCTCAAAAAGATGCAGAACTAACAGGAAATCATTGTTTAGGACTTGAATATAAAGAAGATGTTGAACTTCAAGAAATAAACTATGTATCAGAATTTGTTAAATGGTTTGGTAAAGATACTAAATATTATCTTAATTTAGGTTATGAATATCCTAAAGAATATCAAGAAATTCTTGATATATACAAAGAATTTGCAAAAATGAATGAAGGCTTTGTAAATGCAAAAACTTCAAATGATATTAAATTACCGAAACAACTAAAAACTCCTAGTGAAAAAGATATCAAAAAAATATTCGATACAATAACTAAAGAAGTTGTAACAACAGGTAATTTTAATAAACTTTTTGAATTAAAAGACTTAATTATTTAGCCAAATTAATTGCAGCTGCAGTATCTGAAATACTTCTACCATTTAAATTTGGTAGTGTAAAATGATATCCCGCAACTCCTGGTTTAAAGAAATCAATAAATGTGGATTCCCCAGAATCTATAAATGAGATATTCTCATTTTTTTGCATAAAATTTGAGACGTTTATATCATTATAATAAATTCCTAAATCATTTAATCCATTTAGCTTTTTATTTGTTTCAAGTATGTCATTGATAACTTCTTGCTTTGGGTAATTACCTTCTGATAGTTCATAGATTGCAGAATTAGTTTTATAATCGAAAAACTTTAATTTTGGTCCTTGATTATATCCATTTAAATCAAGATATCTTTCTATTTGAGTATTTAAAAATGCAGAATCTGATTTCATTGAAATATTATCTTTTAAATCTTGATTTCCAAGTTCTGGTTGAAACTTCATAATATATTTTTTATTTCCAATTTCCATTTTTCTAACAGTTTTTCCAGAAAGTCCCCCAAAAATATAATCTCCGAACTTTATACCTCCAGATTCAAATCCTGCACTTGGATGTTCAAGCGCTTGTTTAAAAATATTTCTATAGCCATCAACTCCACCTGTAATTTCTTTAGGTGGTTCTCCTATCGTAAAATCATCTCCAAATTTATCTTTTAATTTCCATATATTCCAATTAGGAGATGTTTTTATTAAATCATCTGGATGTTTAGCTTCATTATAAACTTTTTTGGTATATTTATAATATGCTTCTTGATAACCATTTGGACGTAACATCCAATCCATTAATTCCTTCTCTCCACCGATTTTTTTATTTAAAATACGGACATTTTCTTTGCTTTTTCTTGGATTCGATATTACTTCAGAGATAAATTTTTCACTCATTTTTTCATCAGAAGTTATCCTAAACATTAATTGTTTAAAATTTTTAGGTTGCATTCTTATATTTTTAAGAGTATCCATATATGAACTTGCATTTTTGATTTGCTTAAAAGCTTTATCTACAGAAACACCACGACCTTTAGATGCAATATAAATTCCACCAACTGCCATTGCAGTTAAACTTGTGCCTAAAATAATCTTTGTTCCCACAGACATTGAGTTTGTCAAAACTTTATTGTTATTTTTTGTGTTGTTTTTTGTATAAGAAGAACTATTCATAGAAATAGCAGTAACTTGTGGCATATTCTACCTCCTGAATATTAAAAACGTATAAAAAATAAATTTGCTATAATATTTACAAGTTATATTAATTTACTATTCTAATATAGATTTTATTTCACCATATTAATTCCATGTTTCTTATATAAATTTATTTTATATGTTTCTGAGGATAAATAATATTTTTGTTCTTGTTTTAGAATATTATATTCCAGTAAAATCCAGGTCCAATATATTGATTGTAATGCAAGATTACACAACATATTCTTTTTTTTGCTTTCTCCCAATGGTTTGTGTTTCATGAATTCTGGACTTGTTATTCCTGTAAATAAAGCACTCAAAGAAAATATTGCCAACATATTTGTGTAGCCTTTTTTGCCATAATAAACAAGGTTATCCATTCTTTTTGATGTTGAATTAACTTTGACTGGTTCTTGAGTCTGACGTAAACGATTATATTCGTTAATTGTTTTTCTTGTTGGCATATATAAAAACATTACACATCTCCATTTAAAATATTTCGTTCTTTATCAAATTTATCTAAAGCAGACTTCTTTATTGCTGGTCTTATAGCGTTAATTCTATCTGAAAAATATTTAAATGGAAGTACATCTTTTTTTACTTTTCCTATAAAAATATTTTCAATTTGAGAATTACTATATGCATTAGTCGGTTTAACTTGTTCAAACTGTTCTGTAAGTCTAATTATTTCATTTTCATTAAGAGGACAATTTCTATCTGAATAATGTTTGATAATTTCTTTTGTATCATTTTTATCAGCAACTCCTAATGGAATTTTTATATCTAAGCTAGCTAGAATTTTTTTATCTATCATAAGAGGATTATTAGTTGTAAGTAATAATACACAATGTTTTTTTGATGCATCATTTTCTAATTTAATAAATTTATCGATATTATCAGGGTTACTTTGACCAAAATCTTCAAATTCATTTAGTTGAATAAATGTATAACGTTCTTTATCATTGTATAGTTGTTCTGCATCATTCATTTGTTTTTCTATCCATTCAAGTAACTTATTATCATCCTCTATTCCCAAATCTCTAACTCGCATTCGTGCTCCTGTTTCTTCTGCTGAAGCGATTCCTAGAGTTGTTTTACCTGTCCCACTAGGACCGTAAAATAAAATACTATTTGGAATGTTTATATCATTATTCTTAATTGGATTAATTAATACCAAATTTAATAATGTTTTTACATTATCATAGCCTGCAATTTTGGAAAATGCAAAATTTGATAATAATTCTTTACTTAAATTCTTTTTAGTTTCAGTTATTACCTTATTTAACTCTTTACTAAGTACTTTATAATCTTCATCACTTAAAGTTTTTTTATTATTATCAATTTCATTAATTTCTTTGCAGATTTTTTTATTTTCATTATTTAAGTTAATAAAATCTTGCTTTTTTAAATTATCTGCGATAATTTTTGCAGATTCTCCCGCAGTAATCGATAAATTATATAAAAAGGTTTTATCTCTAAATTTATTCAGGAACTCTTTTGAATCAATTTTATCTATATCTAATTTATTAAGTAGTTCTTGTTCTGTTTTTTTTAATTCTTGAAAAACGTCAGGATAGCTATGTAATTTTTTTTCGAAATTACGTATTGTTTCTTTTGCTTCTTCTTCAGTGCAATTATCATCTATTTCACTAAAAGCAACGTATATTACAGAATTTATTAATCCTCTTTCTAAATTTCTAATTAAATTCTTTTTAAATTCTTCTTTATTGTTCTTATCAATTAAAAAACTTTGCATTAAAGAACTAAAAAAAATAGTACAAGGCTTCGCTACAGTACGATTAGAATTGAGAGAATGCATAACTTCACCTAATAATTTAAAATCCTTATTATTTGACATATCATTTAATGCCTTTGCAATATCTGCAGGATTATTTATATCTAAATTAGTAGAGTCATTATTAATATTAAACAAATATAAACCAACCCCATAAGAAAGATTTTTAATCATTTGTTGTTTTGGTGTCATCATATTATGTTCATAATCATGAACATATCCCCAACCCATTTTTTCAGTTATTACAGTACTCAAACTTGCATTCACAGCTCTGACAGCACCTGTTACAGCAGGTGCTGTTGTTCCAGCTGTTGCAACATGTGCTCCTAAACCTAACCAACCACAAATTATTCGAGCTCCTTTTATCCCAAGGTATGCACCGGAAACGTATTGTCTTCCTATATATTGCAAGTGAGATAAATCGTCAGTCTGTAAAATATTCTGCAATAAAGAAAACATTATAAATTGTGCACCCCATAATGCAGGAGAATCAGCTCCAAGGGCAGCACCTTCTCCTGCTAGTGCTGATGCTGTGCCACAAATAGCACTCGTAGAATGAATAATTTTATGACATTTAATTCTATCTTCTTCTGATATTTTTCCTTTGAATGTTAATATTTTGTTAGAATTATCTTTATAAGAATGAATAGAAGGAAATGCTTTTATAATTTCTTTTAAACCTTCAATCATTTCATCATCAGAAGATGTCTTTAAGCCTTTAGGTTCTAGTTTTTTAAGTTCTTCTTCGGCATGTTCTCTTATATAAAATTGCAAATTTTGTAATTGTTTTTTATCTGATAATATTTTTAGTAATTCATATTGAGAATCAAAAAGTTTACCATCAGATTTAATTTTTTGATCATAATATTTTTTTACAGTAGAATAATTTTCCATACTTTGATTAGTATGTAATAAAGATTTATTATAGGATATATCCAATTTTTTTCTTGTATTGTCAAATGGTATTACTGATAATGTTTTGACATTAGAAAGTGAATTTATACACATAGTTAATTATTATTTTCAAAAAAATGTTTTAATGAACCTAAGAATGAAGAACTATTATCATGAAAGTTATTTATTGTTTCATTAATAGCATCGTGAGATATAACATTAGAAACATCAGAATGATTATTACTTAGATGTTCAATAAAAGTATTAAATGTTTCACTATGACCTTTAAGAATATTTGAATAATTAGAATGTGATTCTAATAAATAGTCTTCTGATTTTACTTTTTCAAAGAATCCAGATAACTCTCCAATAGAATCACTATTTAATTCATATTTATTTACGATATTAGATAAATTTTCATCTAATGCTACTTTTGATAAAGTTCCATGTGAATCTTTATATGTAATAACTTCTCTTCCGAATACATCATATTCCTTAGATTTATCATAAAGATTAACCTGTTTTGAATTAGGAGTTAATGGATTAAAGAAATCTGCAATCTTTTGCCCCATACTTCTATTATCGTCTGGATCTACAGCTCTATCCATTGCGGAGGATAATTTATTTTTACCAGAATATAGATCTTTCAATTTTTCCTCTGGTTTTATACCATTATTTTCTTCAATAAATTCGCTTCTTGTTTGTTTATGTTCAAAATTATTCCAATTACTCATAGAAGCTCCTCTAAAATTAATATCAGAAGATACAAAATTAGGAATAACAATATTTTCTATCTTTCCGTCATTAATAACTGCAGATATTTTATTTTCAGGGTCAACAATTATTCCATTATTTAAATCTATATATTTATTTTTGATAAATCTATATCGACACTCCCATCATAATTTTTATATATTCCTTTTTGAGGATTTGAAATATCAAAATTGTTTTCATCAATATGAATACCAGTATCTTTGATATCGATAATTCCATTTTGTGAATCTACCTTTATTGAATCTGATATAATTTTTTTATTCTTTGTATCAACAATTGTATCATCACCAGCAAGAAGTAATTTTTCTACTGTTTTATTTTTTAGTTTATAGGTAGCTGCTGCAATTGCCAATAAAAAAGGAGCTCCCTGAATACCAACTTTTTCAAATTTATTTGTCATATCATTATTAGAATTTATTTCTTTAGAGTTTTGCTTCCCTTTAAACGTTATATTATTAGATTTTTGGAAAGTGTCTGTATTCAATTTATTATTCAATATAGTATTATTAAGTTTTAAACTATTTCTATATATTTCCATGTTTTTATGTGAATTTATTATATTAATAATTTCATTCATTTTTATTATCTCCTAATCTGCTAACATATTATTTAAAATATATAAAAAATTGTTTTGCTATTTTATACAAATAAATCTTACAAATATACATAAATAGCTATTTTAGCAAATTAATTTTTATTGATACGAAATATTAAGATTCATATAATTAATAGCAAAAAATTATTTTTACATTTATTATGTCATTGGAAATAAATAAATTATGATTATAAAAAATTCAATTATAAATTACCAACAAAATAAATATATTTCTTTTAAAGGTGTCATTGATAATCGAAATAAAAATAATGGCACTCCTGTTACATTTGATGATTTATTTAATTTAAACGCATCTTTATCCAAAGATGAAGCAGATTTTTTTCAAGATTTTATCGACAGAGAAAGAAAAATAAAAAATGAATATACAAAAAAAATAGCTGCTGTTAGAGAAAATTTTATTGGTAAATTATTTAATTCTGCTCAAAAAAAACGTGACCAATTAATGGAAGAAAGAGATAAAGCTCTTTCAATAGCATACGAATTTCAAGATGCTTTTGAAAAAAGAGAGAAAGAAATGATTGAATTAAAGAAAAAATGTCTGTTTATGGCTCAACAGTTAAATTATAGTCAAGACTTAATTATTACTTTACAGCGCAAACAAGCTGAAAGTATTCGAAGACAAGAAATTATTGAAAAAAGAAAAAAATCATTATCAACCTCTGGTTTTAGTAAATTAGCAGGATATCAAAAAGAAAAGGATATACTTACTACTAATTTTATAGATTCTATTGATGATGAACAAGCTGGAAAAAATGTAGATGTTCCAATACCAAATGCAATATTATTCTATGGACCTACTGGTTGTGGCAAGTCAACTTTTGCTAAAGCTTTAGCAGAAGAATCCGGATGCCATTTTGAAAAAATTAACTGTTATGGTTCTCAACAGGAAAAAGAAAAAAAATTAAAAGAAGAATTAAATAACGATATTCTTGAAGAGTCAAAGTTGAGATTTGAAAAGGAAAATAAAAGAACAATTATTCTGATTGACGAATTTGATCGTTTCTTTGGTGATGATGTGTCTCCAGAATTTATAAGAATGATGAAATCAATAATGAGTAGTTGTTCTGATAATAATCATGCAACTCTTTTTTTAGCAACAAATTCACCACAAAAAATCCCGTATGAATTAATAAATCAACATAGAACAGGTATAATTGTAAATTTGGATCCTCCAGATAAAGAAAATTCTAAAGCTGTTATGGAACATTATTTTAAAGAATGTGATAAAGATAAACTTGATTATGATAAAATAACAGATAGATTATTTAAAAGAGCACCTGATGAGGTTTATAGTAATTCACAACTTCAAAATATTTGTGAAATCGCTACAGATGAAATAAAACCTCTTGATGAAAAACTTGATACTAATATGGTACTTCAAGCCATAGAAAACTATGATGATAGTTCTGATAATCCTGAGATGTTAAGATTAACAAAACCATATCTTGAAAACTATAATAATGACAAAGAAATGATTGGAGCATCATATGCCGATAGTTAATAATACAAACAAATCAACTCAAACATATCAAAATAAAAAACAAGAAAATAAATTTGTAAAGTATGTCGCTAAACCTGCAGCATATACAATTGGAACTGGACTAACAACAGGTTTATCAACTGCTGCAATTGTTGATGCTAATTATTTAATAAAAATACATAAAAGAAAAAAACAATTTAAAAAAGAAGTAGAAAAAAAAATCGATGATTATATTAAAATGGCTAAAATATGCGGTGAGCCATCGGATGCAGAAGAAGCTAAAGCTTTCAGACCTGTAGCAGAAATGTTATGTGAGTCTAGTTTCACTAAAGACTTGGCACGAATAAAAGAAAAAGAGTTTAAAATGATACCAAAAGTATTTAGAATAGCAACACTAATAGGTAGTATAATTGGACTTGGATTTGCAATCAGCAGTATTATTATAAATTCAAATAAGAATAATACAGTAAATAATAATAAACAAGAATATGGAAATCTAAAAAAAAAAATAGTATAAATC
Source organism: Candidatus Gastranaerophilales bacterium (assembly GCA_944326685.1). Lineage (GTDB taxonomy): Bacteria > Cyanobacteriota > Vampirovibrionia > Gastranaerophilales > Gastranaerophilaceae > UMGS1585. The sequence continues at coordinate 108,353 of CALVEV010000037.1, forward strand.
AAAATTATAATAATTTGTCAAATAATAACTATCCCAATAATCTTACAAAAATCTCTACTTCATCTATAAATAAAAAATCTCCAGCTTTTAAAGGTATTGTAGATGAGGCAATAGGACGTTTATCTCCTGATGAATGTAAAAATTTGGAACGATATATACTTGGAATTGGTTTTGTTTCTTTTGATGAAAAAAGATTAGCTAAAAGAATTTCAGATTACACTCTTGATGATTGGCCAAGTGGTTTAAGAGATAAATATTCTAAAGGTATGATCCCTTTAGAATATTGTGTGAAGCCTAAAACAGTAATAGAATATCGTAAAATATTATTAAAACAAAATCTCAATATTCCACCTAAACCTAAATTGGAATGTAGTTATTTTGACAAATTATTTAATACAAAGACATGGAAGGAATATCAAAAAAGCTGGGAAGATTATATCTATAGAATGGCATATTTAGAACGAATTGAAAATCTTGCGAATAGATTTTCTCAGAAAAAATATAATAGATTAACTAAAACATTTAATACTAATTATCATGGGAGTTTAAATTCTGTATTTAGCAAATATAAATTAAATAAAGACTTTATATCTTTATTTAATTCTTCAAAGTCTGATATAAACTTATTACCCAATGCTATTTTGATAGAAAGTACATCACAACATGAAAATAAAGATATAATAAAATGGTTATTTAACAATAGTATAGGAAATAAAATCTATATTGAAAATAAAAATTGCTCTTCTAAAGATAAAATACAAATAATTAATAGTGCATTAGAATCAGCAAAAGAGTATAATAAAAAAACAGGTCATTATACATTATTGTATATTGAGAATTTTGATAACCTAGTAACAAAAAATAGTGAAAATAACTCTAATATTGCAGATTTTAAGGATATATTATCAAATTTACAATCAGAATATAAAACGACTCTAATATATGAAACTGATAATTCACAAAAAATTTATCCTGAAATATTACAAAAACATAGAACTGGACTAAAAATTAATCTTAATAAGACAATTCCATCAAATGAATTTAAGATGTTTCAACATGATTATATAAAAGCTAATACATTACCAATGTCAACAAATGATAACGGCTACCGAATGAATTATTTACCTGATAAAAAAATATATATAGATTTATATCTGGGAGATTATGGGAATGATAAATCAGTTCTTTGGATTGATTCTGTTAAATATAAAGATATTGAATGTGTAATTGAAAATATTAATACTTTAAAAGAACTACCTGTATTTAAAAATATCGAAAAGATTAAATTTGCAGAACCTACTAATAAAGAATTATTAAAATATGAAATTAAAGCGACTGATAAAGTTACAAAATCCTACAAAAAAATTTATGAATATAAATTATAACATAGCAATAAAAAAGAGAACAGATTACTGTTCTCTTTTTTTGTTTATGTAAATAAAAAACTATTCAGCTGAAACTTCTTCAACTTCTTCTTCGATTGATTCTTTAACGATTTCAGAAGCTGTAACTACAACTTTTAATTCTGTTTTAACTTTAGAAGTTAATTTGATTAACATTTTGTACTCACCAACTTTATTGATAGGGTGATCTAAAGAAACTGTTTTCTTATCAACTTCAATGTTAGCTTTTGCTTTTAATTCTTCACATAATTTTTTAGTTGTAATAGTTCCGAATAATTTACCGCTTTCACCAGCTTTAGCTGATAATTCTAATGATCCGATTTTTTCGATTTCTTCAGCTTTAGCTAATGCTTCTTGGTGTAATTTTTCTTGTTTAGCTTTAATTCTTGCTAAATTCTTTTCTCTATTTTCTAAAGCACCTGCTGTTGCTAATTCTGCAACATTTCTTGGGAATAAAAAGTTTCTAGCATAACCGTCTTTAACTGTTACAACATCACCTGCTTCACCAAGGTTTTGAACATCTTTTTTCAATATAACTTGCATTTGTTATTTCTCCTTTACTATATTTCAGCATTCGTAAGTGTATGATAACTGAAACAAACTCTATTGTCGAGTATTTGTTAATTTTGTATTACAATTTTTGAGTTACTAATGCCCAAATATCATTAAATACAACAATTATCATTAAAGCAATAAGTAAAAAGAAACTTATTGTAGCTATTGTTTCCATTACTTTTGAACCAACTTTTCTTCCTGCTATTTTTTCAATTATCAAGAATAATAATTGTCCGCCATCTAAAGCAGGAATTGGTAAAAAGTTAACTATTGCTAAGTCCATTGATATTATTGCTGTTAATAATAATCCATAAAATAATCCGTCATTATTAATAATATCTCCACCAACTTTGGTTATTGCAACAATACCATGTAAGTCTTTTAATGGAACTTTTCCTGTGAAAATTTGTTCTAATCCAACTAACATCATATAAGTGTTTTGGTATAAATATTTAACACTTCCTTTAAAAGCATCAATAAATGAATCAGTTGTTCTAAGAATTTCTTTTGAATTTAGTTGAACTCCTATTGCTCCACTTGTTGTTGGATATATTGATTTTAGTTTCAAATATTTCCCATCTCTATTGATAACAAAATTTAGAGGGTGAACATTATCTGATATTGCTAATGCTAAATCATATAATGAATATTCTCCTGTTGAAACATAATATTGATTATTAGTTGTTTTTACTAATTCGTTTCTTAATTTTATTATTCTGTCTTCTAATTTAACTTGATTATCTTCATACTTTGTTATACCCATTGCGGTTTTATTATCAAGAACAATTGGTTTTTCGTTAATAATTTTTTCTGGTAATCTTACTCCAACATCAGGAGCAATTATTTCATTTCTTTCTAACGCTGGATTTAAGTCTTTTATATCTTGATAATTTTGTTCAACAATTCTCATATCAACTAAACCATCTCTAGTTTTACTTAATTGAACAATATTTAGTAATGAATATGTATTAGTAATTTTTGTTCCATTTACTGAAACAATTTTATCTCCAGCTTTTAAACCTGAAGTCCATACGGATGCATCTTTAGGTGCAACAATTTTACCAATTTCGATATTGTAAACACCTGATGGTAAATATTTCCAAACTAAAGCTGAAAATAATACTAAAAAGAAAGCACATATTACATTTGCAATAACTCCAGCGGATACAACTATTGCTCTTTGATATATAGGTCTGTTTTCAAACCTTTCTGAAGAATCTTCTGGTAAATCACAATTTTTTTCATCATCAGGAAATGAAACATAACCTCCTAATAATAATGCGTGAACTAAAAAAGTTGTTTCTCCTATTTTCTTTTCAAATAATGTTGGTCCTAAAGGTAAACCAAAACCGAATTTATCTACCTTCATCTTAAAAGCTTTTGCAGCAAGAAAATGGCCTAATTCATGTATTAATACAAGAAAACTTAGAAGCAATATCATTATTATAATTGACATATTTAATTATCCTCTTATTTGTTAGATAAAATTATTGTAAAATCACTGCCTACACAGAAATTTTTAATTGGATCATATACATACTGAACTTTGTCTATAGTAGGAATTTTCTTTGTTAAATCATTATATAGAGCATTTGTTATTTTTTTATTGTGAGCAATAAATTGAGAATGAGGTAATGTTTCTATTGTTAATGAGTTAACTTTATATCCTAATGATTCTAATTGTTGTTGTATTGCTATAGCATCATCTCTTCTTGATGAAGAATACATAATACCTGCTACAATTTCAGAAGCTGGACAAATCTCACCATCTTCTCTATAAATAAGCCTATCTACAACATCTTGAACTTTTTCAGGATCTAAAATCCAATAGCTTATATATCCATGTTGATTTGGAGCTCCAGGTAATGTTGCAATTTGAATGTTACCTTCATTAAAAGCTCTTGCAGCATTAGCTAACTGAGATAACTCATACACTGACATATCTGTTTTTACATCTTCTCTTGTAACGTTTAATATTTCAGGAAGTTTTGCTAATGCTTGTGGAGATTTGATTTTTTCTAATAATCCTTTCAAGAACCATTGCTGACGTTGTGTTCTTCCTATATCCCCTAAACCATCATGTCTAAATCTTAGATATCCTACAGCTTGTGTTCCATCTAATACGTGCATTCCTTTATCTAAATGAATATGTAATTTCCCACTATAATCATCATAATTCATTCTTTTTTCTACATATATAGGAACTCCACCTAAAGCATCAACAATATCTTTTACTGCATCATCGTGAACCATTATGTAATTATCTATTTTTACACCTAAGGTGTCTTCAATAGTTCTTTTTGTTAATTTTATACCACCAAAAGCGTGTGCAGAATTAATTTTATTTAAGCCTCTATCGCCGATGTATACTTTACTATCTCTAGGTATAGATATTGCATTTACAGAGTGAGAACCTGGATCAATATTCATTAATATAATCGTATCAGTTCTTGTTCCTTCCCATTTATCAGTACCTTCTCCATTTGAATCGACACCTAACAATAATATGTTTTTAGGTCTTCCAAATGATGGAATATTAAAAGATTGTCTTCCTCTGTTGTTTATTGCGTCAGCCCAACCTAATAGTTCTTCTGTAATAGCAGAATCTTCTCCAAAAACAGCTTTTACTAAATTCTCTTGGTGAATAAACCATAACGTGAATGCAAGAACGCAACACATTCCTAAAACAAAGCTTAATAAAGATTTTGCAAAATTGGAAGAATCTTCTCTTTCTTCTTTGATGTGTTCAAGAAAAGAGGTATACTCTTCCTTATCTTTATATCTATTATTCATATATTTTATAATTTCCTCTTATTTATATTAAAGTACCTTGTGTAAAATCATCATTTCCTGTAGATGTTTCTTCTTTAGAGCCTTGAGCATCTTCTGTTTCATTTTCATCTTTTGCAGGATTTACAATTTTGTCTACAGATACAACTGTATCATTATCAACTAGGTTTTGTGCCCTTACACCTGTTGCAGGTCTTCCTTGTTGAGATATTGAGTTAGCTTTTAATCTAGTTACAATACCATTTGCAGTTACAAGCATAACTTCATCATTTTCGTCAACAATAGTTAAAGCAACTAATCTAGAAACAGACGATTTGAATTTAGTTGCGATTAAACCTATTCCACCTCTGTTTTGAGTTCTAAATTCTGATAGTTTAGTTCGTTTACCGAATCCGTCGGATGTTACAACTAATAAATCAGCATCATAATCTTGAGGTACAATATCACAGCCAATAATTGTATCGCCTGATCTTAATTTCATTGAATTAACCCCTCTAGCACTACGTCCTAAAGGTCTTAAGTCTTCAATTGGGAATCTTATTGCCATACCACAAGCAGTACCTATTATGATTTCATCATGTGGTGTAGAAAGTTTAACCCAATTTAATCTGTCACCATCTTCAAGTGAAATTGCAATAATACCATTTCTTCTAATATTTGAGAAATTATCTAATTCAATACGTTTAATATAACCTTTTTGAGTCAACATAATAAGGTTTGCATCATGAGAGAAATTACTTACAGGTACAACTGCTGTAATTTTTTCATCTTGTTCAATTGGTAATACATTAACAATCGGTAAGCCTTTAGCTTGACGTCCTCCTTCTGGGAAGTCATATACATTTAAGCTATATACAACACCTTTTGAAGAGAAGAATAAAACTTTATCATGCATCATAGCAGTAAAGAAATGTTGAATATCATCATCGTCTTTGGTTTTCATTCCACTCTTACCACGAGTTGCTCTATTTTGACGTTCAAATGTATCAAGACTAATTCTCTTTAAATATCCTTGGTGAGTTATAAATACAGCCATTGGAGTATTTGGAGTTAAGTCTTCAATAGTAACTTCTCCTTGTTCTGGAACAATTTGAGTTTTTCTATCATCACCATATTTTTCTTTGTCTTCTAATAATTCAGCTTTAATAATGTTTAGAACTTTTTGTCTATCAGCTAGAATTTCTTCGTATTCTGCTATTTTCTTTTGTAATTCATCATATTCTGCTTTGATTTTGTCTTGTTCTAATCCTGTTAATCTTCTTAATTGCATTTCAAGAATTGCATTTGCTTGATCGACATCAAGACCAAATCTGTTCATTAAACCAATTCTTGCATCATCTGTAGTTTTTGATTTTTTGATTAATTCAATTACTTCATCTAATGAACCTAACGCGATTAATAAACCTGCTAAAATATGCGCTCTTATTTTTGCCTTCTTCAAGAAATAAATTGTTCTTCTTGTTACAATTTCAACCCTATGTTCAACGAATTCACTTAATACTTCATATAAATTCATTAATCGTGGTTGTTGACCACAAAGAGCTAACATATTTACACCAAAAGTTGTTGCCAATTGAGTATATTTAAATAAATTATTTTTAACAACTTCAGGTTTTGCATCACGTTTTAATTCAATAACAATCCTCATACCAGTTCTGTCAGATTCATCTCTTAAATCTGAAATCCCTGTAATCTTTTGTTCTTTAACTAAATCTGCAATCTTTTCAATTAACATTGCCTTGTTAACTTGATAAGGAATTTCTGTTACAACAATTGCCGTTCTAGCTTGTCTTCCGCCGCCACCTGCAATTTCTTCAATCGTTGCAACTGATGACATTTTTATTGAACCACGACCTGTTTCATATGCTTGTTTAATATCATTTAAACCAACAATTGTAGCAGCTGTTGGGAAATCAGGTCCTTTGATATATTCCATTAAGCCTTCAACTGTAATATTTGGATTGTCGATTAAAGCAATAGTGCCATCTACAATTTCTGACAAGTTGTGAGGTGGGATATTAGTTGCCATCCCAACCGCAATACCTGAAACCCCATTTAATAAAAGCATAGGTAATCTAACAGGTAGAACAGATGGTTCTTGTAATGAACCATCAAAGTTTGGAACAAAGTCAACAGTTTCATTATCAATATCTGCTAACATAGATGTAGTAATTTTGTGCATACGAGCTTCTGTATACCTCATTGCAGCTGCTCCGTCCCCATCGACAGATCCAAAGTTACCATGACCATCTACGGTTAAATATCTTGTTGAAAAATCTTGAGCCATACGAACTAAAGCTTCATATACTGCTGTATCACCGTGAGGGTGATATTTACCTAAAACTTCCCCTACGATACGAGCACATTTCTTAAATGGTTTATCAGGTGTCATACCCAATTCGTTCATTGCGAATAAAATTCTTCTATGAACTGGTTTTAAACCATCTCTTACATCTGGAAGAGCACGGCCAACAATTACACTCATCGCATAATCGATATAACAACGTTTCATCTCTTCTCTAATATTAACCGGAACTATCTTTCCATCTTCAAATATATTTTGTTGACTCAAAATCCTTCTCCTTCTTCCCTTAATATCAATATTTTAGCATAAACAGACTTAGTGTAAAGTTGATAAGCAATCATTCTTTACAACAAAAAAGAGGATGTTTAACATCCTCTTCTATAATTTATTAGCTAATTAATTATGCCTCTGTTTCGATTAAAGAAGTATATGGTGCTGAATATACTGCTTCATTTGCCATATATGTATTCGCGGCTTGAGCAGTTGTAACAACATTGCTTGTTGTATTTGCAAGGGTTGGAGCTTTTCCACCATAATCACTTGCAATTTTTGCATAATACTGAGCCATTTCTGCATTAGTGACAATCCCATCAGTATTGGCATCCATCTCTTCTTTATAAAGAGAATCACCTTTTACTGCATAGACCCCCTGCTCTTTGGATTCCCCAGTTTGTTGTACATTTGCAAATTGATTTAATTTATCAACACTTGCAGTAGGCATTTTAGGGGTCGATTGTAATGCAGACTCCATTAAGCTCAAGTTCATTAACATTGCTGATACGTCAGCCATTGATAAATATACTCCTTTATATATATTTATTATAACTGTTTTATGTACACTTTTCAATTGCTGTTCTAAAAAAAATTTACAATTCAAAACATATTTTTTACCTCTAGCTTTTTTTTATGTAAAATTAGATTAACTTATTAGTCAAAAGAGGGAATAAAAAATGCTTAAAGGAAGTGAAATAAGAAAAATGTACCTTGATTTTTTCAAGGAAAAACATCAACATACAGTTGTAGAAAGTTCATCGTTGGTACCTGATAACCCTACTGTATTATTAACAACAGCAGGTATGTTACAGTTTTTACCAATCTTTTTAGGTTATGAACAGCCACCATATAATCCTGCAAGGGCTACTTCTTGTCAAAAATGTGCAAGAGCGGGTGGAAAGGATTCTGATATTGAAAATGTTGGTAGAACTCCAAGACATCATACTTTCTTTGAGATGTTAGGGAATTTCTCTTTTGGTGATTACTACAAAAAAGAAGTTATTCCTTGGGCTTGGGATTTTATTACTAATTACTTAAAATTAGATAAAGATAGACTTTGGATAACTATATACGAAACAGATGATGAAGCATTTGAAATCTGGACAAAGGATGTAGGAATATCTCCTGATCGAATTAAAAGAAAAGGTAAAAAAGATAATTTCTGGGGACCTCCTGGGGCAACTGGTTCTTGTGGGCCTTGTTCTGAAATTCACTATGATTTAGGTGAACAATTCAAATGTTCTCCTGATTGTGGTATTGATACTTGCGAATGCGATAGATGGGTTGAAATTTGGAACCTTGTATTTACAGAATTATTCCAAGATGAAGAAGGAAATCATACTCCTTTAGAAAAGAAAAATGTTGATACTGGCATGGGGTTAGAACGTATAGCTATGGTTTGCCAAGGTGTTACATCAACATTTGAAACTGATTTATTAAGACCTATTCTTGATGAAGTTTGTAAAATGTCAGGAGTTGAATATAAAAAATCTGAAAAAACTGATATTTCTCTTAGAATTATAACAGACCACGTAAGATGTGTTTCTTTTATGATTTCTGACGGAGTTATTCCTGGTAACGAAGGTAGAAGTTATGTTCTAAGAATGATTTTAAGACGTGCATTAAGACACGGTAAAATTTTAGGTATGGAATTACCTTTCTTATACAAACTTGTTGATGTAGTTGTTGACAATTATAAGGATGCATATCCTGAATTAGAACAAAATAGAAACAAGATTATTGATACTATCAAGAAAGAAGAAGAAAGATTTAATAAAACACTTGATAGAGGTTATAAATTATTAGAAGACTTTATTGCTAAAAAACAAGATATTGATGGCGAAAATGCTTTCAAATTATATGATACTCTTGGTTTTCCGTTTGAGTTAACAAAGGAAATAGCAGAAGAAAATGGTTTAAAAGTTGATGAAGACGGATTTAAAAAAGCAATGCAAGAACAAAAAGATAGAGCTAAAGCTGCAACACAAAAAATTTCATTAACAGATGATTTAAAATATGTTGCTATAGAAAATGAATTTGGTTCTACTAATTTCATTGGCTATGAAAAAGATTCTGCTGATGATGCAAAAATAATTGCAACAATTGATTGTGAAGATGATCTTGTTGATATAGTTCTTGATAAAACTCCATTCTATGCAGAATGTGGTGGACAAGTTGGAGATAGTGGAATTATTGAAAATAGTTCTATGAAAGCAGAAGTTTTAACTACATTTAAAGTTAATAATTTATATGTTCATCGTTCAAAATTAATTAATGGTGAAATTACTTTAAATGAAACAGTTAAAGCTGTAATTGATTCTAAAAGACGTTCTGAAATAAGAGTTCATCATACTTCGGCTCACTTGCTTCAAGCAGCGTTAACAAAAGTTCTTGGTAACGAAGTTAAGCAAGCAGGTTCTCAAGTAGAAGAAAACAGAATGAGATTTGACTTTACATTCTCAAGGGCTATGACTCCAGATGAACTTCAAAAAACAGAAGATATTATTAATAATTGGATTAATCAAAAATTAGATGTTCATACAGAAGTTATGGATATTGAAAAAGCTAAACTTACAGGTGCAGTAGCATTGTTTGGCGAAAAATATGGTGATACGGTAAGAGTTGTAAGTATTGGCGAACCTTGTATTTCAAAAGAATTTTGCGCAGGAACACATGCCCTAAATACTGGAGATTTGAGAATTATCAAATTAATTTCAGAAGGTGCAATTGCTGCAGGAACAAGAAGAATTGAAGCTGTTGTTTCAAGTGCAGCTTTAGATTATGTAAATGCAAAAATTAAAGAAATTGATAAACTATCTGCTAAATTCAAAGTTCATTTTGATGAAGTTGAAGAAAGAGTTGAAAAAATAATGGAAGAAAATAAAAATCTACAAAAAGAAATTGTAGATTTAAAATCAGAAAATGCTAGAAGTAAATTTAACTCTTTCTTATCAAAAGCTCAAGATATCACTGGTGGTAAGTTATTTATTTCTAAAATAGAGCAAATGGATAACGATTCTATTAAAGCAGGCGTTGAGTTTTTATCAAATAAACTTGGCGAAAGCATAATTGTTCTTGTATCACCAAGAATGGTTCTTACAAAAGTATCTGACTCTTTTGTAAAGAATGGTGTTAACGCTGGAAAAATTGTAGGAGAAATAGCAAAAGCTTCTGGAGCAAATGGAGGTGGAAGACCTAACTTTGCACAAGGAGGAATTAAAGATATTTCTGCAATCCATGATGTTCTAGTAAAAATAGAACAAGAATTATCAAAATAAAATTTAATAACAAAAAATATTTTTACGAGTTTTCTACTAAATATGAGAGTAGGAAACTCGTTTTTATATAATGCAACTCAATATGTTCAAGAGCACACTTTATTAAATCGAGGAATGATTGATTTAGGAGGGTGTGGTATTCCACATGCTATAAAATCTAACAATAAAACTGAGGCTGCAGAACGTTTATCAATGTCTAGCATTGTATTTAGTTTATCATTTCTTGGTCCATTAGTTCTTTTGCCAATGTTTAATAAAAAAGCTTTATTAAAAAATGGTATTGTAAAAAACTTTTCAAATAATGAAAGAAAAATTATTCAAGTTTCTAAAGAATTTTTAAATAAAGATGCAGATAAAATGGTCAAAGGGATTCAGGAGACTGGAAAAAGATTAAACTGTGAAAAAGATTTCAATAATATACTTGAGAGATTCCCTGATAAAGAAGTTTTAAGACAAAAACTTTTAAAAGCTCATAATAGTATTTTGAAAAAAGATTTTCTTTCAACCGCTTGGCAATGGTGTGCAACTCCATATATAGTAACAGAAGCAACTGAAAAAATTACCCACAAAAAGGGATTCTCTGCAACTTATGAAATGGGGGATACTAAACAATTATCAGATAAAGAGTATCAGAAACAAAAGCATAAAAGAATGCTATCCTCTGCACTCCTTGCAACTATTCCTTCGATATTAATTCCGACAATTATAAATAAAGGAATAAAAAATCCAAATACAACAAATAAGATACTTAAGTCAATTAATAAAAATGCAAAACTTTTTGATTATACTCAAGAAGTTAATATGCCGAAAATCATATATTATGGAGTATGGGTAGGGACTTCATATCCTTCGAAAGTTATTGCATCAAGAGATAAAAACGAGAGAAAAGATCGGTTATTAAGAGATGGTGCATTAATTGGAATGTACTCTTGTGGTGATTCACTGATTAATAATGTTTTAGGTAGAGCATCAGATAAGTTCCTTAAGACTAAAATAATGGATACAGATAAGCTTAAAGGAAAAACAAATAATTTCTTTACGAGATTTAAACTACCTCTTAAAAACTTTAGAGATGTAGCATATCAACTTAAAGGGGAATCTTCTAAACTTATTAAACGAACACAAAATGCAGGAGCTGGTATTTATTGGATAAGTTTACTTACAAATATGGGACTTATAGGTTTTGCTCTTCCGACTGTTCTAAATACAATCCTAAAAAAATCAGTAAAAAAAGATAAAATTGCCAACAAGAATAATTCAACAAATAATATTAAATCTAATGTCATTGATAAAAAATAGAAAATTATTTATACTAAATATGTAAATAATTTTGAAAGGATTTCAATGAATATTTTATTATCAAATGACGACGGAATCGTTGCAAATGGTATAAGAGCTTTAATCGAAGCATTATCACCCAATTATAATGTTTATGTGGTAGCTCCTGATAGAGAAAGAAGTGCTGCCGGTCATTCATTGACACTCCATACACCTTTAAGAGTTGAAGAAGTTGATCCATTGTATGGAGCAAAAAGATGTTGGATGACAACAGGTACTCCTGGTGATTGTGTAAAAATAGCAATCAATGCAATTCTTGCTCCTGAAGAACAACCCGATTTAGTAATTTCTGGTATAAATCATGGACCAAATCTAGGAGCGGATATTTTATATTCAGGAACTGTAAGTTGTGCTATAGAAGGTTCAATGCTTGGTGTCCCAAGTATAGCTACGTCATTAGCCAGCTTACATTCAGAACCTGAAGATTTTAAGGTTGCTGCAGAATTTATTGCCAAAGTTGTTAAGCAATTAGATACATATAAGATTCCTGACAAAACAATTTTAAATATAAATATTCCAGGGCTAGAGAAAGAAGATATAGCGGGTATTGCAATCACAGAACTTGGAAGACGAATGTTTACGGATACTTATGAAAAAAGAGTAGATCCAAGAGGTAAAACATATTATTGGATGGCTGGAGAATTAATAAGTGAGCCTGAAGATGCCAATACGGATATTGCAACAATTCGTAAAAATAAAATATCTATAACTCCAATTACATTTGAAATGACTAGAAAAAATTTTATGGCAGATTTAGAAAAAGAATTTTGTTCTGAAGATAGATGTAATTGGTTTTTACAATAAAAAGCTGAGATTATTCTCTCAGCTTTTTATTTATTATTATTTATGAATTCGTTATTAATTAATATCCCATCTTCCGCAAGTTCCGCCCCAACGAGCTATTATATTTCCTTTAATATCTTTGATATTTTCAACATGTTGATGTTCTGTTTCTCCTTCAATAATTGTTATTACTTCACAATTATTAGAGCATCCAGTACACTGGCATGTAATAGATTGGAATTGCATGTTTCCAACATCCCATCCTTTGAAAGTTGTTGGAGTTTCAGTATATTGATGATTTTCCATTGCTAGTAATGCAGCACCTATTGCTCCCATTGTTTGGTGGTGATCAGGAACAACAATTTCTGTTTTTAATTCTTCTTCAAATGCTTTTACCATGCCAGAATTTGTTGCCACTCCACCTTGGAATGATACAGTTGGTAAAATTTCTTTTCCAAGAGCTAGATTACTTAAATAATTTCTTACTAGAGCTTGACAAAGCCCATATAACAAATCTTCAACAGGATAACCTAATTGTTGTTTGTGAATTAAATCACTTTCAGCAAAAACACCACATCTTCCTGCAATTCTAGCAGGATTTTCTGATTTTAATGCAGTATCTCCAAATTCTTCAATAGGAACATTTAATCTTTGAGCTTGGTGGTCAAGGAAACTTCCAGTTCCTGCAGCACATACTGTATTCATTGCAAAATCTGTTACAATACCATCTCTAAGAATAATAATTTTACTATCTTGTCCACCAATTTCAAGAATTGTTTGAACTCCTGGAATATAAGTTGCAGCAGCAACAGCGTGAGCTGTAATTTCATTTTTTATTACATCTGCTCCAACTAAAGCCCCTGCAAGATTTCTCCCACTACCAGTTGTTCCTACTCCCATTATGTCATAGTTTCTTCCAGCATTTTTTGCTTGTTCTAGAATTTGTTTTAAACCTAATTGTACTGCTGCAACTGGTTTCCCTGCAGTTTTTAGCATATAAGAATCAATGTATTGACCTTTTTCATCAACTAATGCAAGTTTTGTTGTTACAGAGCCTACGTCTATCCCTAAATATGATGTTAAACCCATTATATTTTCTCCTTCAATCTTTATATTATCATAAACAATGAGAATTATTCTTATAATTTTAATTGAAATAAATAAACCTTAGTATCTATTCATGTTTGTAAAGAAATCTTTTATAATTATTTACAAAAAAGAATTTTTGATTGTAAAATGAACATAGTGGAGAAATTATAGATTTGGCTAGTAATTACGAAAATTTTGATAATACAGAATCCAACTACAGAAAGAATTCTTTGATACAGGAAAGAGTTAGTCTTGTATCTACTCATATGTATAAACAATTTTTAGATTATCAAAAAGCTACTATGAATACTGCTGAAATTTTTAATGATGCAATTGAAAATCTTAAAGCAATAATTGAGTCATTGAAAAAATCATTTTCGTCTAGGGGGGTATCTTCAGAAGCTATTTATGTTGAACATGATCCTCAAAAAACAATAATTACAATAAATATTTTGTGGCATAAGATAAGCTTAACAACAAGATGTAATTACGAGCCTCAAGCATTATTTAGAGAAAATAATCAACCTCTATTTTCAGGTCGTATAATGGCTATAAATGGAAATTATTATGAAATTATGGAAGGTGTTTCTGATAGAAAAGAGGAGATGAAAAGATTATTAGATAATGAGGTTGCTTCTTTATATATTCCTGCTGATAAAATGCAAAATGCTATATTTAAAATTAAACATTTATCCAATAGAGAATTCTTTTTAAATCCACAAGATGCAGCCAGAGAATTTTCTTTAAAAGTGATTGAAACAATTTGTGGTGGTGGAGTTTACCACGAAGAAGGTTCTAGAAAAATATTTAATATATAAATTTATTTATAAATCTAAATCGTCACAATCAGGAATAGGATCAGGTGGTACGTTGTATTTTACGTATCCATTTATTACTTTTATTTTTCTATTCGGATCTTCAGATCTTGTTAATTCTAATCTTCCAGGACTATTATGGAATACAACTTTTTCAATATCAATATCACCTTGTATTTTTAATTTTGGTCTAGGATTTTCATAAGGTGGCATTGTTTTTATATTTATTGTTTTTATGTAGTTATTTGTTTTTTCTCCCCATTCTTGTTTTGGGAATATAAAAAATGTTGATTCGTCATTATTTAAGTTAAGTTCATCAATTTGAACTTTATCGTAAAATTTAAGTTCATTTGAAGTGTTGTTTAAATCAAATTTTTTAATTTTACAACCTGTCATTTTTTTTACGCAATTTAATTTTAAATGGTCAACTGCTGAATTATTAAATTCTATACCATAAGCAGCATCGATTTCACCACCAAGAGAATTATTAAATATTAAATCTTTGGTTTTTAATTTTTTTATTTTCCCTTGTGTAATATCGGCTCCTGATTCTGCATAAGCATCATCAACTTCTGAAAAAGTATTTGATTTATCGAGATTTTCTTTACAAGCTAAAAATGTGGATTTTACTTCTCCAATTTTATCTCCAGGGTATGAAACAACTGTAAAAGCTTGTAGTTTATCAGATTTAGTATTTCCATTAAGATGGATTGCACCTTTTATAGAAACATCCCCCATTGTGGAGTCAAATGCATCTATTTCATCAACTTTATCTATAAAATTAACATTTGCATTGTTTTTTAAACGTACCATTGTAACATTTTCTATTTGGTTTACATTTGAATTATCAACTTCAATGACACCGCAAGTTCTGCTATCATCTGTTAAATCTCCGTGGGCATATTCTACATCATTTTTCTTTAATAGCATTTTGTTTGCATCTTCGCCGCCAAAAAATTTTGCCCAAAAACCGAATCCTTTATCTGTTAATATACATTCTTTTGCGGAACGACCTTCTGGTAAATTTACTTTATTTTTACAATTAAATAAGAAAATATTTGCATCCTCTGGAATGTCTTCTTGTTTTTTTGCTTTGGATAAATTATATGGTTTACTTAAACCTTTAAAAAAGATATCATTTGATGGTGTTGTTTTGTGCAAAACAGAATTATTAATATAAGGGTTAGTTATATTATAATTTTTAGAATAATTAACATTAATATTTGGTTGTACAAAATTTACCATATTGGTATAAAGCATATAATATTTTTTTTTGCTAATTATAAATTTAATTTTAACAATAATTAATATATTTCTTTATTAACAATAGGTGCGATTTGTTTTAATTCCTTATATAATTCGTTATATTGTTCAGGGTATAAAGATTGAGCGCCGTCGCATATGGCCACTTCAGGGTTATAATGAACTTCAATTATAAGCCCATCGCATCCTGCAGCTACACTTGCTCTTGACATAGGTGCAACTTTATCTCTTAAACCTGTTCCGTGACTTGGATCTATTATTATTGGTAAGTGACTTAATTTTTTAATTACAGGAATTGCAGATAAATCAAGAGTATTTCTAGTATATTTTTCAAATGTTCTTATTCCTCTTTCGCAAAGAATTACTTCTCTATTTCCGCCTGATAAAATGTATTCTGCTGATAATAGTAGTTCTTCAAAAGTCGCAGATAACCCTCTTTTTAATACTATAGGTTTGTTAACATGTCCCATCTCTTTTAATAAATTATAATTTTGCATGTTTCTAGCACCTATTTGGTAAATATCAACATACTTTTCAAATAAATCAAGTTGAGAGGTGTCCATTATTTCAGAAGTTACAGCCATACCGTGATTATCTGCAACACTTCTTATAATTTTTAAACCTTCTTCTCCTAAACCTTGGAATGCATAAGGTGATGTTCTTGGTTTGAAAGCTCCACCTCTTAAAATTTTAACATTTGATTTTGCTAGAGCTTCTGCTGTTTTATCCATTTGGTCATAACTTTCAACAGTACAAGGTCCTGCAATTATTCCTGTATATTTGCCGCCAAATTTAACTCCATTAACTTCAATAATTGAATCTTCTGATTGGAACATTCTACTTGTAAGTTTAAAGCCTGATGAAACTTTAATTACTTCTTGAACTCCGTCGAGTAATTCAATATTTCTAGGGTCAATAACTTTATCACCCACAGCTCCAATTACTGTATGTAATTTTCCTGTTGATAAGTGTGTCTCAAACCCATTACTTTCAATAAAATTAATTACTTTATCAACACAAGCCTGTGAAGCATGTTCTCTCATTACAATTAGCATATTATCTTCCAATCTATTTCAAATACAGTCACTATCTAGTATATTACTCTAAACATTTATAATTTACAAATTATCTATCCTATTGTATAATTAATAAGCTGGAACATAAATAGAAAGGAGATAACAAGGATGAAAGAAGAATTTACTACTAGTGCAAGACGTTGGTATGATAAAGACCCTGTGTTATCTTCTGCAATGAAAACATTAGAAGAATCTGATGATGATACTCAAATTAAGATAGCACTTAATTTAATTAAGATTATTACTGAACATAATATTGAAGACTCTCAATATGAAGATGTAACAGATATTATTTCTCAAACAGAAGTTGATTTACAAGATTCTCGTCAAAATCGTTGGTATGATTTAGATGGAACTTTAAGAACAGCTATCAGTATGTTACAAAATTGCCCTGATAATACAAGACATGAAATTGCTGTAGAGATGGCAAAAATGGTTGTTGAAGAAATGAAGAAAAATGAAGCAGATGATGTTGATAGTGATATCTCTGATTCAATTGATGATGAAATAGAACAACTTGATGAATCTTTAAGAAAGAAAATAGAAGAATAAATTTACTTATTCATTTCTTTGCTTATATTATTCAATACTGTTTCAACTGTTGGTGTATGTGAACATTTATATGTTCCGTTTTGGCATATGATGTTATTACAAGGTTGACAAGCTAGTTCTCCTGTAAGTGATGTGTAACTTGCGTTGTTGTTTATTAAATTATATGGGTTATACAATCCAGGGATTGTATTTGTTGATAGTGTAATGATTTTTTCTTTATTCATTGCCCAAGCAATTGCAGATGTGTCTAAATTATTTGATACAATCAAATCAGATATAGATATTAAATATCTTAAATCTTCTAAGACAGTTTTCCCGCACATATTAGATAAATTTTTATGTGACATTTTTGTCGCTAAGAAATTATCTTGATTGTCACCGACAACGACTAAATTATACTTTGTTGATATGTTGCTGACTAAATTAACCCAACTTTTTGGATGCCAAGCTGTTTCTCCTTGCTTCATATCAGGTGCAAGAAGTATTATTGGTCTTTCTTCTGAAAAATTTAAAAACTTATCCATTTTAAGTTTAGAAGGATACTTAAGTTCTGGTAATATAAATTCTGTATATTTTGTTTCAATATTTAAATACCTTGCATAATTTAAGTTTATTTCTACTTTGTGAGTATTTACATTCTTAAAATCAGGCTTTTTATCAATTAATTCATTTGCTCCGATGGATGAAAAACCTTGGGCAAATGAATACGATAATCTTCTTTTTGCTCCGCATTGTAAAAGAAAAAGAAAACTTCTAAATGACATTTGACAATCAATTGCAATATCATAGCTTTTTTTCTTTAATTTATTTACGACTTCTTTAATGTCCTCAAAAATTCCAAAGTATGGCATTTTTTTTTGCCATTGTTCTATTGGAGCAAGGTATACTCTATCAATACAAGGGTTTTTGTTAACAATTTCAAATCCTTTTTCTGATGTCAAAAATTCAACAATGTGTCCATCTCTTTTTAAAGATGTAACTAGAGGTAGGGTAAAAATAGTATCTTTTAATTCTCCTAAACTAATAATAAGGATTCTTTGTTGTTCCATTGTATTAATTCCTTTTATTTAAGTATTATACAAAACTCTCTCATAATTGTAAATAATTGTAACGATTAAATAAAAAATCCTAAAGATTAAAAAAAAAATGCCGTAGTAGTAACTATAGAAAGAAAGTCGATTATAGGAGTAAAGATTATGGAGTTTAACAAAATTAATTTCGCAGCACAACAAATGGCAGCATTAAATAAACCAGTAAAAAAAGAGGAATCAAAAGCAGAAGATAAAAAAGAAGCAGAAGTAAGAGATAACAAACCTGCAGAACAACAAGTTTCAGGCGAAGATGTTTTAACTTTTATGGCAACAAAAAATATTGACATCAAAGTTACAGCAAAGAAACCAGTGGATGGAACAAAAGGAGCAGAAGACAGAATTGCAGGTTATATGGCTGACTTTGAAGCTGCTTTTGATGAAATGACAGCTCTTGGATTATCAGAAGATGCAATTTTTGAGATCTTTGACAGAATGTAAGAATTGGGTATGAAAAGTTGATTTAAGTAAATATCAAATAGCAGGTAGATCCATTAAAATGGGTCTACTTTTTTATTAGAAAATTAATAAATAAAAAAACAAACTACTAAGCAGCGATACCAAGCATATATTTATTTAATTCACCAAGTTGAGTAGCGCCTGTTTTTTGCTCAACTGCTTCTGATATTTCTTGTTGGTTATTTGCCCCAACAGCTTGAACTGGTTGAACATTATCAACCGGTTGTTGACTCATCATTGCACTAAATGGAGTCTCTGCGTTTTGAATTCTTTGTTCTGTGCTAGGACCTAAAGTTTGTTTAAGTTTTTGGTATTCTGCAATCTGAAGATTTTGCCTGTCTGTTGATAATCTTCCTGTTGCCCCAACACCTAGTGATTGAAGATTTTTAATAACTTCAAGAGATTCTCTATTATAATATGTATTGTTATTTATTGGTTTAATATAAAAATACATACTAGCTCTCCTAACACTTCTATACTATTATGTTCCCATTTAATAACTTTTTTTAACACTTTTCAAGATTTTTTACGATATTTTTTACAATAGTTTACATATTATTTATATATTGATTCTATATGAATAGAAACATAATGTAATAAAAAAAAGATTTTTAGCAATTAATATTTATTTTTTGTTTTAAAGCAAGTGTGAAAGGAGTTTGGCGATGGTAGAAGGAATAAATAATTTCATTTTGGCATCTAGTTCAAAATTTAAAGACAAAGATACAGATACAGAAAATGTTCCACCAATAGTTTTATATAACAGACCAAAACAGTTTGTTATGGCAACACCAAATGATGGTTTTGATAAACAAACTCCTGAAGATAAACTACTTATGTTAAATGTAAATGATAAATTTGTTTTATCATCAGATGAGAATGGAGAACCAAAACAGTTATTGGGGAATTCTTATGGTAATATAGGTGCCAAGTTTAATCCAAAAGCTGTAAAAAACTTTGGTGAAGAAGCATTAAAATGGGGTAAAAGGATTTGGGCTGGTTTAGAAATATATGATACATTAGATGGTTATAGAGAAAGATTTACTAAAGATAAAGATGTTGAATAATAAATAAAAGCTAGATTATAAAATCTAGCTTTTATATAAAATTTCGTAACAAATACGAAATTTTAGTCAATTCCTTCTATTAAAAAACTCTTTATATAAGAGCAAGGAGATTAGTTATGGTATATGGTGTAAATAATTTTAATTTAGCTTCGTATTCAAGAAATGTTGATAAAACAAATAATGTTCCACCAATTATTTTATATAATAAACAGCAAACTTATTTGATGGCTGCAAGTCAGGAAGATAGATTTGAGAAACATCCGCAGAAAGAAAAAGGTTATGTAATTGATCCTAATGATAGATTTGTGAATAGAATGTATGCTCAAAAACAAGATGATCAAATGTTAGGAGCCTCAATTAAACCAAGTCAAGTTGAGGAAGGTTTGAAAATTGTCAAAAATTTATATGATGGTTATCAGACAATAGAAAAATTTAAAAATATTTAATTAAAAAAGCCGGATTTTTTAATCCGGCTTTAATATTATTTAACAACTATGTTAACTAGTTTTTTCGGAACTACAATTGTTTTAACAATTGTTTTGCCTTCTATGAAGTCTTTAATCTTTTGACTTGATAAAGCAATTTGTTTAAGTTCTTCATCGCTAGTCTCAGCATCAGCTTCTATTTTGTCTTTTACTTTACCATTAATTTGAACAACTAAAGTAATTGAACTTGCTTTTGCTAAGTTTTCATCATATTCACACCATTTTTCATCGTGTATAGATGTCTTAGAACCTAGTTCCTTCCATATTTCATCAGCCATAAATACTGTTACTGGAGACATAAGTTTGATTAATGATGTTGATGCAAAGCTTAATACTGCTTTATCTTCATCATTTAATTCAGATTTATTATTTCTCCAATCGTATATAGCATTAGTTAATTCTCTGTATCTTGAAATAACTGTATTGAATTGGAAATCATTTGAAATATCGTTAGATACTGATTTGATTGCCATATGAACTACTCTTACTAAATCATCATTTTCTTTAGATAATTTTTCAGGAAGTTTGTAGTCAAGTGAAATATATTCTTGGTTGTTTGAGAATAGTTTCCAAACTCTGTTCAAGAATTTATAACAACCTTCTACGCCTGCATCAGACCAGTCAAAGTCTCTTGCTGGAGGTGAATCAGAAAGAATAAATAGTCTTGCAGTATCAGCTCCATAGTTTTCAAAGATTTCGTCAGGATCAACTGTATTGCCCTTAGATTTAGACATTTTAGAACCATCTTTAAGAACCATTCCTTGAGTAAGTAAGTTGCTGAATGGTTCGTCAAAATCTAATAAACCTAAATCTCTAAGAGCTTTAGTAAAGAATCTTGAATATAGTAAGTGAAGAATAGCATGTTCAATACCACCTACATATTGGTCAACTGGTAACCATTTATTTACTAATTCTTTTGAGAATGGTAGATCTTTGTTGTGTGGATCTGCATATCTTAGGTAGTACCAGCTAGAGCATACGAATGTATCCATTGTATCTGTTTCTCTAACTGCGTGGCCTCCACATACAGGACATACAGTATCTTTGAATGTTGGAGATGTTGTAATAGGTGATTTTCCAACTACAGAGAAATCGACGTCTTCTGGTAATCTTACAGGAAGTTGATCTTCCGGTACTGGTTGAATACCACATTTGTCACAATATACAACAGGAATTGGAGCTCCCCAATATCTTTGACGAGAGATTAGCCAATCTCTAAGTCTATATTGTGTTTTGAATTCTCCGTATCCATTATCTACTGCTTTTTGAGTAATTGCTTTTTTAGCTTCTGTATTTTTCATTCCGTTAAATTCATTTGAATTTACAAGAATACCTTCATCTGTGTATGCAGCTTCTGAACAATCACTTGGATTTTCTGGATTTTGGATAACAACCTTCATTGGAAGATTGTATTTTTTAGCAAAATCATAATCTCTTGTATCGTGAGTAGGAACAGCCATTACAGCACCTGTTCCGTATTCAACAAGAGCATAATCAGCTGTCCAAAGTGGGAATGTTTCACCAGTGAATGGGTTAATACAGTGAGTACCTAATGGAACACCTGTTTTAACTCTATCAGTTGACAAACGTTCAATTTCAGTTAATCTACGAGCATTTGCTCTATATTCTTCAACTGCTTGTTTATTTTCTTCTGTTGTTAATTTTTCAATATCTTTGTATTCAGGAGCAACAACTAAATATGTAATACCGTGAACGGTGTCAGGTCTTGTTGTATAAACAGGAATTTCCATATCTTCGCCTGATGGAGCATCAATTACTTTGAATTTTAAAATTGCACCTTCAGATTTCCCAATCCAGTTAGACTGCATTGTTTTAACGTTATCACCCCAACCTGTTAATTTATCTAAATCTTTTAAAAGATCTTCTGCATATTCAGTAATTTTGAAGAACCATTGAGAAAGATATTTCTTTTCAACAACGCTATCACATCTCCAACATTTACCGTCAATAACTTGTTCGTTTGCTAAAACTGTTCCACATTTTTCGCACCAGTTTACAGCAGCTTCTTTTTTGTATGCAAGTCCTTTTTTGTATAATTGTAAGAATATCCATTGAGTCCATCTGTAGTAATCTTCTTTACAAGTAGTTACTTCTCTGTCCCAATCGTATGATATTCCAAGTCTTTTTAGTTGACCTGTCATATAAGCTATATTTTCATCTGTCCAAACAGCAGGATTTGCTCCGTGTTGCATAGCTGCGTTTTCTGCAGGCAGACCAAAGCTATCCCAACCTATTGGATGAAGTACATTAAATCCGTTTAGTTTTTTGTATCTTGCAATAACGTCTGTTATTGTATAGTTTCTAACATGTCCCATGTGAAGTTTTCCTGATGGATATGGGAACATTGATAATGCAAAGTATTTAGGTTTATCGACGTCATCATAAGTTTTGAAAACATCGTTTTCTTCATAATACTTTTGCCATCTTTTTTCTAATTCTTGAGGAAAATAATTTTCGTTCATTTAAAAACTCCCTTGCTATATATGAAAATATTATATCACAAGGGTATTAAAACTATGAAAATGTAACTTTATTTTAAACAAAAACAGACTTCTAAATTTTAGAAGTCTGTTTTTGGTGTTGTTATTTATAATTAATTAAGAAATTCTTCCTGGGATAACAACTCCACCTTTAAGGTTCTTTTTGTAGAATTCAACGTGTGGTTGAAGAACACTATCAAGAACTTCTGGTAATTGTTTTCCAGTCATAACAGCTTCAACAATTTCTTGGTAAACAGTTGCGTATGCTCTTAATTGAGTTAGAGCACCTGCAGCAGCAGGAGTAAGTCCAAGAGCTGAAGTTTCAACATCTTCTCTGAAGAATGCTCCAGATACTTCATAAGATTTTGTTAATGCACCGATATATGCTTCAGCGTTTTCTGAACATACACCCTTATCAACAGGAACTGTTAAAGCAAAAACAAGTTTGTTTGCTGGGTTGAAGTGAGCTTCTGCAGAGTGGTGCATAGCATCAGGAACTTTTGCAACTTGTTTTAGAGTATCTTTAACAGATTCGTTTTGCATTTGAGCATGCCAGTAAACTGTATTTTCAAACATAGAACCCATATATTGGTGAACAGAAGCTTCAATACCGTTAAGTTTAGCATCTGCCCAGAAAATACCTTCTTTTAAAGCATCGTTTGCTTCAAGATCAGCTGTTAAAGAAAGAGTAGAGATTTCTTGAGCTGCATTAAGCATAGAAATCATATCTTCTTTTTTCATTCCTGCATAGATTAAAGTGAATAATGCGTGATCATCAAAAGCTGAGAATCTACCACCTACATCATCGTGAATGAATAAATCACCAATCCAGTTTTGTTCAATAGAAGTTCTTCTTAATTCACTCTTTTCACTATTACCGTCAGTTACAGCGATGAAGTGTTTAGCAGCTGATTTTTTAGCTTCTTCTTCTGATTGACCTTGAGATTTGTACGCATCAATAAGCATTTGTTGAACTCTTAAGAAACCATCTTTTGTTTCAAAAGTAGAACCTGATTTTGATGCAATCATAAAGTTTGATGTAGTAACATCGTGGTTTAATCTTGTTAAAAATCTTTCTAAGCTGATAGAATCAACATCTGAATAGAATTCAACTTTATCGTGGCAAATGTTCAAACCGTTGATAGCTAACATATGTTCAACAGTGTGTTTAGAACCACCAATACCCATAACGCTAAGTTTAGTAGCATTAGTTTGTTTTTTGAAATTTTCAACCATTTCATAAAGTTCATCTACTCTTTTTAATTGTTCTTGAGGTAGATTAACCCAATTTAAGAAATGACCTTGTTTGTTTGCACGTGAAGTGAATTCACTAACAAATTCAGATACTTTTGAAGAATATTTACTAAAATCAATACCTGAAAAAGTTGTTTTAATTTCTGACATTTTTGTTACCATAATTCCCTCTTTTTCTTTAAAAGTTAACAACAGTATTCTAATATAAAAGTAATTTTATTTAAACCTTGAAAAAAAATCTTTATTTGATAGTATAGAGGGGTAAATTAAATACATATTGATAATGTTTTTTAAGTTTACAAAGATGAAAACAAAATAAGCGCGTGTAGCCCAGCTGGATAGAGCGTTTGGCTACGAACCAAAAGGTCGGGGGTTCGAATCCCTCCACGCGTACCATTTAAAATAAAGGGTTTTGAACTGTTTTCAAAATCCTTATTTTTTTTTCTGTATATAGTTTTGTCCCACTTTTGTCCCACTTTTATGATTTATTTAAAAATATGTCAGATAACAAGTCTGCACTATGTCTATCAGCTTTATCTAGCAAATGAGAGTAAATATCTGATGTTGTACTAACTCTTGAATGTCCAAGTCTTTTACTAACTGTTAAAATATCTTCTCCATGTTCAATAAGAATACTAGCCTGTGAATGTCTAAAAGCATGAGGGTTTAAATGTGGAATGAATTGTTTTTTAATTTTTTTATTTTTTAAGTATTCTTCTTCTAATATTTTATTATATTTTTTTTGAAATTGGTTGCAGTAATTTGTAATTGAATCTGGATGCATTGGGTTTCCGTTTTCTTGTCTAAAAATATATTTATTATCATTCCAATATGACCCTAGTTTAAGTTTATTTTTTTTATTTTCTTTAATTAATTGTTTAATTAATAAAATTACTTCATTGGGAATAGCAACAACTCTCTTAGATGATTCTGTTTTCAATGAATCTTCAAAAATTCCAATTTCTTTTGAATATAGTAGTGATTTGTTTATAATTATTTGATTATTCTTAATATCAATACAATCTTCAGTTAATGCTAGTATTTCACCTCTTCTACTCCCTGTAAATATTAATAATGACATTATAACTTGCCATTTTAATGGTTCAAAAGGTAAGTATTTTAATATAAGATTAATTGTATCTACTTCAAGAAAATTAGCTTCTTTATGCTTTATTTTGGGTGGTGTTGCTTTTGATGCAGCATTATAAGGGATTATCAATTCTTTTTCTGCTTGTGTCAGTATTGTATGGATAAGTCTATGATGTTCAACAATTGTTTTTTCACTAAGATATCCACCATTTCTTTTATTTAACCCTTTTTGTGCTAATTGTTCATATAATAAATTTAAATGATGAGGTTTTATATCAGTTAGTTTAAAATGGCCTATTGCTGGATTTATTCGTTCTAGTAATTTTTTATATAGTTCAATTGTTTTTCTCTTAACTCCTGAACGTGATTTTAGAGATATAACATAATCTGCATATGAAGCAAAATTTTGTCTGTTATTAGATATATTTCCTTCATTGCACTCTTTTTCAAATAATACAGCAATTTTATTTAATTCTTTTTCTATTTTAGAATCACTCCACGTTTCAGGAAAAGGTTTTACTGTTTTTATGTAAGGCTTTAGTTCCTTACCATTTTGATCTTTCCCTTTATAAACTCTTATTTGGTAGGAGGTGATTTTACCTTCTTTATTTTTTCTAATCCTTATTCTTGCCATAATTAAATTTCTGTAAATATATAATTAGATGTTTTACTTTTTACTTTTTTCTCTATAATTAAGTTTCCTGGTTGCATCTATATATCCTCAATGTCTTATAGTTTCTAATAAAGAAACATTTATATTTTTATTAAAATCATCATATGCAATGTGTTTTAACTCGTGCCAAAAAGTTTTAATATTACATTCGTAAGATAGTTTAGAATTTAATACTATTGTGTAATAATCTTCGAATGAATCATACAATATAAAGCCATTTACTTTATATGGCAGGTTGTAATATATAACTCTGTAATTATCTAACATTTTATTCTGCTTAGTTGTTTGTAATAGTCTAGTTTTGATTTCTTCCTTTTATCATATTTATTACGCTGATTACAGCTTTTAGTTGTTCAGGCTCTAAAGACTTAGAAGCATCAAACAATGCTTTATAATCAGGATTTTCATAAATTTCTTGAGCTATTTTTCCAGTTTCTTTAAGATTATAATAATCAGCAAGAGGAGAATCTTTATCATATTCAATTAAATCATCCATTGCACATTCCAAAACTCTTGCGATTTTTTGCAAATATGCAACAGTTGGATTTTTATTTTTGCCTGAAAAAATATTGTCTATTGTTACTAAAGAAATGCCAGTTAATTCTGCTATTTTTTTATTGGTATAGCATTTAGCCTTTTTGTATCTATTTAATTTTTCAACACTTAACTCTGTCATATATTAACATTCCTTTACAATAATATAATACGCCTAAATAGGCAAAATTGCTATAAAAAACATCAAAATATTATAGTTTTTTAATAAAAACAATATTATTTTATATATTTATGCTTGACAACAATAATTTAATATGGTAATTTAAATTCTATAAACAATATTTTATTATAGTTTTTGTGAGAGGCACCATAATAAAGGAAGTAGATGTAATGTTTTTAAACATATTAGCAGAAATGGCTCGTAGACAAATATCAAAGCACGAAATGGCGAACTATTTAGGTATATCAGTTTGGACTCTTGATCGTAAAATTAAAAATATAACAGGTTTTACGGTCAATGAAATAACTGCAATACAAAAAATTTTCAATAATAAAGATTGTACATTTGAATATCTATTTAAGAAGGAATAATTAAACAAAAAATAAGTTTAAAATAACCAAAGCCTTATTAAGGCTTATTTGTGGTGCAAAAAAAATAAAGTGAGGGAAATATGGATAATGTAGTGAATTTAAAGTTACCTTTAATGGCAACGATTAAAGAAACAGTACTTATACTCAAAGAGCGTGCTCAACAAATGGGTATAAAAAATTATTTAACCGAATATCGAATAAGAGAAATGGCTAAAAACGGTGAAATTGTATCAATTTCTGCAGGTAAAAAGATATTAATTAATGTTGACAAATTAATTGCTTATATGAATACAGCTATTTATAAAGAACCAACAAATAATTTAGTAAATGGAATAAAAAAAATAAAAGTATAGAAGGAGAAAAAATGCTTAGAATTTTAATTAAAAACTTAAAAAGAAAAAAACTAATAAATGAAATGGAACGAGAAATTCGAATAAAAAAATATCATGCATTGATTTTGGAACAAATAAAATTAGTTCAAGATATTGGGAATACTTGTCCTAATGCAGCATATAGTTATGCAGAATTATATGCTGCAAAAAATATTGTGGATTCAAAAATTAAAAATAAAGACGATCTTGATAATTTATTTCGGAAGTATGTAATGAATAAAGGGTTAAATATTAGTTTTGTGATATCTTAAATCTCCCTCCGGAGAGTTAACACGTATTAATGCCCACATAATCCTCCCAACACATCCTTACAATGTGGGCTTTTATTAAAAATATCCCTATTTGTACTTATAAAGTACGTTAACTCCTTTAGCCTGTGGCTTGAAATGAAATACAAAAAACACAGGCTTT
The DNA here is from genome assembly GCA_944326685.1 of Candidatus Gastranaerophilales bacterium. Taxonomy (GTDB): domain Bacteria; phylum Cyanobacteriota; class Vampirovibrionia; order Gastranaerophilales; family Gastranaerophilaceae; genus UMGS1585. Next base: position 136,378 of record CALVEV010000037.1, read on the forward strand.
TTATTAAAAGTTACTAAATCAATAAATATATAGGTATCTAGAAATGAATTATGATGAATGGTTAAAAGAAAGAGAAAATGGAATTGGTGGTTCTGAATGTTCTGCAATTTTAGGTTTAAATCCATACATAACAAATGCTGAATTGTGGGAATATAAGACTGGATCAAAAATAAAATCTGATATTTCAGATAAAGAACGTGTAATTTATGGCAAAAATGCAGAATTACCATTAATTGAAATTTTTAAATTTGATTATCCTGAATATGATGTGATTCATAATGATTTCGATTTGAAAAGGAGTAAGAAATACCCATTTTTATTTGGGTCAATGGATGGGGAATTAATAAACAAAACTAATGGAAAACAAGGTATTTTGGAAATAAAAACAGCTTTAATATTAAATCCAATTGAATGGAAACATTGGGATAATCAAATTCCTCAGAATTATTATTGTCAGATCCTTCATTATTTTATAGTTAATCCTGAAAAAGAATTTGCAATTGTAAAAGCTCAAATCACATCCATAAAAGAAAATGAGACTGGTTTTAAACAAGTTAAACACGAAACAAGACACTATTATTTTGAACGTTCAAAATGTATCCAAGATATTTCTTACTTAGAAGAAAAAGAAATTGAGTTTTGGAATGATTTTGTATTGACAAAGAAACGACCTGCATTGCTGATTGCAGCATAAAAAATAAGACTTAGAAAGGAATAAATATGGAACAAATTATTGACAAACCTTTATCTTTTGAAATTATTACACCTACAAATAATCAATTTGCTAATGCTATTACATTTAACTATGAAGAATTGAAGAATGGTTTAATTACTAGATTATCACATTATGAATCTATGGTTTATAATGAAGACCAAATTAAACAAGCAAAAGAAGATAGAGCAAATTTAAATAAATTAAAAACTAATATAGATAATGAACGTAAACGTATCAAAAATGAGATATATAAAGAATATGAACCTTTCAATGAAAAAGTAAAAGAATTAATAAATCTCTGCGATAAACCTATTAATAAAATAAATGACTCGATTAAATCTTATGAAACAGAGCAAAAGAAAATAAAAAGAAATAATTTAGAAAACTACTATAAATCTTTAGTTGAAGGAAAAGTTGATTTTATAAATATAAATTTTGAAAAAATAGAAATATCTGAATGGTCAAATTTAAGTTTCAGTATGACTAAAGCTAAAAAAGCGATTGATGAAAGAGTTAGACAAATAACTGAAGATTTTCTAACAATTCAAACTTTTGCAGATTATAAGGATGTTTTGATTGATAAATATATTGAAACATTAGATCTAGGAGAAGTTTTAAGAGAGAAATCTAGATTAGAGCAGTATCAAGAAACTATTTTAAAAGAACAAAACAGAAAAGTATGCATTTATCCTAAAAAAGAACAAGTTAATGATCAAGTTTTTTATAAAAAAACATTTAAAGTTTCAGCAACAAAAGAACAGTTAGTAATATTACAAAATTGTTTGTTAACGAACAATATTGATTTTGAAGTAATTTAAGAAAGGGGCAAAGATGGGAAATTCATTAACCAAACAATCAACAGGGGTTTCAAATGTTACATTTTCAACATTTATGGCATCTCCTGCAATTAGAAAGAAAATATCAGAAGTAGTTCAAGGGGCAGACGGTCAAAGATTTATAACTGCTATCATTAGCACGGTTGCAACTAATCCAAAACTTGCAGAATGCAATCATTTTACAATTTTCTCAGCTGCACTATTAGGTGAAAGTTTAAAATTATCACCAAGTCCTCAATTAGGGCAATATTATCTTGTGCCATACAAAAACAAAAATAATGGAATGCAAGCTCAATTCCAATTAGGATATAAGGGGTATATTCAACTAGCTATACGTTCAGGGCAGTATAGAAAAATTAATGTTTTAGAAATAAAAGAAGGAGAGCTAATATCATTTGATCCTCTTTCTGAAACTTTAGAAATTGATTTTATTAAAAATGATATTCAAAGAGAGCAATCAAAAACGATTGGATATTATGTATCATTCGAATTAATTAATGGATTTAGAAAAGCTTTATATTGGTCATATGAGAAAATGCTAAATCATGCTGATAAATATTCACAAGCTTTTTCATCTAAGAAGTATGCTGAATTGTTAGAAGGTAAAATTCCTGAATCCGATTTATGGAAATATTCAAGTTTTTGGTACAAAAATTTTGATGAAATGGCTAAGAAAACGATGCTTAGACAAATAATATCAAAATGGGGAGTTATGTCTATTGAACTCCAAACTGCATTTAAAAACGATACTGGAGTTATTCAAGAAGACAATACTGTTGATTATGTAGATGAAAATATAACAGGTTTTGTTGAAGTACAAGCTGAAACTGAACCTGAAAAAGAATCAATTTCAAATAAACAAGAAATTGGGAAAAAATCATCTAATTTATTAGATGGTGTGGAGTAGCTAGTAGCTTGGGAACAGGGGCAAGCAAGATTTGCCCCTTTATTTAAAATAATTCTATTTAAATTTAATCCTGGAAGAAATTATGAATATAAAAAAATTGGAGCAATTTAATAATTCTAAAATAACATTGAATCGTAAGATCTTAAATTGGGAATGGTACGATTGCTTGCCAGTATTTAAATTATTCATTCACTGTCTGTTAAGAGCGAATTTTAAAGATGAAAAGTGGCATGGGATGTTAATTGAAAGAGGTCAATTTGTTACAAGTCTGCCAAAACTCAGTAGTGAGACTGGTTTAACAATAATGCAGGTTAGGACAGCATTAAAAAGTTTGAAATCTACTAAAGAGATAACATGCAAAACAACTAACCGTAATTCAATCATAACGGTAAAAAACTATAATTTATACCAACACAATAACATGCTATTTAACAGTCAAATAACAAACAAACAACAAACAGATAACATTCAAATAACAACTAATAAGAATGATATAAGAATGAATAAGAATGAAAATATACTACTACTACATGAAAATTTTTCAGAAAAATTTTTAAATGAATTTAAATTTTGGGGCGAATATTCCAATGTTTGTTTATCTGATAAACAAAAATCAAAACTATTAGGCATAGTGATGAATGAAAAAATTCTAAACGAATTAATTAATGACTTGTCAAAAAATATTGAAACAAAAAAAGAAGACTTTATTGACGAAAAACACCCTAATCTGCATTACGAACGTTTGAGGGCATATTGGGAGTTTCGCCGAAAAAATCCAAATAAATTTAAAAATAATAATACTGAAATTATAAAAGAAGATCCATACGAAGAATTAAGCAAAGAATTATAATTACGGAGTAAAAATGATTACAAAAGTACAAGAAATAAAAACAGAAGACTTATATTGGGTAGAAGGACTTAAATTTTATAGATTGATATTTAATGATGAATCAATAAAAAATGAGGCTGATAGAATTTTTGAAGAAACACAAGATTTAAAAGCTGTTGAAGAATTTTGCAGAGAATCTTATGAAAAAAAACATATCAATCCTTTAATGCTTGATTCAGAGATCAATAAAAGATTTCAAAATTGTAGGTTTTCAAATTTCGAAATTGAAACCGAAGTATTTAAAAAGGCTAAAAATGATGCTGAAAAATATGCAAATACAATTATAAGTGGTACAAATAATGGTTCAAACCTTGTCATTGTTGGAAATGGTGATGTTGGAACTGGTAAAACACATCTTGCTTGTGCAATTGCAAATAGATTATTTTCTGAAAATATCCCTGCCAAATTTATCAATATAACTTCAATGTTATCAGAATTAAGAGAAAATTTTAATGCGTCTAAATATATTAAGGTTCCTGTTTTAATTATTGACGATATTGGTAAAGAAAAAGGGACAGAGTGGGTTTTAGAACAAATTTATTGCATTGTTAATCAACGTTATGAAGATGTTAAGCCAACTATATTTACTACTGAAGGGAATTTAAAAGATTTAGCTGATAAATATTCGACGAGAGGTAAAGCTATCATAAGCCGAATAACCAGTGATTTTACGCAAATAAAATGTACCGGTCGGGATTACAGACAAAAACGAAAAACAAAAATATATGGTGGACATTATGACTAAGGGAGAGGCCCTTAAGAAAGAGGAGGTTAAAAAATGAAAAAATTAAAAAGTGCAGGATTTTTCGATGGTAATAGAGGTTGTCCTGTTAATGTTGGAGATGTTTATAAATCAGCCGGAGATATGTTTCCTTATTATCAAATTGTTGAGGCTGAGGCAGAAGGCAGTTTTATGATCAAACATGTTGGAACAAATGAAGAATTTCCATTATATAAATATGGCCAAGAATTATTAAATAAAGAATTTTTAGGTAATATAAATGAAAACCCTGATTTAATTAATTTAGATTCTTCAGACAAGACAGAATTATCTAGACACCCTCATATAGAGAAAGATGATTTAGAAGACGATGCTGAAAAGTTTGTATCTGAAGAGGAAAACAAAGTGGATTTTACTTCAAAAACTATTTCTGATGATGATGAAAAAATAGAAGAAAATCTTGAAGTAGAAGAAACAAAAGAAATGTCATATTCAGAAGCACGTGATTATGTAGATGAAGAGATTGATGAAAAATTTATGGATGACGTTAGTCCTGAAAAAATGACACCTGAAAAAGCAACAAAGAAAATCAAGGAATTGATTGAAATTAATGAAAAATGTAAAGAAAGAATTGAAGAATTGTTGCCTATAAGAAATATTAATAACTTAGATATTTTACGCGATTTGGTTAAGGAACAGACAATTAAAGCAGTTGAAGATATAGAAGGTGTTGATGCAAAAGAGAATGCCAAAACTGCTAAAGAAGGAATAAGAGGTTTAGAGAGCATTTCTTATGTGGAAAGTCTTATATCAATATCTTTAAGAGAGTATCATTCAAAGAAACAAACAATACAAGATAACGAACGTAAGATTGTTGAATTAAAAAACAATGGCTATCAACCATCGTTATTTGAAGATATTGAAGAAGAATCTGAGACTGGAGCTGAAACTTCAGAAGAAAATAATAGTATTTCTACCAAATCAAATGAAGAAGAAGTTATTCAGAATAATTTAGCTGAAGAAATAGAAGACGTAGAAGAATCTGTTGAAGAATTAATTGAGGAAGAAACAGAAGACGAAGTATTAGAAGAAGTTTAGTTACAAATATTATCACTTAGTAGGGTAAAACCTACTAAGTGGTAGCTAAAGAACTTGAGGAGATGTCAATGGAGAAGGTAATACAATTTAAAATAGATGGAAAGCCACAAGCAAAACAAAGTGTAAAATTTGCTAAAATAGGTGATTTTGTAAAAAAATACACCCCTGAAGAAATGGTTAATTATTCAAATTGGGTAAAGCAATGCTTTAAAATGACTTATCCGGAACACTTACCAAGTGAATTCATCGATTGTTATTTGAAGGTGAAAATAGTGGTTCATGTTGAGATGCCTAAGAGTTTTAGTAAAAGAAAACAAGAGCTTGCTTATACTCTACAGTTAAGACCAACTGTTAAACCTGATTGTGACAATATAGCAAAGAATATATTAGATTCATTGAATGGGATTTGTTATCCCGATGACAAACAAATAATAATGTTATCAATCGAGAAAATATATGATAAATCCCCGTTTGTAGAAGTAAAAATAACAGGATATAAAAATGGGAAATAGTACTATAAAAAATACTGATTTTGGTTCAGTTGCTGTATCTGCTTGTAGAAGATGGTCGCAACTTGCAATTTATTGCTTTAAACGAGGCTGTAATTGTCAAGGTTGTTATTATAATGAATTTTTTGAGAATGCTAGTGGTTATAAACGAGAACCTAAATGTCAGATGAAAGCTGCAGTATTGGAAACTGTTAGACAGTTGGGTATCCCTAAGAGAATAAGAACTCGAGGTGTTATCTATGAGTAAACAGTTAGATGAGCAAGTTGAAAAAATTAAGGCGATGATTGCTTTTAAAGAAAAATTAAAATTAAAAATCCGTTCAAAAAAACAACTAAATATAATTGATCTTTCAATCAAAGGATTAAAAGAAGAATTATTTTTAACACAAATGAGAAAAAAAATTGAAAGTAAAGGAGATTAAAAAATGGAAGTAAAAATAAGATGTTCTAATTGTGGTAAACTGATGCCTTTTTATAACAAAGAATTCTTGACAGATGAGAAGGAACGAGCATTTTGTGATGAAGTTTGTTTATCTGAATTTCAAGAGAAAAAATTATCTACTATGTTTGAAAAAATTGAGGTATAAAAATGGATATAAATTTAACAACAGTAAACCCTTGGGGGTTATCTAATAGGGAATATCAAGTAATCGAATTATGTGCACAGGGGCTAAAAAATGAGCAAATAGCTAATAAATTAGGTATTTCCGTAACAACTGTTTCCACTCATTTAAATAATGTTTATCAAAAATTTGGCATAAGTTGCGACCCAAGAGATGTAAGAGTTTTATCTGTCTTAATGTTCATAAATAAGGAATCAATATTATGACAAGTGCATACGAAGTTTATATTGATTTAAAACGACAATTAGCTTTGTCGCCTGAAGAACAAAAAGTATGGAATAAACTTCAGCAGAGAAAAATAGAAAAGAAAAAACAAGAGAAATTAAAAGAGTTTGAGTTAAAAAAACAGAAAAAAATAGAGGAACGAAAAAATAAACAGATAAGAAAAAACAAATGTATTGAAATAAAAAAACGGAACAAAGAATTACATCATTTATTCAAAGATAGATCTTTAGTATCTGAATTAGATATCCAATTCAATAAACTTGTTAAAAAAGAAACAGATAAGATTTTAAATTCAATAATAAAAATTAGTATATAGAGGAGGAATAATGTCAAAAACAATTAATGATTATGTTTTAGAACAGCTTGAAAAAATCAGTAATACAACTTCAACCGGTACAAATTTAAAAGAAGAGCTTTTGAAAGCAGAAACTGTATCAAAATTAGCCAAAATATCTATTGAAGAAAGAGAGGCTGAAATAAAATCAAAAGAACTCGATATGAAAAAACAAATACTAGAATATCAATTTAATAAAACTCCTAATAAAAATGTTAGTCAATTTATTGGAATAGAAGGTCCTAATAATGAAAAAATATAACAAAGATTTTGAGGATTTTGTGAGAAATAATGCTCCAGGAACACATTATTCTGAGTTAACAAAATTGGTAAATGAACATTTTAGTATGAATCTAACACAAACAGCTGTTAGAAGTTATTGTGTAAGATTAAAAATTAAAAATGGTTTAAAACATAAAGGAATAAAAGGTAAAAAATTGTTTCCTGAACGAATTATCGAGTTTGCTAGAGAAAATGCGAAAGGTTTATACAATAAAGAGTTAACACTTCTAATAAATAAAAATTTTGGGACAAATTTTTCAACAAAACAAGTTAAAAATATGAAAAATAGAGAACATATATCAAGTGGTTTAACCGGTTGTTTTGAAAAAGGACATATTCCATCAAACAAAGGGCAAAAGATGAGTCCTGAAGTATATAAAAAATGTTCAGCAACTATGTTTAAAAAGGGAAATATACCTAAAAATCATAGGCCTATTGGGACAGAAAGAATTGATTCAAAAGACGGATATGTCCATATTAAAATAGCTGAGCCAAATGTTTGGGTGTTAAAACATCGATATATTTGGGAACAAGCAAATGGTCCGATTCCTAAAAACCATCAAGTTTGTTTTCTAGATCAAAATAAACTAAATTTTGATCTATCGAATTTAAAACTAGTTAATATGTCAATAAAACCCAAGATGAATCATTGCAATTATTGGAGTAAGGACTCTGAGAAAACAAAGTTAGGTTTAAATATTTGTGCATTAGATAGTGCAATTAAAAGTAAAACAAAAAGAGGATAAGAAAATGGGGAATAATTTCAAATTTAGATCAGCATTAAAAACAGATAAACATTCGATTATAATTCCTATTGAGAATATTAATAGACAAGGCTACACGATAGATATTAATGTGGCTGAGGATGTTTTTGAAAAAAAATATCCTAGTGAATGTTTTTGGAATTTTATTGAAGAAATACAAAGGCAACCTCACATTCAAGAAATAAGTGAAGATTGCGATTTAATATTTGTTCATGGTTTTAAAAATTTAATGCAATCAACTGGGATTTTTGATGCAACAAAATTTAAAGATTTAACACCTTTATTACAACAGGAATGGTTGAAAAATAATAAACCTGAGGACTGGCATGGGATAGAAATCTTTGAGGGTGATGTCGCTGAAATCAAATATCGAAAAGATGTTTTTGAATACGGTGTTGTGCATTATTCAATAGATGGTGCTGAGTATTCAAAAGGTTCTGTGTCTGTTGGTAGCTACAAAAAGCAGACAAAAGTTGTAGGAAATATCTATGAAGGTTGGCCTGCTAATGCAGATTATATGGTAGATTTCTATTTTAGAAATTGCTCAATCTTAGGGGATAACTTGGGGGGGAATGATGAGTAAAGTTTATTGTCAAAATTATTTATGTTCATATTGGAAGAAATCAAGAAAGTTTAAAAATTATGGAATATGCAAGAATACAAAAATTTTTATGACAGCTCAATCAGATGACGAATTTGAAGTTACTGGACATAATTGTGAATGTAGAGATAGTAAACAAAACAGAGAATATATTTATAAGGACGGTGAATAATGCTCTCTTACTTCATAATAATTTTAGTAGTTTTGTATATGTACAGCGATGAAGATTGGTAAAGGAAGTTAACAATGACAGATAAAGAAATAGTAGTTGGTGGTATTAATGTTAGTGGATGTAAATGCTTGCGTAATGTAAAAATAATCCTTGAATTAGCACGACCTGAAGATTTTGAACTTTTATGTGGCGCGACTAATGGGGCAATGAAATGTGAACAATGGAAAGATTGCTATTACAAACAACTCCAACGCAAGATAAAGGAATGTGAGGAAAAGAGTTGGGAAATAGGCAATTTAGGCTATAAAATCAAAAATCAACGCAGAGAGATTAATGAGAGATTAAAACAAATTGAAAAATTAAAACGCAAAGAGCAAGAATGCGACGAACTGAGAAAAGAAAATAAAAAATTAATATGGAAGTGCCTAGAAAGAAAGTGCAAAATAATAAATCTAATAAATGAAAACTCGACGAAAGAAGTTATTTATAGAATAAATGGTAAATGTGTAAAAACAACTGCTAATAGAGTAAAAGAGATAACTGCAATAGTAAATAATCAGTTAAAAAAATATGAACAACAAGATAGATATAAGCAAGCTATTGATGAAATTTCTGAGTTAGCAAACGAAAACAAGAATACTCCTCAATATAGAGGGATTTGTCAAAGTATTTTGGAAATTATCAATAATGCAAAGGACATTAATGTCCTTACCAAAAAGGAGTGTAACAATGAGTAACTTAGAACACATAAAAGAACTTCTATATACAGGTCAAAGAAGTGCAATATCTACAAAAGATTTTGAATCAATAATTGAACAACTAGAAACTTCTCAATCTCGTGTTAAGGAGTTGGAAGAACAACTCAAATGGTATGACCATTATAAAAGTAGTGCATTATTTAATAAAGACTTATGTAACGAAAAAACTGATGAAATAGAAAAGTTACAACTTAAGTTAAAAATTGCAGAGAAAGCTCTATTTACAATAAGCCATGTAAGCTACAGCGGAAGTGCAAAAGAAGTGGAAGGATATTACAGGGGTATAGTTAATGAAGCCCTACAAAAGATGAAAGAGGTCAATAGATGCTAACATTTAACTTAAAAAAAGAATGGTTTGAGAAAATAAAATCAGGTGAAAAAACACACGAGTATAGAGAAGTTAAGTCATATTGGGTAATACGATTTAAAAATAAATTTGGACTTACAAATAAAGATATTAAAACGATGTTTGATAGTGAAAAAAATAAAATTATTTTATTTTCACCACACTATGTCAATATTAGAGAAGGATATAACGGAGAAATATTGATGGCTAATATTGTATCTATAAGTATTAAGAAAGGTTTACTGACTGATTTAAAAATAGACAAACCGGTTTTTGATATTGAATTTGAATTAATTGAAGAGGCTAAGTAAATGCTATTTAAAGAATATAAAAGAACTTATGAAAACTTTAAATAAATTAGAAAGGGTAAGAAATGGCTAAGACTTTATCAGAGCAAATTTGCGAAGAGTGTGGAATTAAACCATACTATGGGGTGTTTATTAATTTGGGTGATTTAGATAACAACTACAAACTTGTTGCCAATAAGAGAAAATGCAGACTAATTGCTGATTATAGATATATGGTTGATAATGATGATGAGTTAAGAAATTTGAAACCTAAGTATCTGCCTGATTTTTTCGAAAATAGCAATAATTTTGTTAGATTGTATGAACTTAAAATAGTAGACGATGTAACTCTTGCTCAGCTGTTTTTTACTTGGAATCTTGCAAATTATAGTAAAGAATTATTTTTGAAAAACTTAATTTATATTTTAAAAGAGGATAGTAATATGGATAAAACTGTAATTGAGTTTATTAAGCAAGCAATTCAAAACGAGCAATGGGAAGTGTAAAAATTGTGCAAAACCGATTTAAAAGTTGTGTAAAAAATGTGAAAGGAAGGTAAAAATGAAATTATTAAAATACACAAAACAACAAGAATGTATGATTAAAGCAGGTATGACATTATGTGTAGAATGCCCATTAGGATATTATGGTGATAAATCTTGTAGAAGTAATGGAATGTTAAAAGTTAGTGAAAAAGATACTTGCGGTTGTTTTAGACCTAATACAAACAGTGAGGTAAACAAATGAAAACCAAACGAGAAATATATAACATTTTAAAATATTGCTTATTAGCAAAGGAAAAAGAAGAACAACGACCTTTGCCAGCTGATAATGAAAATTATATTAAAGAACACGATAATAAACTATTTAAGTTAGATGTAGAAATAGAATTACTAGAAAGAATTTTAGAGGTAGATTAATGACAACAAACTATGAATTAGAAAGCGAGGAAACAAATGCAAGATAGGTTTAAGTTTAGAATTTGGGATAAAAAACAGAAAAAGTTAGCATATCCGAATGACAATCCTTATCATAATATGGAAATGGTAAATTATCTTTTGTTTGTAAATAATTCAAATTTAGAATGGGATATTAATAATTACGAGTTTATGCAATGCACAGGTTTAAAAGATAAGAATGGAAAACTTATTTATGAAGGGGATGTAGTAAAAATCAATGAAAATTATTCCGATTACTCTATTATTAATGATTTTTATAAAAAACAAAATTTTGTAGTTGAGTATTTCCAACCACAAGCTGTATATTTGCTTAAACCTTCTGAATATGAAGATAATAGTGGCGATGGTATTTATGATTTAAGCCCTGATTTTTATGAATTTTTAAATTGGAAACCTACTGGAAAATTAGAAGAAAATACCTTACAGGGAATAGAAATATTAGGAAACATTTACGAAAACAAAGAACTATTAGAAAGCGAGGGATTATAATGTACATATCATTGAGTTTAGAACCAGAAAAAACAAAAGAATTAGAGCAATATATAAAGGCTATATTGCCTGAAATTATTAATGAACATTTATTTGAAGATACCAATAGTTTAAGAAAAATGATTAATGAATGCGTAAAAGGTCAGATTAAAGCACATATTAATGATATTTTACAAGGGAAAAATTTTAGAGAGTTTCTCAGAGATAAAATAATGCAAGAGATTGGCACAAATGATAAAAGTAAATAACTTTCTACAAAGATGTAAATAAATAATTAGATTCGCTCGCTAGAATAAAGCTATAATTAAGAATTTAATCAATTTATGTAAATAAATAGGAGAAGGTATGAAAATAAAGGAAGTTGCAAACAGAAAAAATCGTTTTAATCAAAAATGTAGAGAATGTATTATTTTTGATCATAACGAAAACATAAATAAAACTTGTGATAACAAAAGTAAATGTGTTATTTTGGATGATTTATTTTGTGAAAAATTTTCCCCATCAAAAATGAATAAATCCCTGAGTGTGTATTGACATAGTTAATAACCTAAAGGAGTCCTTCGGGACTCCCTGCTCAGGGAATTAAATTAGGAGGAAATTAAATGGATAAGTTGCTTAGGATTTTAAAGTATCTATACATAAAAGGTAAAATTCGAGAATATGATATAAATAATATTTTTGATCTAGGTTTGATTACAAAACCTGTAAAAGATAAAATTATTTTCTTTATTAGAGACGAAGAACAAAGACAATACGATTTATTAAATGGAAAGTAGCGGATTGCGAGCATAGGGCGTAGGGATTGACGCAGGTCAATTCTGCAGGCCCGTTTAACGCGAGTAACCAAGATAAAGATTGTGGATAAAATAGGTAAATTGCAGGAGAGAGTAATGAATGAATTTGATTTAAAAATAATAGAATTAGTTTCTGTTGGTAAAACAAACGCAGAAATTGCAGATGATATTGGTTATTCAGAGGTCAATGTAAAAAAACGCTTGCAAAAATTATTTAAAAATTTTAATGTAAAAAATCGCTCTTCATTAGCTTATATTTGGCTATCTAGAAAGAATAAGCTCATTGATTAATAAAGTTTATACGAAAGATACCCCGACATAGTTTATACTTAAAATATACAGTCAGTCGTCTGAGTAGTTCCGATATATTCGGTCGGTCGATGAACTCACCATAATCCAAAGGAGTCGCTGGTCTGAATAAGGATAACTGTGTCCTTGTATAAAATTGGGAGAGATGTTTTGATATATTGTTGTGGTGAATATCATATCGCTGAAGAAAAGATTTCTCTTCAAGATAACGAAAAGTTTGAAGAACGATATATTGAAGTTATAACCTGTCCTAAATGTTTAAAGAAAAAAGCTCTTTATTCAGCAAGAAGAATATTAGATGGAAAATTAATTGAGAAAATTTCTAAAAAAGGAAAAGTTGATTCTTTTATTAAGAAATGGAAAAAAGAACCTTGGGAAGATGCTTTAAAACCTCCTAAAATGGGAACATTTAATAATATGTTTTGGCTATATATTAATGGTAAAAATGATTCAATAGTTAGAGATTTTAACGAAGAGGTTCGTTTTGAATTCAATTCTGAGTGTAAAAAATTTATTGATACGTCTGTAATTATTCAAGAATGAGTGCAGGCAAGAATTAAATCTCGATGTTGCAACTACGGCAATAGTTACAACATTTTCATAAAGTGACCTTATGAAACCTGCGATATTAATAATATCGTAAAACTTTGTATTAATAGTAGTTCATAAGGAGTATTTTATGTCTAGATATAATAGCGATCATTTAATTACTTGGATAGGTGGCAAAAGACTTTTAAGAAAGCTGATTTGCGAGCATATCCCATTGAATATAAATTCTTATATTGAACCATTTGGTGGTGGTGCTTGGGTACTTTTTGCAAAAGATAAACATGCTAAATTAGAGGTTTATAATGATCTTGATAGCAGATTAGTTAATCTGTTTAGGGTTGTCAAGTTTCATCCAAAAGCTTTGATTGAAGAGTTGAACTTATGTTTTAATTCAAGAGAACAATTCAGAGAATTCTTGAATTCAACCCCATGAACTGATATTCAACAAGCAGCAAAATTTATTTATCTATTACATCATTCATTTGGTGGTAAGGGGGCAACTTATGGTACTTGCTTGAATGGAAATAGTTCTGCAAAATCTTGTTTAAATTTGCAAGAACGAATTAAGGCTATATCAAAAAGACTTGATAAAGTTTATATAGAGCACTTATCTTTTGAAGAATTGATTCCTAAATATGATAATGAAAATGCTTTATTTTACTGCGACCCACCATATACTCAAGGAACAGGTTATCTTGTTGCAAATTCTAAGACTTTTCAACACGAGCTATTAAAAGATATCCTTTCGAATCTTAAAGGGAAGTTTATATTATCCTATGATGATTCAGAGAAGGTTCGTGAACTGTATAAAGATTTTATTATTATTCCAGTAGAAAGACAGAATGGAATAAATGGTAAAAATCCAAAGAATAAAGTTTATAAAGAATTAATTATTAAAAATTTTGATGATTCGAGTTGATAATATGGATGGATTAAAAAAAGCTTCCTCTCTATATATGAGTTCTGCTGACTTGGCAGAACTCTTTAATTTAGGAGAAAGAAGAATACAACAATTAACGGGATTTGATGATGATTCTGTTTTGATTCCAACGTCAAAAAAAAAACCGTTTCAATATGATTTGATTCCGGTAACTAAATCTTTTATCAAGTATCTTCAGGATCAATTAACAGGTAAATCTGCAAGAATAAAGAATTCCGAAAAAGAAGGTGCGAAACTTGATGTTGATATTGAATTAAAAAATATCAAATTAAAAAAATCGAAGCTTGAACTTGATGAATTAGAAGGCAATATGCATCGGTCAGAAGATGTTCAAGCTATGACCGAAGATTTAATATACACAATAAGAAATATGCTATCTGCTATCCCTTCAAGATGTTCAGATGATGTTGCAGAGATGAAGGACAGTAGATTAATAAGTGAATATTTGAGAAAAGAAGTTAATCATATATTAGCTACCTTATCGAATTATCAATATGATCCAAGAGAATATCAAAAACGAGTTCGGGAACGAGGAGCAAAAATTGAAGACGAAGAACTTGATGAATGATATAGATATCAGAGCTCTTAGATTAAATAAATGTTTAGCGAAGGTTCTAAAAGGATTTAAACCACCTGAAAATATAACTGTTTCAGAGTGGGCAGATAAATATAGAGTTTTGTCAGGGAATGCTGAACCCGGACCTTGGAGAACTGCAAGAACTCCTTATCTAAAAGAACCAATGGATTCTTTTAATGATCCAATGGTTAATCGTATTATTGTTGTTGCCTGTTCTCAAGTTGGGAAGTCTGAATTAGAACTTAATATAATCGGATATGTGATTGATGTAGAGCCTGATACGATTGTATTTTTGCAACCTACAGTGAATAATGCCAAGAAATTCTCTAAATTGAGAATAAATCAATTAATTAGAGATTGCAAAAAATTAAAAAATAAAATTCGTGCAGATAAAAGTAAGGATTCGAACAATACAGTTTTAGAAAAATCATTCCCGGGGGGAATGTTAATCATGGTTGGAACAAATGCTCCAGGAGACTTGGCATCTACTCCAGCAAGAATAGTTCTAGCTGATGAAAGAGATAGACACGCACGTTCTGCCGGTAAAGAAGGCGATCCTTTTCAACTTGCTCGAGCAAGACAAACAACATTTAAAAAAAGATATAAGTCAGTTGAAGTCTCATCACCAACAGTTGTTGGTGATAGTAGAATTGCTGATTCTTTTTATGAAGGAACTCAGGAATATTGGTGTCATCAATGCCCTGAATGTAAAAACTGGCATGTTATTGAATTTAAAGATATTCGTTTTGATTACGAAGAAATTAAGAATTCAAATACTAAAGAACCGACTTATAAAGTTGATTTAAAAGGTTGGGCTTGTCCAAGTTGTGGAATTATTTCATCCGAATATGAAATGAAAAAGCAACCTCAAAAATGGGTTGCTAAGAATCCTGATGCATATAAAGATGGAGTAAGATCATTTTGGATTAAGGGCTTTGCTAATACTTGGGCAGATTGGTCTGAAATTTGTTTAAAATTTCTTCAATGCAAAAAAGATCCATATAAACTTCAAGTATTTATGAATACAGTACTTGGTGAACTTTGGGAAGATCGAGGCGATATCGAAACTGAAGACGTTTATCTAAGCAGAAGAGAAGAATATTCTGCAGATTTACCTGATGGTGTTCTTTGCTTAACCTGTGGAGTAGATACCCAAGATGATCGCTTAGAATATGAAGTTGTTGGACATGGAAGATATAAAGAAGATTGGGGAATTCACAAAGGTTTTATACTCGGCAGACCTGATGACCCTGAAACTTGGAAACAACTTGATGATGTGATTGATAGAGTTTACTATTTTCAAAATGGTAAAGGCCTTAAAATTCAATTAACATTTGTTGATTCAGGTGGCCATTACACAAAAGATGTTTATGCAGAATGTTGGAAAAGACAACATAAACGAGTTTTTCCAATTAAAGGTAAAGGTGGCGAATATCGATATACCGGTGTTCCATCTAAATTAAAAATTCAAGTTGGGAATACTATTCAAACGTGCCATTTGTTTACAATTGGTGTTGATTCTGGCAAGTCTCAGATTATGAATAAATTACGTGTTCAAGAAATCGGGCCATCTTATTCTCATTTTCCATTAAATAGTGAATTAGGCTATAACGAGCAATTCTTTAATGGCTTATTATCAGAACATTTAGTTTGGGAAAATTCTTCCTGGAGATGGAAAAAAATTCCTGGTCACGAAAGAAACGAGCCTCTTGATTGTAGAAATTATGCAAATGCTGCAGTTGAAACATTAAATCCAAATTGGGATGCAATAGAACGTAGATTAAATGATGTTCAAGAAAATATCCCAATTAAGTCAGCGAAAAAGAAACACACAAATAAGTATTTAGATAGATATTCAACGGATTGGTAATTGTATGTATAAAGATGAATTAGAAAATAAGAAAAAACGTCTTGCTCTTTATCTTGCGAGGGAAGAAAAAATGTTGACTGATGGAGTTCAGTCTTATGGCATTGGCTCAAGAAATGTTTCTAGATATCAAACAGACTTGGCAAATATAAGGGCTGCGATTAAAGAACTGGAGAAAGAAATAAAAGCTCTCGAAAATATAATAAATCGCAAGTCTCCAAATAGATCTTATAGAGTTATTGCATCTGATTATTAGTGGATTTTGGTAAGTGCGACGGTTGCGAAGCAACCTAGACACGTCTCTGTGAACAAGTTGATGGAGTGGAGGTTTTGAGGAACAAAACCGAAACGAAATGGAAACTTGTGAACTACCAATAATCCAATTGATGATTACAACCAAGATAATGATATGACAAATAGGTGTTCGAATGAGATATAAATTAAAAAATAGTTCAAATATCATTAATTATTTTACATCTGCTTATAAAGGATATGGCGAGGCAGGAGCAAGTATAAGAAAGAAAACAATAAAATCTTTTAAAGCTCAATCCGGAAGTCCTAATGAAGATATAAATTATAACAATTTTACGTTAAGACAACGTTCAAGAATGTTATATATGTCTGCTCCAATAGCTACATCGGCAATTAAGACAAATCGTACTAATGTTATTGGTATGGGGCTTAAGCCAAAGAGCAAAATTAATCTTAATATTTTAAGGAAAACTCCTGAACAAGCTGAAAAATGGCAAAAAAATGCAGAGTTTCAATTTTCTCTATGGGCAAATGACAAATTAGCTTGTGATGCTACAGGAATCAATGATTTTTATTCAATGCAACAGTTGGCATTTACATCTCAATTAATGAGTGGTGATTCTTTTGTATTAATAGACCGATATAAACCAACTGCAATGAGACCTTATAGTTTAAGGTTAAGAATTATCGAGGCTGATAGGGTTTCAACACCAACTCAGTTAGGTGCAAGTTATGCTCCATATTACACTGATGGTAAGGCATCAAATGGAAATAAAATATTTGATGGT
This sequence comes from Candidatus Gastranaerophilales bacterium, assembly GCA_944326685.1. Lineage (GTDB taxonomy): Bacteria > Cyanobacteriota > Vampirovibrionia > Gastranaerophilales > Gastranaerophilaceae > UMGS1585. The sequence continues at coordinate 153,969 of CALVEV010000037.1, forward strand.
GTAGAAGTAAATTATAATGGGTTAGTTCAGGCATATTATATTTCAAATAAATATCCTTTTGAATCAGGTCGTATTTCAGAAACAACAAAATGGGTTAGAGTTCCAGTTGTTGGAGAACAATCTCAGACTCCTAATATTCTTCATATGATGGTGTCAGAACGTCCTGATCAATATAGAGGAGTTCCATATCTTGCTCAAATAATTGAACCGTTATTACAAATGCGACGATACACTGATTCGGAACTAATGGCAGCATTAGTTAATAGTTTCTTTACTGCATTTATAACAACAGAACAGGCTGATAAAGGAATTTTTAATAATAATACAGAGGATGTACCAAATACTATTGTTAATCCTGATGATGAATATGTAATGGGCCCTGGAGCAATTAATTATTTAAATCCAGGAGAATCTGTTTCTTTTGGTGATCCAAAACATCCTAATTCAGGATTTGATAAATTTATGGTTGTTTTATGCCAATTATGTGGTGCTGCATTAGAAATTCCTGCAGACTTACTAATGAAAGCGTTTAATTCTAGCTATTCAGCATCAAGAGCAGCATTATTAGAGGCTTGGAAATCATTTAAAATGCGTCGGAGTTGGTTTATTTCAGATTTTTGCCAACCCGTTTGGGAATTATTTATTGACGAGGCTGTTGCTAATGGTAGTTTGGTAGCTCCTGGATATTTTTCAAACCCATTAATAAGAAGAGCATATCTTGGTACACAATGGATAGGTCCATCTCAAGGTCAATTAGATCCAATTAAAGAAGTTACAGCTGAAATATTATCTAACGAGAATGGCTACACAACAAGAGGTGCATCTACTGTTAAATTAAATGGTTCTGATTGGGATGACAATATGGTTCAAATAACTCGAGAAAATGAGAAGTTAAGCATAGCTAAATCTCAATTAAATATAACATTAAATTTGAATGAAGAAAGGGACGATAATGAGCAAAATGCAAAGGGAAGTAATTAATTATAAGATTATTAATCAATCAAATGAAGATGCAGAAATAAGATTTTATGGTGTTGTTGTCGAAGACACTCCAAGGAATTGGTTTACTGGTGAAAAAGAAGATGGAATGTATTCATCTCTTGAAGAATTTTTGAACGATGTAAAATCATTAGAAACTAAAAAGAACATTCTTATTAGAATTAACTCATGTGGTGGTGATTTTAATGCAGGTGTTACAATCCATAATAGACTTAAAGACTTACAAGCTCATAAGGTTGGTATAATTGATGGGTTATGTGCATCTGCTGCAACTTTAATTGCTTGTGCTTGTGACGAATTAAAAGTTTTTCCGAGTTCTAGATTTATGGTTCATTCTGCAAAGGTAGGGCTTTGTGGATATTTTTCTAATGATGGACTAGAAAAAGCAATGAAACAACTTAAAACTTGTGAAACTTCAATGATTCCAATTTATAAAAATAAAACAAATAAAACTGAAGAAGAACTCATTTCTATTGTAAATGCAGAGACTTGGTTTGTCGGCCAAGAAATTATTGATAATGGATTCGCTGATATATTAATTGATGAAAACGAATCTGAAGATATAAAAATGCAAATTGTAAATGGTGGCGAATATTTAATTGCGAATGGAATTAAACATAATATTAGCCAGTTTAAAAATTGTCCAATTGATAATATATCTGAACAAACATTTATTAATAAAATCAAAGATTCTATTATCGAAACTTTAAAGAATGCTAAAAACGATTCAACTATATCGTTAAAAAATCAAAAAGAAAATAAGTTAGACGATATTAACTCTGAAGAAAGGAATGATGTTATGTGTAAAAATTTGGAAGAATTAAAAAATGCTTATCCTGATTTGTTAAATGAATTCAAATCAGAAGTTTTAAGAAATGAAAGAGAAAGAATTCAAAAAATTGAAGAAATTCAAAACACTATTAGTGATGTAGATTTAGTCAATAAAGCTAAATTTGATGAAAAAGAATGTATGACTGCTGAAGAATTAGCATTCTCTGCAATGAAAACAGAGAAGGAAAAAGGTAGTAAATATTTGAATAGTGTCTTAAATGATAATAAAGATTCAAATGTTGCTAAGGTTGAGACAGTAGCTAATTCAGGGGCTACTGTTAACCAAAAAGAATCAGAAGTAAAAGAGTTCTGCGAAATTTTTAAAGAAACAGCAGAACAAAAAAATTCTTGTAAATAATTAAAAAAAAGAAAGGAAAATATTATGGTAAAAAGAATGGATGCTGTTGTCGGGGATACTAATTTTGACAATTTAATTTTTGATATTGAACCGGCTGTTAAACAAAAACCTGTTACAGTTGCATCAGGACAAGGCAAACTTACAAGAGGTTCTGCTCTTGGTTTAAATTCAACAGGTAAATGTGTAATTTTAGGCACAGAGGAAACTGAATCAGTTTGCCCTGCAAACTGTATTCTTGCTGAAGATGTTGATACAACTTCAGGAGATGTTCAAGCTATGGCATTTATTGCCGGTCATTTTAATAAGCAAGCATTAACTTTAAAAGCTGACTATACTATGACTGATGAAGATATGGAAAATTTTAGAAAAGGTGGTATATTCCTTTCTGATTCTATCTAATAAGATTCAGAATGCGTTTATCAAGTATTAAAAGAAAGGATAGAATTATGGCATATAAAAATACAGATGTTTTAATGGCTGCAGTCAAACAAGGACCTTTAGCAAATAGCTTTTTAAGAGACAGATATTTCCCTAAACTTGAAATGGCAGAATTTGCAACAGAAGATGTTTTAATAGAATATGAAGAAAATGGACAAAAATGTGCACCATTTGTTGTTCCATATATCGGTGGTATTGCAGTTCAAAGAGAAGGTTATACATCAAAAAGATTCACGCCTGCAAATATTGAACCTAAAATCCCTATGACTATTGACGATTTAATGAAGAAGGGATTTGGTGAAGCAATTTATGCTAATGAATCTCCACAGGTTAGAGCAGACAAACTACTAGCAAAAGATCTTCTAACCCTTGATGAGATGACTACAAGACGAGAAGAATATATGGCAGCAAAAGTAATGCTTGACCATGCACTTGATATGGATTTTAACACAGGTGATGGCAAAAAACCTGATAAAAGAAGAATTCAGTTTTATAATGGAGATTCAAATCCATATACTTATACTCCTGAAACAGAATGGAATCAAGAAGGTGCAACAATTATTGATGATATTTTTGCAATGTGTGAGCTTGCATCTTCAAATGGCGTAAGGATACAAGATTTAATTGTTTCTCCTGCAGCAATGAATGCTATTAGATCAGATGCTTCTGTAAGAGAATTATTAGATAATCGAAAAATGAACTATGGCTCTATTGATCCTAAAGCATTAACTAATGGAGCAAATTTATTAGGAACATTAAATGCTGACGGTTATGTACTAAACTTAATCTCATATAATGATAAATATAAAGGTGACGCGAAAAAATTAACACCATTTATTCCAGATGGTTATATTATTGCTGCAGCACCTGCAGGTGGTCAACGTGTTTATGGTGCAGTTACTCAAATGGAAGATGACAATGAGTATCATACTTATGTAGGGGATAGAGTTCCTAAAATTGTGCCTGATAAAGCAACAGATAAAAGAGAGTTAAAAATGACATCAAAACCTTTATTAGCACCATTAAAATTAGGTTCTTTCTATTCTGCAAAAGTTGTAACAGTAGGATAATTTTTATATATAACAAGGGGTTAAGAGCAATCTTAATCTCTTGTTTAATCTTAAAGGAGATAAATATGATTAAAATAATAAAAGGTAATTTCGGAAGAAAAGTTAATGGATATATAAAAGTTGTTACACCTAATGATCCACCATTTGAGGCAACGAAAGAAGTTGAAGATAGATTGGTTAAACAAGGTGTTGCAAAGTATGTCGATACTAAAAAAGAAGATAAAAAACAAGATTTAAATAAAAATAAAAACTTTGGTTTAAATGAAGATGGAAGTTTTAATCCTGAAACAGCTAAAAAATTAAATGTTTCAGAATTAAAAGAATTAGCTAAAAAATTTGGTATAGAAGATTCTGAAATGTTGAAAGATGATGGAACAAATAAAACCAAGGCTGATATTATTGCACTAATTGAGAGTAAAGTTAAAGACCAAGACGACGAAGGCGAAGGCAAAGGCGAAGACCAAGACGACGACCAAGACGGTAAGGATTCTATTAACCTAGGTGACGGAACTGAAGGAGTTGCTTAGATGACTTTAAAAGAAGATATTATAAAAGATATTGATTCAGTGTTTCTTAATTTAGATGATTTTGCTGAAGAACATTCTTTTGATAATAATAATATTCTTTGTGTTGTTGATGAAGAAACTCTTAATGCACAAAAATTAAAGGATGCAAAAGGAACTTATATTGGTTCAAAATTGATTTATGTTAATGTTAATCAATTGAAGGGAAAACCTGTTAATGGTGCAAGAATAAAATTCGATGATACATATTATTTTGTTACTAAAGTTGTTGAAAATTATGGAATGTATTCAATAACTCTTGACGTGAATAAACCTAGCTAAAGAAAGTATGTCTTATGGAAATAACCGTTAAAACCATAGGGGTTAAGGAACTTGAATCAATGCTTGGTAAAATGGCAGGGAAAGCTCCTTCTGTTTTAGCAAGAGTTATAAGTCGTGTTGCATCAAATGTTCGAAAAAATTTATCAAAAGAAACAATAAAAAAATATTCTGTTAAATCTTCAGATGTTAAAGCGACTGTTTCATATAAAAAGCCCACAGCTTCAAACCTAGATAGTTATGTAAAAACAAGTGGTAAGACGATACCTTTATATAAATTTAAAATTAAACCTAAGAATTATACATCGACCCTAGGAAAGAAGATTTCTAAACGACCAACCGTTAAGGCTAAAGTTATGAAATCTTCTTCTTTTAAAACAATTGGTACAGCTTTTATTGCAAAAATGAAAAATGGCCATATAGGTGTTTTTAAAAGAGACGAAGAAGATAAAATTAAAGAATTACATACTTTATCTATTCCTCAAATGGTTGCGAATAAAGAGGTTATGGATTTTATATATAAAGATGCAGCCGTTACATATAATAAAAGAATTACTCACGAAATAAATAGAATATTATCAGAATAAATATTATAAATAGGGTTAAAATTAATGAGTACTCCAATAGATTTAAGAAGAGTAATTAAAAATGAAATAAATATTATTTTTCAAAAAGATTATAATTACTCAAATATAAATATATTTGAACAAAAACTGCCTAATCCTAGGAAATATGAAAATGATGAATCTAAAATATTTCCTTTTGTTTTAATTTCTCTTGAAGAAGGTTCAATTCCCTCGACATCAGATAAACCAACGACTAATTTATTTATATGTGTAGGAGTTAATCAAGATGATGAATCACAACCGGAAGCTACGGTTTTACTAGAAAGAATAATATTGTATTTGAAAGAGAATGTTTATTTTGGTGATAAATATCAACTTTCAGATAAAGAAATAAAATGGAAAATTGGTGAAGATGAGGCTGAACCGTTTGAATATGGAGTTATTGAGGCTGAGTTTTTAATGCCAGAAATTGAGCAAAATAAATCGTTATTAATATAAAGATTGTAATAGGAGTTTTATTATGGTTACAACAAAAAAGACCAAAAATAGTGATGTTAACAATGCATCATCAAACAAACAAAATAGTAGAGTTGTTTATTTAGGACCTGATTTTAAAACCGTAAGGCACGGAAGAGTTTATTTAAACAAGCTACCTAAAGAACTTGAAGAATTAAGAAAAGAAAAGCCCTATGTTAATAACTTAATTCTTCCTATTGCTGATTTTTCAAAAGGCGTTAAGAGCTTAGAGGATAAGACCTCTCTTATTTATCAGTCATATATAAGATTAAGAAAGGATATTTAAAATGGGACATGGAATAACAATTGAAGAAGAACAAACAAGTTTAAAAGCACCTGTTTATTCTGATGCTGCTTGTCAAATTGTTATAGGTAAAGCACCTATCAACTTATTAAAAGATCCAAAATCAGCCGTAAATAAACCTATATTGGTTAATAATTTCGCTGAAGCTGTATCAAATATTGGTTATTGTACCGATTTTGAAAACTATGAATTATGTCAAAGTATATATTTAAGTTTTCAAGTATTTAATGTTGCACCTATTGTATTTATTAATGTTTTAGATCCTGATAATCCTGAACATATTGAAGAAGTTCAAGAAAACTCTTATGGAGTTAAAAATAAACAGGCTTTTATTGATGATTCAGGGGTTTTACTAGATACGATTACTGTTAAGAAAACTGGAGGTGATACAACATATAATAAAGATGTTGATTATATGGCATCTTTTGATGATAACGGTAAAGTTGTTATCAATATCATGCCTGAAGGTGGTGCAAAATCAGAGACATCTTTGAAAATTTCTTATCAAAAATTAAAACCATCAGGAGTAACTGCTGATGATATTATTGGTGGTTATGATGATGAAACAAACACATATAAAGGGATTGAGGCTGTAGAACAGGTATTTCCAAAACTAGGAAAAGTTGGAGGGATATTAATTGCTCCAGGATATTCTCAAGATCCTAATGTTATGAATGCTTTAAAAGCTAAATCAAAAAATATAAATGGAGTTTTTAAAGTAATAAATATATGTGATGTTGATACAAATTCTTGTAAAACTTATCAATCTTGCGTTGATTGGAAAAACCAAAATTCATACACAGATGAGTCTACCTATTTAGGATTTCCAATGGTTAAAATTGGAGATTATAAAATGTATGCATCAGCTCATATGTCTGCTTGTTTGGCCCAAACAATTGCAGATGATGATGAGGGTGTTCCTTATATCTCTCCGTCAAATAAAGATGCAGGGATAACAGGTTGTTGTCTTGCTGATGGCACTGAGGTTTATTTATCTCAGGTTCAAGCTAATTTCTTGAACGATAATGGTATTTTTACATATATAAATTGGCAAGGCTGGAAAACTTGGGGAAATGAAATGGCTTGTTACCCAAATAATTCAGATCCTAAAGACCGCTTTATATCATCAAGAAATATATTCAATTGGTGGGCTAATACATTTATCTTGACTCATTTCCCTGAAATCGATAATCCTATGAGTCGAAAGAACTTAGATAGAATTATTGATGTTGAAAATATTAGAGCTAATGGTTTTACTTCAAATGAGAAAATAGCAGGAGCAAAAATGATTGTTCAAGAATCAGATAACCCTGAAACAAATCTTATTGGGGGTAAAATAGTTCTTCGTCAATCATTAACTCCTTACCCTCCTATGAGTGAAATTGTTAATAAGCTAGAATATGATGTTGCAACTTTGAAAAAAGCTCTATTTGGAAATAATTAGCGGATTGCGAGCAGAGGGCGGAGGGATTGACTCAGGTCAATTCCGCAGGCCCGTTTAACGCGAGCAAGCAAGACAATAAGAAAGGAAAATGAAATGACCTTACAACCTGAACAAATTTCACAATATAATTTATATAATAGATATGAACGATTAGTTGGTACAACAGAAGTTACATTGCCAACATTTGAATCAATGACTAACACTATATCAGGTGCAGGAATCAATGGTGAGTATGAATCATCTGTTCCTGGAGCATTTTCTTCAACAGAACTAGAGATTCCATTTCGTGTTATTGATCAAAAGGCTGCAGAAATTCTTAAAAATGAAGGTTCAACAATCTTTTTAAGAGCTGCAGTGCAAAGTGTTGATTCTTCAACAAATAAAATAGTTAATAAATCATTGAAGATTACTATTAGTGGCCGTTGTAAAGGCTGTACTATTGGAACAGCCGGTAATGCAAAAACGATGGATTCTTCTATTAAATTGGAAGTTACTTATTATAAGCAAGAATTTGACGGTGTAACATTATTAGAAGTTGACAAATTAAACAATATTTATGTTGTTAATGGTGTTGACCAACTTGCTGATATTAAGTCTATGATATAAAAAATTAGTAAGGTGCTCAAGATTATATTGAGCACTTTACATTATCTTAGAATTACGAGTAAAAATAAGTAAAGGAGTATTATTTATGTCTAAAAAAACTAAAACAAAAGCTGCACAAGAACTAAAACAAGAAGTTAAACAAGAACTAAAACAAGAACTAAAACAAGAAGGTATTCCTTATATTGTTAATCTCCCTGAACCACATATATTTGAAGGGAAGACATATACAGAAATTGATTTATTCGGTTTAGAAAATTTAACTACTGAAGATATGGGTGCTGCTGAATTAATGTTTACTAGAATGGGTTACACAGATCCGGTAAAAGAATTTAATACAGTATTTTGCTTAATCCTTGCATCTTATGCAATTAATCAACCTTATGAATTTTTTAAAAACATGAAAATGTATAATGCAACAAGAATCAAGGAACGTGTATCAGCTTTTTTGTTCAAAAAAATATAAATGATTTCAATGACATTGAAAATATCGAAGACTGGTGTATGGGAATTGCTATTAATACATATACAAGTATTGAATATTATAGAAATATGCCAATAAATAAATTATATAAATTTATTGCTAGATATAGGAAATTAACTAATGCCAAATAACAAGACTTTTAATACTGAAATCCACTTTGGTGGGAAAGTGTCACCTAGCTTAAGACAATCTACCAATACTGCATGTCAAGCATTACAAACTATAAAAAATACTGCAATGGCAAGTCTTGGTATTGGTATAGCTGCATTTGCAGCTAGAGGGCTTGAAGCGATTAAAAACTTTGGTTCTGGTTTATTAGATGCATCTTCAGATATGGTGGAAACTACAAGTAAAATAAATGAAGTATTCAAAGGTTCTTCAAACACACTTATGGAGTGGTCAAAAACATCTACTAGAACAATGGGGCTTGCGAGACAAACAGCTCTAGATTCTGCTGCATTATATGGTGATATGGCAACAGGCATGTCAATCTCTAGAGATAAAGCAGCAGAAATGGCTATGACATTAACTCAATTAGGTGCTGATATGGCATCATTTAAAAATATTTCAATAGATGTTGCTCAGACTGCTTTGAAGTCAGTTTTTACCGGAGAAACTGAATCTTTAAAAGGTTTGGGTGTTGTTATGACTGAAGCTGCTCTGCAGGAATTTGCCTTATCAAAAGGGATTAAGACAAAAGTTAATAAAATGAAAGAAGCAGAAAAAGTAATGCTTAGATATCAATTTGTCTTATCCAAGACTAAAAACTCTCAAGGAGATTATGCAAGAACTTTAGGAGGTGCTGCAAACCAACAAAGAACTTACAATGAAAATTTAAAAAACATACAAGAAAAAATGGGGATGACAATATTACCATATTATACAAAGACTCTTCAGGCTGCAAATAATTTCTTAATGGTTCATGGTGATACTATTGTTTCAATTTTTGAATCAGGAGTTGCTGGAGTTGTTGCATTTGGAAGTGCAATTAGTAATATAGTTAATTTTGTTCAAACTAACGGGATTCCTATTATGACAGCATTAGGTGCTGCAACTGCTGCAATCGCTACTGCTGCAACAATTGATCTTGTTAAATATCTCGGAACATCTGTACTGATTGCATCTCAAGAGGGCCTAATTGCAACAACAAATTGGGGTCGTTACCTAATGGTTGTTAAAGGTATTCCTGCAGCAATGAAAACTTGGGCTGCTTCAACTTGGGCAACTGTTTGGGCAAATAGAGCTTTAAGATATGCTATCATTGGAACAGGTGTTGGTGCAGCAATATTACTTGTTACTGAATTAGCACTCCATTGGAAAGAAGTATGGCAAGCAATAAAAACTGCAACATCTTGGCTTGGGAAATTCTTTAACAAAGGTGGTGCTAATGCAGGAACTCCTGATGCTGTTAAAAATGTTAATAAAAAAGCAAATGTTTCAGAGCGAAATGCTTTAGGGACTCCTTCTTTTACGGGTGGAGCAACTATTGTTGGTGAACACGGTCCGGAATTAGCTGTACTGCCACCTGCAACAAGCATCTTTTCTAATAACAAAACAAAAGATATTTTGAATACCCCGAATGCTATTGGTGGAATGTCTTTTTATATAACAATTCAAGGAAATGCAGATAAATCTGTTGTTAAAAACGCAGTACAATCTACTGTTCCATCAATCAAGCAACAGATTGATGCGTATTTCAAGGAAAGACAAAGAAAAGGGCTTAGTTTTGCTTAAACTTCATTTTTTGTGCAGTAAATTGATTATAGAAGTTATATGCCTCTTTATTGTTATGTTTATTAACTAAAAAGAATAAATTTGTTTTACTTTCTTGATGAGAAGGTGAAAAGATTTTTATATAGATTTTTTCATCTTCTTTTTGAAGAGTGATATTTTCTTTTTTAGTTCCAATACCTGACATTCCACCTACTATTGCACCAACAGGACCTAATAATAAGCCACCAACAACGGCACGTCCAATAACAGATTTATCTTTTTCTATGATAGCTTTTTCTTCCGGAGTGTACTCTCTATTTAATTCTAAATGTAACTTTTTGATAGGTTCATTTAGTACAATTTCTTTTTTAATAATTCCTTTTTCTACGATCAAACAATCTTTTTTTAATTTAATCTCACAGAAATCAGGGATTGGTTCTCCGTTAGAATCTATCATTGATACAACAATTGAAGTTGTAAGAATACTTTTTATCCCTTTAACAATCATATAAATACATAGGATAAAAAATAAAGGTATTCCTATTAAAAAAATAAAACCTAAGATTACTTCGTTCATATTCAAATTATAAACTATATTATTAATTATGCAAGTAGTGGGGGTAAAAGGAAGAACTCTGTTTTGAAGATTAAGTATCTTCAAAATAGAGGCAGGTGAGTCAGAACTTGTTCTGTGAACCGTATGAAAATATTAGTATTAGCGATGAAAAAATGGTAAATGAGTCGTGGAAGTTTAATTAAAGCTTACTCGCCTGATGAAAGGGGTAAAAATGGCTATTTATAAAACAGAACAAGGTGATACATTTGATATAATTTCAAAAAAAGTATATGGAAGTGAGAAATTTTTTGTAAATATTATCGAATCAAACCCTCAACATATTGATACTGTAATTTTTTCAGCAGGAACAATCATTAATATTCCTGATATTGATACAGTTGATGCTGATAATTCAAATACTGCACCTTGGAGAGATTAATAATAGTTAGAAGTAAATTTAATTTTTATTTGGATAAGTTATGAATAATTCAAGACGTGTTTCTCTTGATGTTATTTATCAAGGGAAAATTATTTCTAAATATATAAACGATGATTTGATTGATTTCTCAATCAATGATTCTGCTAACCAGTCATCTGATGATATAACTATATCTCTTAACGATAAAGAACATAAATGGTTAAAAAATTGGGTAACTGAAGCCGGAGATAAAATAGAAGTAAAAGCAACTTCATATAATTGGAATAGTATTGGTGAAAAGTATTCAATCAATTTTGGATCATATTATGTTGATGAACCGGAATACACAATAAACCCTTCAACTTTTTCACTAAAAGCATTATCAATCAAAGCGAATGGAAGTTTTAGAGATATTCCTAAATCCAAAATATGGAAGAATGCAACCCTGAAATCCGTTGCAAGCACTATTGCTTTAAACAATGGATTCACTTTGTATTATGATTCAAATACTAACCCAAAACTATCTGAAGAAGAACAATCTCTTCAAACAGATATGGAATATTTGCAAAACCTATGTTCTTCTAATGGTTTAAATCTAAAAATTTATAATAACAAACTTGTTATTTTTTCAGAATCTGTTTATGAATCAAAACCTTCTAAAATGATAATAACTCCTGATATGTTTTTAGGCCAAGCAAATTTTAAAAGGAATTTAACAGATTGTGGATATGATAAAGCTGTTTTGAAATGTAAAACATCAAAGCAAACTATATCTGCAAGTTATACAAGGCCTCAATCTCTGAATAAAAAAACAGGGTTAAAAATACTTCCTCTTAATGATTCTGTTGATACTCAAGCCGATGCTTTGCGTGTGTGTCAAGCAAAATTGAGAGAAAAAAATAAATCAGAATATACTGCAAGTTTCTCTCTTCCTGGGCTTGTTAAATTATATTCAGCTGAAGTTATTACATTAAAAGATTGTGGGCAATTTAGCGGGAATTATTACATTGATTCTAAAACGCAATCATTTAGTCCTACTTCAGCAAGTTTTGAGTGTCATAAAATATTAGGTTATTAATGGGGAGGGTAAATGGATTGTTGAGGTTTTAATTCAGGCTACCTCGTGTGATAAGGAATAAAAATGAATATTTTAAATATGCTAAAATCAGTAATTCGTCTAGGCACAGTTACTGCAATTTATGATGAAAGAGGATATTTACAAGTTACATTTTTTGATAAAGATGAAACTCCTCGAGATGTTCCAATGTTCTCTTTTGTTCAAGAATATAACATGCCGGAAATGAAGGATACAGTGCTTTGTATTTTTCTTCCCGGTTCACCTGAAGGTTTTTGTCTCGGCAAATGGTTCTCAGTTGATAACAAACCACCTGTTAATAAAAGAACTGTTTGGTTTAAAGGATTGAGAAAAAACGGTTCAATGTCTTTCGATGATGAAACTGAAACCCTTACAATTAAAGCAAAGCATATTGTTTTTCAAGCAGAAGATATAACAACCCCTGCAAGTATTACTGCTGATAATGATATTAAATCAGGTTCTATATCATTAACATTACATATCCACGGCAATGGAAATCAAGGTCAAGATACAACTCAACCAAAGTAGGGGGTAAATGAGTTGTGGAAAATATACTTCTGTCTTACTCATATGATGAATGTGGTAAATGAGTTGTGGCAGAACAATTCTGTCTTACTCACATGATAAAAAAGGAAGAACTCTGTTTTGAAGATTAAGTATCTTCAAAATAGAGGCAGGTGAGTCAGAACTTGTTCTGTGAACCGTATGAAAATATTAGTATTAGTGATGAAAAAGGGAAATTGATTGTGGCAATAGGTTATTTACAAGATATTATATTCACAGTTAGTGATACTAAAATTTTAACTTTTCAAGAATTTACTCATTCATCATCAGCCAAGTTTCAAGACCATGAGATTATAGGTAACAAACCAATTTCTGAATTTTTAGGCTGCGATCTCGATAAATCAACTTTAAAAATTCAGCTTATCAGATCTTATAATCTAAATATTCAAGAATATCTTGACAAGATACAAGAATACGAACAATCTGGTGAACCTTTAACTTTGGTTATTGCATCTAGAGTTATCGGATGCGATAAATGGGTTATTGAATCATCATCTAGAGAATATGGACATATATATAAAAATGGTACTTTGTATAGTGTAAATATTGATTTAAATTTGAGAGAATATCTTACATCGCTTAGTTTTCAACCTAATAAAATTAGTACATCTATAGTAAGCGATAAAAAGAATAATTTACTTAATACTCTTGTTGGATATGCAGAAAGTTATGCTTATTCAGGTATTAGAGGAGCGATAGGATGGTAATCGATTATACTGCTGTAAATATAACAGGAATAACTCCTGAAGAAAGCGAACGTTTAAAAATCTTATTAACAACTAGAGTTGGAACGGTTGTACTTGATAGAGAATTTGGAATTAATATGGATTTTATCGATAAACCATATCCTCTTTCAACCCAGTTATATACAATCGAAGTTATTCAAAAAATACAAAAATATGAAGGTGAAAATGGCTTAAAAGTTAAAACTGTAACTTTTGATACAGATAAGAATGATATTACTAAGTTATTACCGTTAATTACAATCGAGAAGGTATAAGTATGACAAATATATCAGAATTAGCAAATACACCTGATGTTTCATTAATAGATACATCAGTAGAAGATTTATTGGCTAGAGCTGTTGAGGCTTTTGAGGCTCAATATCAAATCGAAACAGGGCAAGATATAACTTTATTAAAAGATGATAAAATTCATATCTTGTTACAAACAGCAGTCTATTTAGTTATGATGAATTTAATGGCTGCAGATTACCAATATAAACAAGGATGTTTAAAATATGCATCTGGCCCTTCTTTAGATAATATTGGAGCAACAAGAGGGTCAGTTGTTAGACCTGAATCGAAAAAAGCGTATGTTCCAATTAAATATACTTTTGATGGTGCGTTATCTCAAACACAAACTATTCCTAAAGGAAATAGAGTATCTGTTGATGAGGTTTATTTTCAAACAACCGAAAGTGTAGTAATCCCTGAAGGTGAAGAAAGTATTACTTTAACTCTTGAATGCACAGAAAGTGGAACTATTGGGAACGGATTTGCTCCTGGAACTATAACCACACATACAGATTCTTTGCCTTGGATAAAATCTGTTGAAAATACAGAAACTTCTCAAGGTGGAACAAGTCCTACAGATGACGATTACACACGTTTAATATACAACACTCCCGAAGGGTACTCCGTAACCGGGCCGAGACAAGCCTACATTGCTAAATGTTTTGAATTCTCTGAAGGAATCCAAGATGTTTATGTTGAAACACCTGATGATGAAATATCTGTATCATATAAATATGATGGTGATTCAGGAGAAGTTGAAGAATCTAAAAATGTTGATATTAAAAATTCAACAATAAATATAGAAGAATCCAATATTTCTAATTATAATTTAGATTTATCTTCTGTTGAGTTAGATTTAGAGTTTATTAACCCTATTAAAAGTATGAAAATTCATTTTACTCCAGGAGGTAGGGTTAATATATACCCTCTGTTAAAAGATTCTGTTATTCCGGAAGGAACATTTTTAAAAAATTTGGAAGAATTTTTGTCAGGGGATAAAATGAGGCCGTTAACTGATAAGGTTGATGTGAAAGCATTAACTGAAAGTGAATACAGTATTGATTTTGATTATTATATTGACTCTGATAATTCTTCTGATGTTGTAACTATTCAAAATAATGTAGTAAACGCTGTTGAAGATTTTAAAACCTGGCAATCAAATAAAAGTGGTCGTGATATTAATCCTGATGAACTAATCGCACTGGTTAAAAATGCAGGAGCAAAACGTTTGATTGTTAGAAATCCTCAATTTAAAACTCTTAGTGGCTCTGAACTTGCGAAATGCACTGAAGTAAAGATCTCATATAAAGGGTTGGAGGAAAGTTAAGTGAGTGAAAATATTAATAATTTATCTTTGTTAAATATTCTTCCTGAAAATTTAAGAGATGATACTATATGTAAATGTTTCTCAAAAGCATTTGATTCTATAATGGTCGATGCTTTAAATAAGGTAAAATACATTCAGTTTTTCTCCAGGGTTAATTCATTAAGTGATATTGAATTAAATCTATTATCTAAAGAATTACATGTTGATGTTTATGACGAGAACTGGTCTATATCACAAAAAAGGAATGCTTGTAAAAATTCAATAGAATGGCATATTTATAATGGCACTCCATGGATATTAGACCATTTTGTGAAAGAAATATACGGACAAGCAGAACTTGAAGAATGGTTTGATTATAAGGGTTATCCTTATCATTTTAGGTTAAAAATAATTGAATTATTTAACAGTGGAAACGATGCTGACACTTTAAATAAAATTTATGAGGCCATTGTTAAATATAAAAATCAACGTTCTCAAATCGATGGAATTAATGTTTTTTCAACGGCATTTAATGAACAACGTTTTATCGGTTTAACAAAATCTGAATGCATATTTTTTGTTTTAAGTGACGAGCAATTATAAATAAGAAGGTGGAATATGGCAAAATATTATACAATCTTAACTGATTATGGAGTTGATTTAGTAAATAAACATTCGTTATCCGGAGAACCTTTTGTTACTAGTGGTTGGTATATTGCATTAGGTACTGGCATGATGACTCCATCTGTTAGTATGACTTCTTTGGTTAACAAAATATATGATAAATATTCTGCAAATTATCCTGGAATAACATTTGGAAACGATGAAAAATATGGACGATTTGCTCAAATAACAATTCCTGATTCATTATCTGGTTATGTTATAACAGAACTCGGTCTTTTTGATGCAAACGATAACCTTGTTATGGTTGCAAATACAAATATTAATTTAAATACATCAATTGTTGATGGAATTGCAAATATTTTCACTGCAAAAATGAGCTTATTCGCTATTCCTGCAAATATTGATATTATCTATATCAATGAAGGTAATTATGTAACTGTTGAAGATTTATCGGGTTATCAAAAACTGAACGAAAAATCTCAACCAAATGGGTATGCTCCATTAAATGAGAAATCTTTTGTTCCTAAAGAACATCTAGCATCAATTCAATATGTTCCATTCTGTGTTAATTCAGGACCAATGGAGAATGGTGTTGAAACTGTTTTAACACTTAATGAAAATATAATCACTGCACACTCACCTTTTGTTGTGACATCAGCTGACGGTGTCACTCGTGAAATTAATCAGGATATTAACCTTGATGTTTCAGAATTGGCAGAGGGAACTTATCAAATTTTATTCAATTTTGAAACAAATCTCCTTGAGGCTTTTTCAGGAAATATTTATACCGATAAAAAATTCCCTGATGATGCTCAAGTCGGAGATATGCTTTTTGATGTGTCAGTCCTTCCGTATGCTTCAAAAATTAAAACTGAAGACGGATATAATTTAAAACAATATGCCTTAATGGGGCAATATGACTGTGTTTCGGGGGGGGGGTAGTATAGTATCTATAAACCCTTACAACCAAAATTTAGGTGGGAGTTTTTTAGGTTCATCATCAAAAATTGGAGACCCAATTTTTACACTCAATTCAATTCTTGAAGCAAATGAGATATGGCTTGAAGGTGCAACTGTTTCAAGAGAAACTTATTCAAAACTGTTTGAAGTTTATGGTACTACTTATGGTTCAGGTGATGGTTCAACTACTTTCGCACTCCCTGATTTTAGAAACAGAGCTATTTGGGGTAGTAATGGATTTGGATATATTGAAGCAGGACTGCCGAATATTACTGGTAATATTTCTCCAGACTCATATAATGAGTCTAGTGAAGCTAGTGGATGTTTTAAACTTGTAAAAAGTTCTAAAAGTGCAGTATTGAATGGACACGCAACTGTTGGAGCTTATTTTACATTTGATGCATCACGTTCATCTTCTATCTACAATGGTTCAACTACCGTTCAACCACCTGCAATTAAAGTTAGAGTAAAAACAAGATATAAATAGGAGTAGATTATGTATATTTACAATTTCGATGAAAACACAAAGGAATACTTATCAACAGGATTAGCAGAAGCAGATCCTGAAGAAACAAAAAACAAGGGTAAATTTGTTCCTCTTGTTCCTGCTAATGCAACATTAAAAGAAATTCCTAGTTATAATCAGGACAATCAAATTCCCGTATTTGAAAATGATAATTGGGTTGTTAAGTCTGATTATCGAAAAAACTATTATAAAGTTGATGAAAATTTGAATGTTTTAAACATCGACACAATAGGAGAGCAAGAAGGAATTATTGTTGATAAAGAAACAGGAGATTTGGTTAAAGAAAATCCTGAAATGTACAAAATTGTTGATAATTCCGTTGTAAAAAAAACTGATGAAGAATACAACCAAGAACAGCAACAAAAAGAAGCTGAACGAATCGCAATGCTAAATCTGACTAGGGGTGATGTATTTAGAGGGTTATTGCTTGCTAAAGGAATTACAAAAGATCAAATTGCACAAATGATTGAAGCAATGCCAACATCTACTCAAGAAGAAAATGTCAAAAAAGAGCTTGCTAAAATCGATTTTGAAGATGCCTTAAATTTTTATCGAGGGAATTCTTTAATTGATACTATCGGACTTGCTCTTGGAATTTCAAAACAACAACTTGATGAGTTTTTTGAAACTAATGATTATACAAAATTAATTGGTGGTGAAAATGAATAGTATTAAGAATTTTCCTTATAATAACAATGGAGCTGTATCAGAAATTCCAACATTACCAACAGGAACAATTATTCCGTACTCAACGGCTTCTGCTCCTGATGGGTATCTAAGCTGTAATGGTGCAGCAATTTCTCGTGAAACTTACAAAAAATTATTTGCAATCATAGGAACAACCTATGGTTCGGGTGATGGTTCAACAACATTTAATATTCCTAATTTATCTAACGCGATTATGCCTACAAGTAATAATGTTGCTGTGAAGGGTACTGGTTTAAGTGTTGGATATACAAGAGGAACAGATATATTTTCACTAGCTCATATGCCTAATTATAACAATTATGCTACAGCTGGTTTTGCTCATCAAGGTAGTGCTGGAGCTGCTACTTCTGCAGTAACAGGCACGCCTTCTGTTGTTGTAGGTTTAACAACTAATAGTTCAAAATCAGGTATAGTAGGAACCTTAACATCAACCAAGATGAACTTTATTATTAAATATTAGGATTTTTTATGAAAAAACTATCAGCAACAATTAAATACTATTGTTGGAGAAAATGGATTGTAAAGTTGTTTTATGATCCATTTGGTTTAACAGAATTTTTAAGTGGTGGGTTAGCACAAACTACACAAACAAAAGAATATGAAAGATACAAAAATTTCATAAACGGTAAAACAGACAAGTATTAAGGAGGTTATTATGTGGTACGAAGTAATTTTAAACTATTTAGGACAAGCAAGTACCTATAAAGGATTATTTGCTCTTTTGGCTGCATTTGGGGTTATTGTTAGTCCTGATATGACAAACGCAATAATTGCTGTATGTTTAGCTGTTATTGGTTTAATTGATGTAATTATTAATGAAAAGAAAGAGAATAAATAATGCCGTTTGATATTCCAAAAGCAGTTGAAGCAGTAGGAAAAGCCACTGAAAAGGGCTTTTCCTATGCTGAAAAAGCAAAAGAAAGACAGTCTGAAGCTCAAATTATTAAAATTAATAAGAGACTACAAGAGGCTGTTAATACTGCTGAAGAGATTTTTTTATACATAGATTCACTCAGAGGTAGGTTTTCTATCAAAGAATGGGATAAATATGTCAAATTAAAAAGAGAGTTTAACAAAAAGGATTAAATTATGGAAGTCTTTTATTCCGATTTTTCTAAAATTATCGGGTTTAATTATAAGAATAAGAAAAAGCCGTATTATTTAATTAAATCGGCTTTTTTTATTGTTGATTGTTTAAACAAAGCTCAACCATTTAAAATTGATGCCGGGTTCGAATCAGATGGCACTACTTTATATAAAATATTTTGGTTGTTACTTGGATGTCCACATACTTCCGAATATCTTCCTGGAGCAATTATTCATGATTGGATTATTAATCATCCTGAAATAGTTAACTATGACAGAAGGACTTCAAGTATTATTTTCTACAAAGTGCTTAGAAAAGAAAGAGTTGTTTTATGGAAAGCAGTATTAATGTTTCTAGGTGTTGAACTAGGGCAGAGTGTTAAAAATTTATTTGTAAGAAAATGGAAATGATAGAAGAAAAAGAGTGCCTTAAATATCATAATGAATTGGGAAAAGAATTAAAGGATTTGAAGCACAGTTTATTTGGAAACCCTGATGAACCTGATCAAATATCCCCGATAGATAAATTAAATATTATTTACGCTTTTCTTATGACTTTAAAAGATTGGGCTATTGGTGGTGTGTTTGCATTTATTGGTGCAGTGTTTTTTATTGGAACTCAGTTTCACCAAATAGATGTTAATTCCCAAACCATACAACGTTGCATTGAAGAAAACAAGCAAATTCGCTTAGAAATATTAGCTTTGAAAAAAGAGAAAGAAGGTCAAAATGTCGAATTTTACTAAAATTATAATTCACTGGACGGCAGGAGCATATAACCCAAACTCTTCAGAATTAGGACATTATCATTATTTGATTGATTCTAATGGGGTAAAACATAATGGAAAATATACACCTGAAGATAATCTGAATTGTTATGATGGAAAATATGCAGCACACACAGGTGGTGGCAATACTGGAGCAATTGGTGTTGCGATGTGTGGAATGATGAATTTTAAAAATAAATCTTCAGTTGGCCCGTATCCTCTTAAAGCAAAACAAGTCGAGGCCTGTTTTAAACTATGTGCTGATTTGGCTAAAAAATACAATATCCCAATTGAAAATGTTATGACGCATTATGAGTTTGGAAAACTCCATCCTAAAACAGATTCTGCCGGCAAAATAGATATTATTTATTTGCCACAATATCCTAATGTTAAAGCAAATGAAGTTGGTGGATTTATAAGAAACAAAATTAGATGGTATTTAAGTAATAAATAATATTTTTCATATAAGACTCTTCATACTCCTTTATTACCTCTTGTGAAATTATTCGCAAGGGGTTTTTTATTATTTATTAAATGATTAAATTCTAGCACTCTGATAGGTTTTTATTCAAGGTTTTATTGTTATATGAATATAAATTTATAGCCGGACTATCATGCCGGCTTAAAATCGATTTAGAATAGGTTTAGTTGTGTTCTTTTCTGTATTTATCTAGGGCTTTTTCTAAAAAATCTTTTTCTTCCAAAGATACTCTTTTATAGAAAACAACGGTTTCAGGTTTTATTTTTCCTATTTTAATACCCTTTTTTCGGCCTGAACCTTCTCTTGCTCCACCTCTTAAATCAAACGTTTCTTTATATAAATTATGCATTTTCTCATCAACTGCAGAGAACCCTTTCATTACATCTTTTGCAGATATTTCCGGAAATACAGTACAGAACTTAGCTACTGCCTCTTTCTTTAGTTCAAAAAGTTCATTATTATTTAAACCGTTTATATCATAAAAAATATTGTGTAATAATGTCTTTCCACGATAAAAATCTATCTCTAAAACATCTTCTTCCGGATAATTATATTCAATAGTTATTTTCATTTATTCCTCATAATTTTGATAAATGTAATCACAAGCTATTTCTAAATTTACTTTATAAAAATTTGTTTCATTATAACATTTAGATGTGTGATGCCATCCATCTTTTTCTAATAGTTTTTTTAATTCATTTAAATTCATTTTTAATAACATATTTTTGAAACTTTCAACATCCTGGATAAATTCGTATGATTCTTTTAAATAGTTACTTGCATTATTTGCTTGTGTAATTAATTCTTCAACAATCATTTTTTTATTCCATTTTGAAATTGGCATACTTCCATTACTATATGCTTGTTTTGCATTGTTGCTCATAGAATAATCATTTGCGTATCCAGTCATTTTGAAAACTCCTTTACTGTACTATTATTATAATATATTATTGATTAAATTGCAAGCATTTAATTCAATAATATATCAAAATGTTTACAATTATTAATGATATTTCTATGATTGAATCAATTAAGCATTGCAAAAATTTTTCTGAAATTTTAATTTTAAAATTTGATTTAATATCAACTTCCATACTAATATATCTCCTAATTATGTGGTAGCTTTTATACTACTATTATAGTTAGGAGGTTTGGAAAACCAATTTGAACGATTAAATTATTTTTTCGATATACCAGGGGCTGTTACCAAAATGGTTAAAATTCCATTGTAGACTAAAATAAAAGTCTGCCTCAATATCATTAGCATTAAATCTATAATAACATTTGTTTATTTGGGTTTGTTTATAGCTTTCAAAGGCTTGAGTAAGCTCTCTCTTGAAACGTTGCTTAAACTCTTCTTCTTTTACTTCAAGCCTTTCTTTGGTCTGTCTATTTACCAAAAGCATTATTATTCCTCAATTTTAATTAAGTTTCTAAAGTCTGTTGAGTAGGTTTTGCAATCATTCTTTCCAACTACTTTTGCAAATGTGAACCTTCCATCTGCAAATATATTTTCCCACAAAAATAATATAATAACTTCTTGGTTTCTGATTGAATCAAATGCAAGTTCACCAAATAATGTTTTGTCCTTTTCCATTTTATACACCCTCCATAATTTGCCAACTCCAAAATCCATTAACTTTTATTTGGTTGAATTGATAGTATTTTTTGTAAAATTCAATCAATATATAATTCAATCTTCCTCCGGAATTTTTGCTTTCAATTAAAATAACATCTTCTTCTTTTGCATTTATATATCCGAATGCTTGTAATAAGTTTGTTGCAATTTTAGTTTCGTCCATATTTCTTTCTTTCTTTCTTTTGTTAATTAATTGCTACTATTTGATTTAATATTTTTAAAGCCCCTTTTTCAAATTTAATATTGAAACATTCAGGCTCTTTTATAAATAAATCAATCAAATTTTTTATATATATTTTTATTAATATTCTTATATCTGTGTCGGTACATCTATATTCTCCAATTTCATCAAATAAATCATCATCACCATATACTTCGCTTAATTCATTAATTATATTATCGTTTGCATATAATGGTTTTGATAATAATGATTTTAATTTCTTTGCTTTATTAATTGTATTTGGTATAGTCCATGTACCCATATGTAACTCCTTTATTTATTATTTACATTAACATTAATCGATTAACTTCAAAGGAATTGCAAGTGTTTCTCTATTCTTTTGATACATAACGACACAACTCCGTTCAGTAGGTACTTCTGGCGAAATTTAAAGCGAGTGGTTCTCGCGAGCCCAAAAGTTTTTTAGTTTTTGAAAATAAAATTTACCCTATTTCGTTTCGTAAGTAAAAATTTTTGTCCCACTTTTGTCCCACCTTTTTACTAAAAAATACTAAAATTAATTAAAAGATACAAAATAAAATATTGCTGTAATTCAATAATATTGGTAATAGTTAAAAAATATTAAAAACTACAAAATGTAAATTTTAAAACTACGAACCAAAAGGTCGGGGGTTCGAATCCCTCCACGCGTACCATAAAAATAGAGATAACATTAGTTATCTCTATTTTTATTTAGTGTGTATTGGGATGAGACTCTCAAAGCGTAAGCTTTGTTAAGGTCCGAGCGCGAGTGAGCTGAGGGCGAAGGTTTTTTCTTTGGAGCAAGTATTACTTGCGAAAAGGAAAACTGTAGACCCGTTAAACGCGAACGAGCAAGACAATCCCTCCACGCGTACCATTTAAAAGACTTCCTTTGGGGAGTCTTTTTTTGTGTTGGGAACTCACCCCTAACCGTCGGTGGTTCTTACCTCTCGCAAAATAATACTTAATTATTTTGCTCGGCAGAGTCTCCACGGTACCATAAAAAAGAGATAACATTCGTTATCTCTTTTTTATTTAATTAATTTTAATTTTGATTATTCAAGTTCGAATGGTGTTATATTGTTTTGTTTCATAAAGTTTTTGTAATATGGATCATTTTTTAGTTGTGTATATTCTTCTGTTGTAAATGTTCCATCCTCTCCAGCATATTTATCAATTAATGCATCAATTAATGTAATATCAACTTTTGAATTGCTTTTCATTAAGTTATTATATATTCCAACTTTAACTTCTCCTTTTGTAACTTTACCATCATTGAAATTATTTTTAGATTGATCTATCCATCCCATTTCTATTTTTGCAAAGTTACTAGAAGAATGGTATGTATCTAAAACTTGTCCCCATTCGCTACCATTTAAGAAATTAGCCCATTCATTTGCCGTAAATATACCATCATTGCCAGCATATTTTTGTAATGCGGCAGGTATATTATCTGTTAATGATTTTAATTTTGAGTATTCTTTTGAATCAGGTGCTAAACCAGATAATAAACTTCCTATATTTAAGTCATTATATGCTTCATTTAAGGAAATTTGTCCATCTCCATTTCCACCATTTTCTTTTCCATCCATTCTTTTGAATACATCATTTTGTATACTATTTAAGTAATCCTTAGGATAGTTATTTGAATTATTAATCTCAGCCATATTAATCTCCTCGTACAAAGTATATATTTATATAAAGATTTAAAGTCTTAAATAATTGACAAATTTTTACAAAAGTTTATACAGAGAAATTTTCAATTCTTTTCTTTTACCCCTTTACCCTTTTGCCAAAAGTAATACGCAGGTAAACCTGCTAGAGTTATAAATAACCCAGGGATTGTATATGTTGGTTTAAATATTGTTAAACAAATTATTATATAACCTGTTATCAATAAATATATTATAGGAATTATTGTATTTATTTTGAAATTAGTTTCAATATTTCTTTTTCTATACAAGAATAAGCCGAATATAGTTATCCAGTAAAAAATTAGAGTAGTATAAATTACGTAATCTAAAAGTTGGGTATAATTGCCCCATAAAACTAATATAGAAACCCATAAACATTGTATCCATAAAGCATTATGAGGAACTCTTGTATTTCTATCAATAGCAGCTAGCCCTCTAAAGAAAGTTCTATCTTTAGCCATATTATAATAAACTCTTGCTCCTGCTAATATAATTCCATTAGCACTTCCAAATGCTGATATCATAATAATAATTGCAGCAATTGTTTTCCCCCAATGACCAAAAATGATTGACATTAATTGTGCTGCAACAATATCTTCCGGTGCATTTTGGATTAAATTAATTGGAATAGCTGTTACATAAATGCTATTAATTAAAAAATATAGACCTAAAACTAGCAAAGAGCCAATAAATAGTGCTTTAGGAATAGTTTTTGGAGCATCTTTTATGTCTCCAGATACAAAAGTTATGTTATTCCAAGTTATTGACGCAAATAATGCTCCAACAGTTGCAGCTCCTATAACATTAATTGTATCTAAATTCCAATTTATAGGAATAGAAAAGTTCATATGTAATGTGTGAAAATTGCATCCAAATAACAAGCCTAAAAGAATTATACCAATCATTGATATAACTTTAGTTACTGTAAATATATTTTGTGTAATTACACCGTGTTTTAAGCCTCTAGAATTAATAAATGTTAGAAATATTACTACAAATACAGTAAATAATTTTTGTGTCGAAATATGGAATATACCAAGATGCGAGATATACCTGTTAGCACTAATAAACGGGATTAAAAGTCCTATGAATTTTGAAAATGCAGTACAAACAGCTGCGATAATACCTGTTTGTATAACTAAAAATGTAGTCCACCCATATAAAAATGCAACTACATCATTATATATTTTTTTTAAATAAACATATTGCCCACCATCATCAGTAATATTTGATGCAAGTTCAGCAAATGATAAAGCTCCACACATTGTAACAATTGCAGCAATAATCCATACAATCATTAATAAAAGCCCTGATTGTACTTGTCTTGCAATATCTGCTGATACTATAAAAATCCCGCAGCCAATCATTGAACCGGCTACTAAAGATATAGAATCAGATAATGATAGTTTGTGTTTGTATGCCATATAAAAAAAATAATACAAACATATATTACATACAAATTTGAACGCAAATTGTTCGTGATCGATTTTTATTATCAAAATCAATTAATACTATTTGTTGCCAATGTCCTAAAAATAGAATTCCATCTACAACGGGTATTGTTACAGAACTTCCAACAATAGATGCTAAAACATGAGCATTTCCATTTCCATCATGCCAACTATCATCATGATGATAGTCAGCTCCTGAAGGAGCAATTTTTTCAAAAGCTTCGGGTAAGTCTTTTAGAAGACCAGGTTCATATTCAATTGTGGTTATTCCTGCGGTACTACCTGCAACAGATACAATAACTGTTGCATCTTTTACAGGGTGGCAATTTAGACAATTTTCAACTTTTTTTGTGATGTCAATAATATCTGTATAGCCTTGAGTATTAATAGTAAACATTTCATTAATAACACCCATAAAATTACTCCTTTAATAATATGGGTATATAATAACATAGAAAATAATTTTCTGCATTTTATATAGAAGCTCCTGCTCCATCTTTAATTTTTTCTAAAGCTTTTTTAGAACCTGCAGTCTCTCTTGCATATTGTTCAACAAATGTTATAGATTCTACGTCTCTTGCTATTGCATTTTGTAAATCAGCAATATCATTAGGTTTTAGTTTTGCAATAATGGAATCTTCATTCCCTTTATTAATGTGTTTCAACAAAATTTGTGACTTCATATCAAAACCAGGGAATCCATTATTCATAAAATACCAACGGTGAAATTGTTGGATTAAATAATATATATCAATATTTTTATCATCTAAAATAAACATTGTATCTGTTTTAAAGCTTATTTTTTTGAAGATAACTAAGTTAAATATAAAAGCTTGATACCCTGTATAGGCTGGTATTAATCCAGGTTCTTCTCCTAATATTTCTAAGCATTTTTTTGCATTTGAGAGCTTAAAAACTTTAGTTTTATGTTTAACTATATAATCTATTAAAAGATTTGAATCATTTTTGTATTTTTTTAGTATTTGTTTTATTTCATTATTTAATTCTTCTTTTTTTTCTTGATTTTTAACATTAACAACAACAGAACAACCGTTAGAGTTATGTTTTAAAAACTTTTTATTCTTATTTAAGAAAAAACTTAATTGCATTGTGATTAACTGTTCTTGGCATTTTAGCAAAAACAAGCTGGTCTTTTTAAATAAATTAATGAAACTCATAATTCCCATATTTATATAAAGTATTTTTTATTCAATTTATTGACAATGTTGTAACATTTTTTTATATTACCTAGTAATACTAAATACTTGGCTATTTAAAATATTATAAATGTATATTAATTTAAACCTGTAAGGAGGGAACTTATGAATAGAAATATAGCAATAATTTTAGCAATATTAATATTACCAATTTGTTTTTATTATTACCTTGATAAATCTCAAGCAGCTTCTGCGAGTAAAATAAATAATAATAAACCAGCTGTAATTAAATTTTCATCTGATATGTGTAGTGAATGTCAAAAAATGGATAAAGTTGTAAATCAAGTGTATCCAAAATATTCAGATAAAATTGAATTGATTAAAATTCCTGTACAAAAACAAACTAAAGAAAATTTAGCTATGATAAAAAAATATAATGTAACATTAGTTCCTACATTAGTATTTAAAAAATCAAATGGACAGACAATGTCAAAATTTGAAGGTTCAATGACAAATTCAGAATTCGAAGGTTATTTAAAAAGGTTATTAAATGAATAATTTATATGATATTTTTACAACTTCATTAGTAGCAGGAAATGCTAAAATAATTTTACTTTTAGTTTCTTTTTTAGGTGGTGTAATTGCATCTATATCTCCTTGTTCTCTTGCAATGTTGCCAGTTGTAATAGGATATATAGGAGGTTATGCAACCCAACCACTTTCTAAAACAGTTGTTCAATTATTTTCGTTTATAATTGGGACAGCAATAGTTTTTTCGGCTATTGGAATAATATGTGCTTTAACAGGAAAGGTTTTTGTTTCTATTGCAGGAAATTACTTTATGTTAGTTATTGCTGCAATACTTATGATTATGGGATTAAACTTGGTAGGTATTCTTGATTTGCAAATCCCAAGTTTAATTAATAAAATTCCTCAGTCTAAAGGTAATAGCATTTTCTTATATCCAATGTTATTAGGTGCGACATTTGCAATTGCAGGAACTCCTTGTTCTACACCTATTCTTGCAGGAATTATGAGTATTGCATCTGTTTCTAGTAATATAATTATTGCTATATCGATGTTATTTTTATTTTCAATTGGACAAGGTATTATACTTGTCATTGCAGGTATATTTACATCTTTAATAAAACAATTTGGAAATGTTATTGAACTTTCTGAAATATTAATGAAATTTAGTGGTGTAATACTTATTATTGCTTCATTATGGTTTTATTACAAAATATTTATACCATTTTTTATAGGCTAAATTAAATTAATCAATTCTTGAATAGTTGTATCATAATCAACTTTTAAATCTGTTGATTGACGCAAGAATTGATTAATTTTATCCATTTTTTGAATTGCTTCGTCACAATTAGGATCGGATCCTCTAACATATGCTCCTATGTTGATCAAGTCTTCATTTTTCTTATAAACAGCTAGCAAGTTCCTAATTTTTCCCGCAGCATTTCTATGCTCTTTAGTTGTTACATCAGGCATAACCCGACTTAATGATTGTAAAACATCAACTGCTGGATAATGGTTTTTGTGTGCTAAATCTCTTGATAAAACAATGTGACCATCTAAAATACTTCTTGCTGTATCAGAAATAGGTTCATTAAAATCATCACCTTCTACTAAAACAGTATATAGACCTGTAATTGTTCCTTTGTCATTATTTCCAACTCTTTCCATAAGTTTAGGCATCATTGCAAAAACAGAAGGAGTATAACCTCTCGTTGCAGGTGGTTCTCCAACTGCAAGTCCAACCTCTCTTTGTGCCATGGCAATACGAGTTACACTATCAAGCATAAATAAGACGTCTTTACCTTTATCTCTGAAATATTCAGCAATAGTTGTTGCAACAAAAGCTGCTTTAATTTTTACTAATGAAGGCTGTTCAGAGGTTGCAGCAACAACTATTGAACGCTTCATTCCTTCAGGGCCAAGAATTTCTTCAATAAATTCTCTAACCTCACGACCTCGTTCTCCTATTAAGGCTATTACATTTAAATCCGCTGTAGTATTTTTTGCAATCATACCAATTGTTGTACTTTTTCCAACGCCAGAGCCTGCAAATACCCCTAAACGTTGACCTTTGCCAACAGTAATAAAACCATCAACAGAGCGAATACCTAGTGATAATGGTTCACTAATTCTTTTTCTTTTTAGGGGGTTTATTGCTTCTGCATATATAGAACGAGTATCAAAACAGTTAAGAGGACCTAATGTGTCAATTGGGTTTCCTAAACCGTCTAAAACTCTACCTAATAATTGTTCCCCTACATTAACTCTAATAGAAGAACCTGTATTTACAACTATTGCACCAGGTTGAATACCTTCCATTGAGCCTAATGGCATTAATAATATTCTATCAGCTTTAAACCCAACAACTTCTGCCCAAACTGGACTTGAATTATGAGAATTATATATATAACACAAATCTCCTATTGACGATTTTGGTCCATCTGCTTCAATTATCAAACCAATAATCTCAATGATTTTACCAATTTCTTTTAAGGGATTGGTGCTATTAATAATTTCAAGGCATTTATTCTTGTTGAACATCGTCTGTTATACCATTTTTAAGTCTTGATGCAATTTCATCGATTTGTGAAGATATTCGACTATCAATTCTTGATAATGGAGTAGAAACAATTGTTCCATCAACTGATAATGCAGAATCTTCAATAATTTTTATATGTTTTAGTTGAACTATTTCATTCTTAAATTCTTCTGATAAGTTAATAATATTTTGCACTAATTGTGGGTTTACAATAATTGTTACTTCTTCTTTATCTTTTAAATGATTAATTGCAGCAATAGTAATTTCTTTTAACATTTGTTCATCAAAATTGATAGTGGTAATTTTTCTTGCAATAGCAATTACTAATTCTACAATATCCATATCTGCTGATTTGACAATATTATGTTTAATATCAAAAGACGCAGAAGATAATGTTTCTAATGATTTTATAGCCTCAATAGAATCATCTTTAAATTTTTGTAATCCGTCTTGTTGACCTTTTAAGAAACCTTCATCATAAGCTTGTTTTGAAATTTCATCTGTTTGATTTTTTACATCCTGTTGATTGTCTTCAGCTTTTTTTATAATTTCACTTGCATGTATTTCTGCATTTTGAATAATTTGTTGAGCTTTTGATTCTGCATCTTTAACTATTAATTCTGCTCGCATTTTTATATTGTCAGCTTCAGTTTTTGCTTCTGCTAACAATTTTCTTTTAGCTTCTTCTACTTCACTTAAAATAGATTCAACTCTTGCTTCATATTTACTTATTGAACTATTTTCAAGAGGTAGAATGTAGTTATCTCCAATTTGAACATTTTTATTATTAATTCTACTCAATTAATTCATCCTCTGCATTTCCACGAGAAATTGTAATTTCTCCAGATAGTTCTAAAGCTCTAATTGTTGCAACAATCTTAGATTGTGCATCTTGGACTTCTCTAGCACGAACAGGACCTAAATATTCAATATCTTCAATTAACATAGCTTGAGCTCTTTCAGACATATTTCTAAAGATTTTCTCTTTAATTTCTTCTTTTGTCCCTTTCATAGATAAAGCCAATTCTCTTGAATCAACTTCACGTAATACTCTTTGAATTGCTCTATCATCAAGAATAACAATATCTTCAAATACGAACATAAGATCACGCACACTTTGTGCCAATATTGCATCTTTTGCTTCCAAAAATTCCATAATGTTCTTTTCTGTAAATCTATCACAGTGATTCATAATACTTGCTAAATATTCTACACCACCAGCTTTTGAGAAATCGTGAACTACAAATGTTGAGAATTTCTTTTCTACAACATCTTCAATTTCTGATAGAATTTCCGGGTTTGTTGTATTCATTTCTGCAATTTTCATTGAAACTTGCGTTTGAACCTTATTAGGTAAAGATGCTAATATTTGAGCCGATAATGCGGGTTTTAAATATGCTAGTATCAATGCTAGTAATTGAGGATTTTCTCCTGAAAATGTAGTTGCGAATTGGCTTGGATCAACATCATTTAAGAAATAGAACGGATTAGTGTTAATCATTGAACCTAATTTATCCATCATTTCTGCAGCTTCATCTGGTCCATAAGCATTCGCAAGTAGTTTTTTAGCATATTCAGTACCACCGGTAGCTATTAAGTTACTTGCTTTAAAAACTGTTCTAAATTCATCTAATAAAACATTTAATTCTTCATCAGGAACTTTATTTAAATTCGCAATATCTAATGTTATTTGTTCGAGTATATTAGGGTCTGTAATATGTTTTAAAACTTCTGTTGCTGTTTCAGCACCTAATAAAATTAGTAATGCTGCAACTTTTTGTGATGGACGTAATAATTTTTGAGTTGCATCTTTTACCTTTACTTGATTACGACCTTTTTCATTATTATTTTGTGTTGCAGGAGTTGAGTTTCCTTGAACCATTTTATACTATCCTTTATTTATTCCTTAATATATGACATTAATACTTTTGCCGCAGCTTCAGGATCTGCTAGAATTGCTTCGTTTAATGTATTTATACTTTGTTCTTGTTTTGAAATTTCTATATCTTTAAATGAAGCTTGCGTATCATCATCTCCATAAAAATCTAATGCTGCATAAGCTCCATCTGTAAGCCCTTTCATTTTTTCAATTTTAGTTGCAATTGACTCATCTGGATCCATCGGGTCAAATGCTAAATCTTCTTCTTCGGATTCATCTAATATATTTTGTTGTACATCATAATGTGGTAATCTTGAAATTAAATTTTTCAATAAAGTTATAGTTACTAATCCTAATATTAGTATAACTATTGATGGACCTAACTTAGTTGCAATATAATTAAATAAGGTTTCTTTTGCAACTTTCTTTTCTAGCTCTGCTTGATGTTTTTTATCTTGTTCTAAAGCTTCAAACTGTAGTCCAGAAACAGTTATAACATCTCCTCTTTCATAATCTACACCAGCTGCAGATAATACTAAATTTTGTAATTCTTCTTTTTCAGGTTTTGTTAATATTTTATTAACTGCAACTGCGATTGTTAAACGTTTTATTGTTCCTGGGGCATATACAATATGCTTAACTTCTTTTGAAACACTATAACTTGTTGAACTTTTTTCTTTTGCATAATTTAAATTTTTATTAGGAAGACCTGAATTTGGGTTTTCAGATTGTTGAGGGTTTTGATTATTAGGGTTTTCATAATTTTCAATTTCGCTTTGTGTACTAGTTAAAACACCCTCACCTTTTTCATCTAAAGGAATATAACGTTCAATTGTAGCTTTTGCAGAATTAAAATCAATGTCTGCATTTACTTGCACTGAAACATTTCCTCTTCCTACAATTTCTTCTAAAACTGTAGTAATTTTTTTTGCTGTATCTTTTTCTACTCCAGCTTTAAATGATTCCATATCATTAGAATTTTTAGAGGTTTCATCAGATAATGTGTTCCCAAATTGATCTGTTATGAAAACTTTTTCTGGAGTTAATCTTGGTATAGAATATGCTACTAGATTTTTTATTGCTTTAACTTGTGATGATTTTAATTTATACCCAGGATCTAAAATTAACATTACAGATGCTGAAGGTATTTCATCTTTATCTTCAAAAATTGAACGTTCAGGCTGCGCTAATTGAACTCTAACACTTTTGATTCCATCCATTTTTTCTATAGAACGTGTTAGTTCTCCTTGAAAAATTCTTTGTTTAGTTAAATTGTTTTTAAAATCAGTAGAGCCAAGTTGCATATTATCTAATAATTCAAATCCAGGATTTGAATTTTGTATTAAATCATTTTCTGCAACATATAAACGCATATCATCTCTTTGACTCGCTGGAACTAAAATTGTTTTTTTATCATCCGTAAGCTTAAAAGAATAACCATTCTTTTTTAAGTTTTCAGTAATATTAACAACATCAGATTCTGCTAAGTCGGAGTATAAAACTGTTAAATCAGGTTCAAATGATTTTACAATAAAAAATGTAGATAAAACTACAGTAACAAAAAGTAATACAACCAAACCAAATCGTTGTGGAACATTCAACCCTTTCCACAACTTTTTCATATCATTAAAAAGTAGTTGCAAATAATTAGAATTCATTTTATTAATTTAATCCTCACCCGATTATATACTATCATGATAATACATTACATATTTTGACATTTCAAGAATGTTAAGGAATCTTAAGTGCAAAAAATACGTAAAAATTAGATAAAAAAGAAAAAATTTACAAAACCATGAAATTTTCTTAATATTTCTATTTATAAATATATAAATAGTTGTAATTAGAGCATATTTGAGATACCTTTAAATTATATAGTTTACATAGTTATAGCGAGGAAGATTATTTAATAAGGAGGATCTTTATGCCAAAAAAAACTATAACAGTTGATGGTAACTACGCTGCAGCGCACGTTGCTTATGCGCTAAGTGAAGTATCAGCAATTTACCCAATCACTCCTTCATCAACAATGGGTGAATGGATTGATGAATGGGCTTCTCAAGGTAAGAAAAATATCTGGGGAAAAGAAGTAAAAGTTGCAGAAATGCAATCTGAAGCAGGTGCTGCAGGTGCAGTTCACGGTTCACTTGCTGCAGGTTCTTTAACTTCTACATACACTGCATCTCAAGGTTTATTATTAATGATTCCTGTTATGCACAAAGCTGCTGGTGAAATGTTACCTCACGTTATTCACGTTTCAGCAAGAGCATTAGCTGCTCAATCTTTAGCAATTTTTGGTGACCATACAGACGTTATGGGATGCCGTAATACAGGTTATGCAATGTTAGCTGCAAACTCTGTTCAAGAAGAAATGGATTTAGCTTTAGTTGCTCACTTAGCAACATACAAAGCAAAAGTTCCTTTCCTTCAATTCTTTGATGGTTTCAGAACATCTCACGAAGTTCACAAAATTGAAGAAATTTCTTACGAAGATATTGCTAAATTAGTTGAACCAAAATATATTGAAGAATTCAGACAAAGAGCTCTTCGTCCAGAAGCTCCTGTTTGTAAAGTTGGTGCTCAAAACACTGACGTATATTTCCAAGGACGTGAAACTGTTAATAAATACTATGAAGCAGTTCCTGATATCGTTCAAGAATATATGGATAAAGTTGCAGCTGTAACAGGCAGACAATATCATCCATTTGATTATGTTGGTGCTCCTGATGCTACTGATGTAATCGTTGCTATAGGTTCTGGTTGTGAAACTATTGAAGAAACAATCAACTACCTAAATGAAAAACGTGGTACTAAGTATGGTTTAGTTAAAGTTAGATTATACAGACCATTTGATGTTAAGAGATTTAATGAAGCATTACCTTCATCTACTAAGAGAATCGTTGTTCTTGACAGAACAAAAGAACCTGGTTCAATTGGTGAACCATTATACTTAGATGTTGTTGCAGCTTTAGAAAACAAAGACATCAGAGTAATTGGCGGACGTTATGGTTTATCTTCAAAAGAATTTACACCATCTATGGTTCTTGCTATTTACAAACACTCAGAAAATAATGGTTTCCATGGATTTACAGTTGGTATTAACGATGATGTAACTAACAAATCATTAAAAATTGAAGAACACATCGTTACTGAACCAGAAGGAACTACAAACTGTATGTTCTGGGGATTGGGTTCTGATGGTACTGTTGGTGCTAACAAAAACTCAATCAAAATTATTGGTCAATATACAGACAAAGATGCTCAAGCATACTTTGCTTATGACTCTAAAAAATCATTTGGTGTAACTGTTTCTCACTTAAGATTTGGAGATCAACATATTAAATCTACATATCTAATCACTGCACCAGATTTCGTATCTTGTTCAGCTCACGCTTATATCGGAAGATACGACTTGTTAAGAGGTATTAAAGAAGGCGGTACATTCTTATTAAATAGCCCTTATTCAAAAGAAGAAGCTTTCTCTCACTTAACAAGAGATATGCAAGAAACTATCATCAACAAGAAAATCAAATTCTACAATGTTGATGCTGAATCATTAATTAAACAACAACCTGGTCTTAGAGGTAAAGGTGCTAACACAGTTATGATGGTAGCATACTTCAAAGTTTCTGGAATCATTCCTTTTGAACAAGCTTTAGAAGGTATGAGAGAAATGACTAAGAAAACCTTCAAGAAAAAAGGTGATGATGTTGTAAATATGAACTTAGCATTAATCGATGCAGCTGTTGATGCTTGTGAAGAAGTACCAGTTCCATCTTCTTTAGACGGTGTTGCTTGTGCTCCTGAAGTAAAATTAATTTCAGATGATGCAGACGATTTCGCTAAGAAAATTATTGAACCATCAATGAGACAAAAAGGTGATGATATCCCTGTTTCAGCAATGTCAGTAGATGGTGTTATCCCAACAGGTACTGCTTGCTTAGAAAAACGTGGTATTGCTCCTCGTGTTCCTCATTGGAATTCTGAAAATTGTATCCAATGTGGTATCTGTGCATCAGCTTGTCCTCACGCTGCAATCAGAACAAAATTAGCAGAAAAAGATAGCTTAAAAGATGCTCCAGCATCATTCAAAACAATTGATGCTAAACCAAACGCTAATGGTGAACAATTCAAAGTTCAAGTATATTGCGAAGATTGTACAGGTTGTGGTGTTTGTATTGACCAATGTCCTGCAAACAAAAATCCTGAAAAACAAGCTCTTACTTGGTCAACTATTGAAGACGAAGTTGAAATTGGCGAATTAGTAAATGAAAAATACTTTGATGAATTACCTGATAATGTAATGGGTAAAAACACAACTAAAACAATCAAAGGCGCTATGTTAAGAAAACCATTATTTGAATTCTCTGGCGCTTGTGCTGGT
Organism: Candidatus Gastranaerophilales bacterium; assembly: GCA_944326685.1. GTDB lineage: Bacteria > Cyanobacteriota > Vampirovibrionia > Gastranaerophilales > Gastranaerophilaceae > UMGS1585. Next base: position 189,217 of record CALVEV010000037.1, read on the forward strand.
TGTGGTGAAACTCCTTACGTTAAATTAGTTTCTCAATTATTTGGTGAAAATGCTATCGTTGCTAACGCAACAGGTTGTTCATCAATCTACTCTGGTACATTCCCTACAATTCCTTATACAACAACTAAGGAAGGTAGAGGTCCAGCTTGGGCTAACTCATTATTCGAAGATAATGCTGAATTTGGTTTCGGTATGAGATTAGCAGTGGATCAAAACAGAGATACATTAAAAACTTATGTTGAAAAAGTTGTAGCTAATGAAAAAACACCTGCAGACTTAAAAGAAGCATTAGAAGCAGCAATGGCTCATTTTGATAATTCAAAAACTGAAGAAGCTGTTGCAGCTCAAAACAAAGCTAAAGAAGTTTTAGCAAAATATGCTGACGTTGATTGTGCAGACTTAGCTAAGGTTAGAGAACTTCAAGACTACTTCACAGATAAATCAGTATGGATTATCGGTGGTGACGGTTGGGCTAACGATATCGGATACGGCGGTATCGACCACGTATTAGCTCAAGGTAAAAACGTTAACATCTTAGTTCTTGATACAGAAGTTTACTCTAACACTGGTGGTCAAGCTTCTAAATCAACTCCAACTGCAGCAGTTGCTAAATTTGCTACTGGCGGTAAGAGAACATACAAGAAAAACATGGGCTTAATGAGTATGTCTTATGGTTATGTATATGTTGCATCAGTTGCTCTAGGTGCTGATAGAGGTCAAACTCTTAAAGCATTCCAAGAAGCTGAAGCATACGATGGACCATCTATCATATTCGCTTATGCTCCTTGTATCGCTCACGGTATCGATATGAGTAAAACACAAACTGAACAAAAACGTGCAGTTGAAGCAGGATACTTCCCATTATATAGATATAATCCTGCTAGCGAAACTCCATTCACTTGGGATGCAAAAGATCCTAAAGGAAGTTATCAAGAGTTTATCAGATCTGAAGGTCGTTACAAATCATTATTGAAAACTAACCCTGAAGCTGCTGAAGCTCTTTATAACCAAGCAGAAGAAGATGCTGCTAAGAGAATGGCTGTTTACAAGTCAGTTGGTGAATTAATGAAATAATTTATAAAATTCATTAATAATAAAAATAACGAGTGGGAGTAAAATTTCCACTCGTTATTTATTTTAAAAAAGTATAATTTGATACGTATCTTAAACCCATTAATGGTATATGAGTTCTTAAATTATAATCTAAATATGATTTATAAAAATCATTGTGTTCCATTCTTTCTACATCTGTTTCATTTTCCATTTTCTTAAAATATTTTAAATATTCAGGTGTTAGTTTTTGCTGTTTTGCAACAAGTGAGAATTCTCCTTTTGTATTAAATGCAATTACTTTATTAATCCCACTATTAATTAAAGTGTTGATATCTGTTATGCTTATAGGATAATTTTCTGGGTGTCCATGAACAATTGTAGTATTTTTTCTATCTATTTCTAAAATATTCAAATCTTCGATAAAGCAACCTTTATAATCTCCTAAATATTCTGCAATAATTTTATTTTTTTTTGTATCTAGAATTAGAGCATGTTCATATGGCGAAGGACTATTTAGTGCATCTATACAACGTTTCTTTGCATAATTAAATAATTCTTTTGTTGAATTAAATTCTGTTTTAATAGGATTAATCCTATTATTAGGTTTAATAATAGGAGTTTTTTTTATTGATGTTTTAAATAATTTAGGTAATATAATTGAAAACATTATAATTATTTAATGTTTGTAAATAAAAAAATTGCTATTTAAACCACTCAATCATTGGTTTAATTTCTCCAAATTTTAAGCCAATAGAATCAATAAATGAATTATTGGTCATAAAATGCAAGCCTACATTATGTGCAAGAGGTTCTTGTTTGATTCCTGAATTTTCAAATTTCTCAACAGAAATAGTTTTATTTTCAAAATCGTATACATTTGAATAATTTAACCCTTTATCAACACAAGCAGGAACTAAAAGTTTATTTTCTTTACTAAAAAATGCTAAACCATGAGTGCGACAAATTAAACCTCTAAACTTGTATAAAGAACATTTTTTATTTATTAAAAATGGACATTTATGCATAAATTTTTCATTTTCATTATGTTCTTTTTTAGCATTTTTTACTTCAAACATATTTTTTTCGACTTGATTGAAAGTATCCTTGTCTAAAAATCTGGTTCCTAACATTAAGTATGCAAATTCAATTTCAGTAAAAGGATATTCTCCTTTTTCGCAACAATGAGAGCAACCTTCTTTACAAAAAATATAAGGAGATTGTTCTTCAAAAAAAGCTCCTAGTTTTTTTTCTAAATATGCTAAATATAATTCATATTTTTTTATATCTTCGTATGATACTACCATAAAAAGTATTATATCAATAAATATGTAAAGAATAAATATACAAAGTAAAAATTTAGATTGATTGATGATATAATAAATTATATTAAAAAGGGTATAATTGTATGAGTTTTGAGTTTATTAAACAAGATATTGAGGATGTTATTTTAGTTAAACCCAAAGTATATGGTGATAATCGAGGATTTTTTATGGAATCATATAAAAAATCTGAATTTTTTGAAAATGGTATAAAGGTTGAATTTAATCAAGATAATCACTCTAAATCAACGGCTCATGTTTTAAGAGGATTACATTTTCAAAAATCACCATATGGGCAAGCAAAATTAGTTAGGTGCTCAAAAGGGTGTATATATGATGTAGCCGTTGATATTCGTCCGGAATCAAAAACTTTTGGAGAATATGTAAAAGTTGAACTTTCTGAAGATAATAAAAATATGTTATTTATTCCGGAAGGTTTTGCTCACGGTTTTGTTGTTTTATCAGATGAGGCAGAGCTTTTATATAAAGCAAGTGGTGAATATGCACCTCAAGCAGATTGTGGAATAATTTGGAATGACAAAGATATAAATATTGATTGGGGTATTGATTTTGAACCTATTTTAAGCGAAAAAGACACTAAACAAAAAACATTGAAAGAATTATTTAATTAAATATAAAGGGGTTTGTATGAAAATATTAGTAACAGGTGGTGCAGGTTTTATTGGTAGTTGTTTTGTTCGACATATGCTAAATAAACATGAAGATTATCAAATTATTAATCTTGATGCTCTCACATATGCAGGAAATATTGAGAATTTAAAAGATGTTGAAAACAATCCTAACTATAAATTTGTACATGGAAATATATGTGATAAGAAATTAGTTAGAGAATTAATTTCTGAATGTGATTGTGTTGTTAATTTTGCGGCAGAATCTCATGTTGACCGTTCAATTACTAATCCTGAAATATTTATTGAAACAAATGTTCAAGGAACTTTAAATTTATTACAAGCATCTAAAGAACTTGGCATTGATAGATATTTGCAAGTTTCAACAGATGAAGTATATGGTACACTTGGAAAAACTGGATATTTCTATGAAACAACACCTTTAGCTCCAAATAGTCCATATTCAGCTTCAAAAGCAAGTGCTGATATGTTAACAAGAGCTTATTATGAGACATACAAACTACCTGTTCTTAATACAAGATGTTCAAATAACTATGGTCCATATCAGTATCCAGAAAAACTAATTCCATTCTTCATTTCACAACTCCTAAAAGGAGAAAAAGTTCCTGTATATGGAGATGGTTTGAATGTAAGAGATTGGTTATATGTTTATGACCATTGTGAAGCTATTGATGTTGTTCTTCATAAAGGAAAGATTGGAGAAGTTTATAATATTGGTGGTCATAATGAAAAAACTAATATGGAAATTACTCATTTGATTTTGGATGCAATGGGTAAAGATGAATCATCTATAAAATATGTTGAAGATAGATTAGGTCATGATAGAAGATATGCCATTTCTAACGATAAAATAACTTCTGAATTAGGCTGGAAACCATCTTTAACATTTGAAGAAGGTATTAAAATTACAATAGATTGGTATTTAAATAATCAAGATTGGATAAAATCAATTGAAGCTAAGAAAGTGAGTTTAGTATAATGAAGGGAATTATTCTTGCAGGTGGAGCTGGTACTAGGCTCTATCCTAGTACAATGGTTGTTTCAAAACAATTATTACCTGTTTATGATAAGCCGATGATATATCATCCAATATCTGTTTTAATGCTTGCAGGAATAAAAGATATTTTAATTATTTCAACACCTCAAGATTTACCAAATTTTAAAAAATTATTAAAGGATGGTTCACAATTTGGGCTTAATTTTCAATATAAAGAACAACCAAGTCCTGATGGTTTAGCACAAGCATTTGTGTTAGGTGAAGAATTTATTGGTGATGATTGTGCAGCTCTTGTTTTAGGGGATAATATTTTTTACGGACAAGGCTTTTCTGGGATGCTTCAATCAACAATTAAAAAAATCGAAAAAGAAGGTGGTGCTGCGGTATTTGGATATCAAGTAAAAGATCCTCAAAGGTTTGGTGTTGTTGAATTTGATGATAATAACAAAGCTATATCAATAGAAGAAAAACCGCAAAACCCAAAATCAGATTATGCTGTAACAGGTTTATATTTTTATGACAATAAAGTTGTTGAATATGCTAAAAAATTAAAACCTTCAGCAAGAGGTGAGTATGAAATTACGGATCTTAATAAAATTTACTTAGAACAAAATAAATTATTAGTAAATAAATTAGGTCGTGGTTTTGCTTGGCTGGATACAGGTACTCATCATTCATTGTTACAAGCAAGTTTATATATTCAAACAATTGAAGAAAATCAAGGTATTAAAATTGCTTGTTTAGAAGAAATTGCTTATAGAATGGGCTTTTTATCTAAAGAAGAAATTGTTAAAAATATTGAAAATATTAAAGGTAATGAGTATTACAATTATATAAGTAAATTGGTAAGATAATATGGATAATAATATTTCATTTAAAGCAAATATACAGACTAATAAATTTAAAATTAAAGAAAATTTATTATTTGATAAATATTTTGACAAGCAAACAAAAGCTGATTTAAATAAAGTTATTAAACAAATAGATTCTTTGACTTCAATGAAACAAAAATCTTCTGTTGTTATTAACCCAAGACTCGATAATAATCAATTAAATCTTATAACAACAGTAAAAGATAAGTCTGGAAAAATCAGTTCAGTTATTCAAGAACGTTCAGCAAGAAAAATTGCAACAGATGAAAATTTTGCAACTCGTTTTGTTTCAAACATTAAACAAGCAATCGTAAATACTGAAATAACAAGAAAAGAATTAAAACAAATAAAAAAACATATAAATAAATCAAAAACTTTAGAGAACGAAGATTTTATTGAGAATTTACCTAATCATTTTATTGACTCATTAAAAAAAGGTAATAACCCCACAAAAAGAATTATTTCTGTATTAAAAGAGATAGAAAAAAATTATCCTAATGAAAAAAATATGCTTTCGATAAAAAATGAAAGAACAACACCAAAAACTGGAAAAAGTTCTAAAGTGTTATCTTATTTTATTGTCTCAAATAGCAAAGGCGAACATAAGATTGCATTGCATTCATTGTTAAAGGATCCTGCTCAAAATTTATTTGCTTAAGAATATTTTAATTTATTTTTTGCGTATGTAATTGCAGAATTTTCATCATAAAAAATATTATCTTGTCCTATTTGATTCAAAATTGATAGTGAATCTAACTGTTGTACTACGTCTTTGTTAGAAACCAATATTACATGAATATGTTGTGATTTAAGTCTTACAATAATATCTTCTAAAGCAAAAACAGCAGAGATATCTAATAAGTCATCTCCATCGTAGTTTATAATTAAATACTCAGTTCCTAATACGTCATCAAAATGTGATATTAATTGTGTTGCAGAACCAAAGAAAAATTGACCTTCAATATGCACAACTCTTATTTTATGTTTATAATCTCTTTCTAGAATTCTTTCCATATTCATAATGTCAGCATCATAAACTTTTTTATGTATAGTTTTTGTTCTATCAGCAACTCGTTTGGCGTAAAGTAGAGCTGCTAGTGTTATTCCTGCTCCTACTGCAAAAATTAAATTATAAAATACTGTTAAAAAGAATACTAAAAATAATATGTATAAGTCATCTTTAGGTGCGTATTTTAGTACCTTAATAAATTTCATATCAAGAATATCGTATCCAATTTTTATCAAAATTGCAGCTAAAACCGCCAATGGAATTTGAGCAACAAATCCTGAACATTTGTATAATAATACAATCAATATTAAAGGATTAATTAAAGTAGTAATTTTAGTGGTAGAACCGGCATTTAATGCTGCAACTGTTCTCATTGTAGCTGCAGAACCTCCAAGAGATGCCGTTAAAGAACAAAACATATTCCCAATGCCAATTGCAGATAAAATATTCTTTGGGTTACTTTTTGTTTTCATAATAGAATCCGAAACAAGCCCTGTAAGCAAAGATTCTGCTGAGAATACAACAGCCAAAGTTAATGCATATGGAATATAATCAATTATATGATTTACATCAAAATATGGCATAACTAATTTAGGAAAAGCAACAGAAACTTCAGATATTCTATCTAGATTTAATCCCATTTTTATAGATAAAAATGTACAAATAACTAATGCTAATATTTGAGATGGAATAATTTTATTAATCTTTTTAGGTATTCCAAACACTAATAATAATGTTAAACCTCCAATTAATAAAGCATCAATATTTGAAGAACTAAACGAATTATGAATATTAATGATAGTATCAAATGTAGAAGATAAAGATTTATGTCCCATTAAAGGATTAAGCTGTAATATAATAATAATTACACCAACACCATTCATAAAGCCTGATATAACTGGATATGGAACATATTTAACAATATTAGCAATATTAGTTAAAGATGCAATAACTTGAAATAAACCAGCCATCAACATTATTGTAACAGCCGCCTTAATATCAAACCCAATAGCGGTCATCATAGCCGCAATAACAATAGCTACAGGCCCAGTTGTTCCTGAAACTATAGGAATTTTAGGTCCAAAAATTCCTGCAATAAAACATAGAATTATAGCACCCCATAATCCTGCACTAGCTCCAAAGCCTGTTGCAACTCCAAATGCTAAAGCCTGTGGTAATGTTATAATGGCAGAATTTATTCCGCCAAATAAATCACCAATTATAATGTTTAATTTAGCTTTCAAATCCATAAAAAAATATTAACATAAAAATATGCTATAATGCTTTTAACTTTCAAGTGAATAGTTTGATAAATCTAAATTAATTGATCCTTTTGATTCTTTATATAATGATTTTTGGAGTTTAAATGGATAATCTTCATAACCTTTTAATTTGCCATCATTAATATTATCAATAATTTGTTCTACATGAGTTTGCATATATTTAGGGATATCAGGGTATTTTTGAATAAATTTAGTTAATGGCATATTTCCTCTTTCAGAATTTCTGCCTGCTGAGGTTAAAATAAAATTCCCTAAAGCATTAGCACCACCTAAAGAATCAGGATGAATATGTTCTGCTGTTTGAATGGACGGTCTTAGTAATCTTTTTGCAATTTCTTCGTGACTCCTTGGTTTTGAAGTATCAGTATATTTTACAATAAATGCATTTTTACTTGTTCCTGATGTTGGTAAATATTCAACTTGTTCTTTAAGCTTTTCAAATAGTTTTTGTTCTTTTTTTGTTGGAATGATTTCATCTAATGATGTAATTAAGGTTTTTCTTTTAAATGGTTTCATCGGGTTATCTGTTAAGATAACATCTCTGCATTTAGTTGTTTTATGTCTCACTGCTAATGCTAAATCCGGAGATGCATTTCTTGACATATCATCAACCTTATCTAAGATATCAAATTCTTCTAACATCAATTTTTTATGCGCTTCTGGACGCAGACCATTTAAACAGTCTACAAAGTTTCCATTCGGATTCTGCTTTGAATATGCTTTAAAAATGTCAAACATATCTTTTTCAACAGGAAGCATATTTTTGGTATATCGAGAAAGAACTTTTATAGCAGATTGTGCGTCTTTGCATTTATCTAGAGTTTTTTCTGCCATTGATAATTCATCTGATGATAGCATTGTTATTCCACTATATGGATCAATCATATTCCTTAGTTTTTTTAATGGTGCGCTTTGAGATGTCGCAGAACCAAAATTTATCTGCGAACTTTTTACAAATGTATCCTGTTTCAATTTAGGGGTTATTGGTTGACTTACACTCCTATTATTTATAGGAGTAAGATTCTTAACAGGAAATCCTAACATCATTGATGATATATACACACACAATCCTTTAATTGAATCTACTTTATTATTATAACTTATTTTTAGATGAATTTCACTAAATGTAATAAAAATTTACATCAGCCAACTGGCTAATTATTACCTAGTATTTATATTAGTTGATTTTTTATAAAATTCAGTTGATAATATATTTGAGTAGAATAGTTAGGAGATTATTTATGAAAAAACTTTTAATGGTGTTAACTTTATTAATGATGGCAATGCCTTGTCTATCAACAAATGCAGATACAGTAAAAAATATGGGGTATATTTCAGTTAATGCAACTGAATCAAAAGAGATAGTTCCAAATACTGCAAATGTAACTTTTTCTGTTGAAACTACTGATGTTGATTCAAAAAGAGCATCTGAAAGAAATAATCAAATAACTTCAAAGGTTGTTTCTGCACTAAAAGAAGTCTTAAAAGAAGATAAAAATGCTAATATTCAAACTAAAAATTTTAATTTAAGACCAAACTATAAAACAAATAAAAACACAGATGAAACTTCTATTAAAAACTATACAGCTATAAATTCAATTGTTGTAAAAACTACTTCTGTAGATAAAGTTTCTGCTTTAATTGATACTGCAATAAAAAATAATGTTTCAAATGTAAATGGTGTAACTTTTACTTTAGAAAATCAAGATCAGTATGCTGAAGAATTATCAAATGAAGCAATAAAAAAAGTACAATATTTAGCTGAAAAAGCTGCATTATCTTTAAAACAAAAAGTTGTAGGTATTAGATCTATTAGAATTAATATATATCAGCAAAATGCAAATGGAGTAAGATTGTATAAAGCAGCATCTTCTGCTGATGCTAATGCTAATGCTAATGCAACAGCTACACCTATTGAATCAGGAAAAATTCAATTAAACGCATCTGTTGATGCTGAATTTTATGTAAAATAAAATTTTTTAAAGAATAAAAAATACCTGCTATTAATGCAGGTATTTTTTTTATAAATAAGAGTTTTAAATACTTCTAAATTTTACTAAATCAACTTTTCTCATTCTTATATTTTCAGGAGTGATTTCCACTAGTTCATCTTCAGCAATGTATTCCATACAATCTTCTAATGATAATATTTTAGGAGCTTGTAATGTAACCATAACATCAGCAGTCGAACTTCTCATATTTGTAAGTTTTTTAGTTTTACAAATATTAACTGCGATATCTTGAGCTTTATTACCTTCTCCAATAATCATTCCTCTATAAACTTTTGTTTTTGGAGTAATAAAGAATACTCCTCTATCTTCATATTGAGATAATGCATATGGAATAGCTTCTCCTGTTTCGTGAGCTAATATAGAGCCACTTCTTTGTTTTGGAATATCTCCTGCATAAGGTTTATATGCATCAAATGTATGGCACATAATACCTTCGCCTCTTGTCATTCGCATAAATTCATTTCTGAATCCGATTAATCCTCTTGCTGGGATAGAAAATCTTAATTTTGTTCTTCCATTAGCAGATTTCATTTCAAGCATTGTAGCTTTTCTATTTGATAATCTATCAATGCAACTTCCAGAAGCTTCATCTGGGACATCAACAATTAAGTTTTCATATGGTTCACATTGTTCACCATTAATTTCTTTTATGATAACTTCTGGTTTTGAAATTTGAAATTCATATCCTTCGCGACGCATAGTTTCAATTAATATGCCTAAGTGAAGTTCTCCACGGCCACTAACCTTAAAAACATCCGTTGAATCTGTGTCTTCAACTCTCAAACTTACATTTTTTTCTAATTCATTATATAAACGTTTTCTTAATTGACGACTTGTTACAAATTTCCCTTCAGTTCCTGCTAATGGGCTGTCATTTACTGAGAAATTCATTTGTAATGTAGGTTCATCAACCTTAATTAAAGGTAATGGCATTGGATTATTTAACTCACAAATAGTTTCGCCTATTTGTATATCAGGAAATCCTGCAATTGCAACGATATCACCTGCTTCTGCATATTCTGTTTCCTCACGACCTAAGTCTTTAAATTCATATAACTTAACTATTTTGCCTCTTTCTTCAGTTCCATCTGCTTTGCATAATGTTACTTGCTCTTGAGAAGATATTTTTCCATTTACAATTCGACCTGCAACAATTCTGCCTACATATTCATTATAGTCTAATGTTGTAGCTTGGAATTGCAAAGGTTTATTAACATCACCTTCTGGTGGTGTAATGTTTTCTAGAATGGCATCTAATAAAGGAATCATATCTTTTCTTTCATCTTCTAATTCTTTTATTGCAAAACCATTTAAGCTACTTGCATATAGGTATGGAAAATCAATCAAATCTTCTCGATCTGTTAATTCTGTAAATAAATCAAATACTTTATCTAGAGCCATATCTGGATCAGCTGCTGGTTTATCTATTTTGTTTAGAACTACAATAATTTTAATCCCTAATTCTAAAGCTTTTGATAATACAAATCTTGTTTGAGGCATTGGCCCTTCAGCAGCATCAACGATTAATAAAGCTCCATCAACCATACCTAATACACGCTCAACTTCACCTCCAAAGTCTGCGTGACCTGGGGTATCAACTACATTAATTTTACAACCTTTATAGTTAATAGAAATGTTTTTAGAAAGAATTGTAATACCTCTTTCTTTTTCTAAATCGTTGCTATCTAAAACTCTTTCTTGCACTTGTTGGTTATCACGAAAAACTCCAGCTTGTTTTAACATACAATCTACCATTGTTGTTTTACCGTGGTCTACGTGTGCAATTATTGCAATATTTCTAATATTATCTCTTTTCATATTATACCTATCTATATTCTTTTAGTGTTAAATCTACACCGTTATTTTACGACAAGGATATGTCGATTTCAATAAAAAAGCATTTTATTTTTTATAAAATGCTTTTTTAAAAAATTATTTTGTTGAAGAAACAAGCGATAAATTGTTTCCGAGTTTTTCTTGTTTTAGATTTGAATAAGGATTTGAAACCATAATATTATATTGAGGGTTATAATATTGACGAGTTTTTAATCCTTTAAATGATGGTGTATATTTCTTTTCTAATTCATGTTTTCTGTCAATTTCTGCTTTTACTGAATCAGGTTGATAATATAATCTCAAGACACCTTCAGGTGCAGTTGCTTTGCCAATATATATTTTTGGGTATTTTTCATTCCCAACTTTTTCGTCAATACGTTTTAAATAGCAATCGCCATTATCGTCATGTGCTGACACATAATATGTTGTATCAGAAGATTCAATATTTTTAAATTTTAAACCATCCGGAATTTCTATTTTTTCTCCTGATTTTGAACCTCTTAACATTAATTTATCAATATCAACAGGTGTTGATGTTGGGTTTAAGAACTCATCTAAATTACTTTCATTAACTTCTTTACCTTTTAATGGGTTTTCCAATGAAATACCATTAAAGTTAAATACTGATACAACCATTGAACCATCAGAAGATTGTGATATAAATGCTGGACATTTTAAATTGCTACCAGGTTTATTAGGATCTACACTATTACCATATAAATCTTCTAACTTGTGCATTGTACCATTATTCAATGCACCAAGTTTATTATCAATATCACTTCTTCTTGTTCCAATTATTCCATCTATAGCTTTTTTATGATCGGCAATATGTTGTTTATAGTTAGAACTACCTTCTTCTACTTCATCCCAAGGGATAACGTTTCTGTTTTGAAGATATACGTTATGATTTTTTTCTTCGTAGCCTGTCATTGCAAAATCATCGCCTGCATAAATAGTTGGATTTCCTGGGATTGCTGCAATCATCTGATTATACATTCTTACTTTTGCGGCTGGAACACCTAATGCAATTTTTTCAACCAAATCATTGTATTCTTTTCTTGCTTTTTCATCATTTAGATATGTATTTTCCATATCATATTTAGAAACTGCTTGTTGCATTATGATTCCATATGCTGTTTTGATGTCTTTTGACCCAAAACCATCTTTTTCAAGTTGTTTTTTGTATGAATCAGGTGTTTCTTTATCTTTATTAGTGTTTTCACCATTTAGATAAAAATCACCATTTACAACATCTCTTACGGAACGAGAAAATGCTGCATAGATTTTATTTGAGTCATTTATAATTTCTTCTCTTTGTTTGTTATCAGTTACACCATTAAGACGTCTTTCTTTAATAATATTATTTGCAATACCAAAACTTGATCTTAACCAGTCACCTTTTGCAATTGCCATTGGGCTAACATTATTGAAGTAATCATTTGAATTTTTTACAATGTCCCAACCTGTTTTATTATCATAATCTTTGTTTGGTTGATTTAGATCATTTTCAAACAACATATCATTCATAATCATATATGCAGTTTTACGATTTTCTATCTCTTGTTTTGTCGAATGATTATTAAGATTTGAATGGAATAATCCCATATCCAGACCATAACATTCAGTCATTCTTGGTTTATCGTGGTTTCCTCCAAATGTATAAGCATTTCTTGTATAATCTAATGGCATATCAGCAAATCTATCTAATGCACCCGCAAGTAATCCTACTCTTTGCTTTTCTGAAGTGTTATTGTTATCATTATCCACACCATTTTGATTTACAAAGTCTTTACCAAATGTGTTAATACCAGCAGTAAAGAAGTGAGAATAATTAGCTTCTGAATTCATACCTGTTTCGATTATGATGGTTCTTGCAATATTTTCAGCATCTTTGAATCTGGCATTAGATGTTGGGCTGTTTTGTGCTTTAACGTTTTCATGTGTTCCATAAGTCGCTTTCATTGTGTCATATAAGTCTGTGAATTCTGCCGCGATATATGAATTAGGGTTTTCTTCTTTAACTGCTTGTATTGGTCGAGTCCAAATATTGATTACTTCTGAAAGTTGGTTATCTGATTTATCATGTTTATTTCTAATAGCATCCATATCTGCAACATCTTTTGCAGCATCAATACGGTGGTCAAGTCCTAAACCAGATTTATCAATCATTGCTTCTGCAAATCTAAAACTCATTGCATTTGTATTTTCTAGACGTTTATTAATTGAACGTGATACAATTGCAACATCAGTATTTGAAAAATCTGAAACTCCATTCTTTATTTTATTTGCAATTTGATTTGCTTCATCTTCAGGGCTGTCACCATATATTCCAATATTTTCTAATGTCCCTTCTTCTTTTAATTTTTCATAATCATAAGTTAATTTACCATCTTTTAATTGTTTAACTTCAGCTCTAGGCATTAAAGATTTTATAATTGCATATTTAGCAATATCTCCTGCAACTAAAGGAACAACATATTGTCCATATTCTGTTAATTTTGAACCATCATTTTCAAATAGTTTTTCTTCAGAACGTTTATCTACTTCTCGTAATACATTTTTTGCAAAATGATTAATTTCATTTGTAAAAATATGATTCATTTTATTATAAGTTTTTGCATATTTATCAGGTACAATATAAGTTTCATCATTCATAGCATCATATCTAGAGATACCGATATGTTTTTCATCTGGAGAACGTTTTGATAAATATGGAGAAGATAATGCTCCGACTGTATCATCTGCTAGCTCAATTGAATCTATAGGTATATCCATTAATGATTTATTTAAAGCTGTTTCATAATCTTCTTCTTTATAACTTAGCTTATAATCGTTGTAATATAAATTATCAATTTCATTTTCATTTAATTCAACATCATCAGGTAATTTTTGATTTTTTCTATTATATATTAAGCTATTAATTCGATCTTGTATTTGTTCTGTAGAACCACCTAATGCTCCTAATGTTTTGGCTGTGTATTCTGTGTTTACGTTTTTAACATGGCGAGTCCAATATCTCATACCATCAACTAACATGTCTCGATTTCCATTATGAGCTCTATTGAGTTTTTTTTCTTCAATTGCTCGTTCTTTTGGATTTTTTATGCTTTCTAACATTTGAGTGTCATAATCAGATGCTGTATAGCTTAATTTTGCCATATCAGTATTAGAGTCCCAAGTTACAAAGCCTCCTTCATCTTTTGGACGAATTTCAAAACCAGAGAATTTAGTTACAACTAATGTTCCCATAGGTGAGTTTAATTCTATTTTATCAGATAAACTTCTAGCTTTATTTATACTATTTAAATTTCTGATATTTGCATCATATTCTTTAGGATCTATTTTAAATGCGTTATGAATCAATGTATCATCATGAGTATTAATAGCTAAATTATTTTGGACTAATTTACCTGTTTTTTTATCTATGACCATTGGATTAGGATTATCATATGTATGTATTATATGTTTTTTATCCTTTTTTTGTTCGTCAGATACCATAGAATCATCATAAATTTGAATATAAGTTGGTTGATTTGCATCATATGCTTTATTCTCAGTTATTTGAACTTGACCGTTTGATTGAACTTCATAATTGTTTGGTGAATTTACTACTTTATGACGTAAATTTTTCATGTTTTTAGGAACAACACCAAATCCTAATGCAGTATCTTCTAACCCTTGCATTCTAAACATATAGTATTCATGTGGTTTATCTGCTTGATTCATCCATTTTATTGCATATTGGAAATTAACTCCTTCTAATCCTTGAGATGTATATGCACTATCAGATACTAAATTCATACCATTTTTAAATAATGTCTTTGTAAGAGAATCATAATTATCGATATTATCTGTTTGAAACATTCGTTTTATCCAATATTTATGAGATGAAACATTATCTCCACCTGTTGTTGGTAGTGCAATTAAACGTTTATAGCCTATTTTCTTTAAGTTTGGAACTTCTAATTCCATACCTGCTAATGTTCCACCAGCCTTATTGGCAAAAGTTCTATTGAATTTAGAAACATCTTTTGCATTTTTATCTTTTATAATTTCACCAGTGTTTGACTCTTTGAACCCAGCATAAACATATCCTGGTTTAAATGCATCTTCTTGTACTAGATACATTGGTCCTTGGATTTTTACTGAAGTACCATTTGTAGTCAAGAGGTTACAGCCATCTCCGCAAATTGAAGCAGCATCATCTTTTGCATATTTTACCCATTTATTATCATTTTTATTAACTAATTTATATCTATATGCAATTGGTTCATTGTTTTGTAAATTTAAATCTTTTTTAGGATCAACAAAAGCTCCTGTAGGAGAAAGTTTTTTGGTAAAGTAAGGTTCCATTTTTCCATTGTTTTTCTTTACAGAATAAGAATAGTCGTGATCATTTTTATCAACTTTGTAAAACTCTACAAAACAATCCCAATGATTTGGATCATATAAAAAGTTAAAATCATAACCTTTTTTGCCCATATCTGTTTTTTTATGTTGATAACCCTTAAATCCGAGCTTATTTGTCGGTTGCATACTATTCTTAATTTCCACAATGATACTCCTTACCTATATATACTAAAAAACCAAAACACATTATATTGCTACCTATAAGAACACATGTTAAGAAATTTTTACAAACCTTTAAACGTAATGATAATAATGTTTTTAAGGTCTTATGCTACGAAATGTAACAAATAAATTGTAACTAATGAGAAGTAGACAAATAATCCTACAACATCAATAGTTGTTGCAATCACTGGACCTGATGCAATAGCTGGATCAACTTTAAGTTTCTTTAATACAAAAGGTGTGCATGTTCCAATGATTGTTGCTGTTGTCATATTTATAACCATTGCTAAACCAACAATTACTCCTAAGGCAACACTATGTTGCCATTTTGATGTTACTAAAGTAACTAATGCACCAAATACAATACCTATTAATAAACCAATAGATGCTTCTCTAAAAATATGGTACATTGCAGATTTTAGTGTTACTTGACCTGTTGATAAACCACGAACCATTAAGGTTATACTTTGAGTTCCTATGTTCCCTCCTAAGCCCGCAAGTAATGGCATAAATATTGCAATTATAGGAAGTGCACTTAATGTACTATCAAAATGATGAGCAACATTAACTGCTAAAAATTCCCCAATTAATGTAATAAATAACCAAGGAGTTCTAGCTTTAACTGCGTGAAAAATATTACCTGATAAAATATCATCTTCATCTTCAACCATTTCAGTTGCGATACCTGAAGATGTATAAATTTCATCCGTGGTTTCTTCTTCTACAATATCTTGAACATCATCCCAAGTAACAATTCCTTTAAGTCTGTTATATAAATCAACAACAGGCAAAGCATTGAATTGGTATTTCATAAATTCATCAGCAATATAATCTTGTAAATCATCAACGTGAAGTTTTACAATGTCTCTAGTCATTATATCAACAACTTTTTGATGGACTGGTGATGTTAATAACATTCTTAAAGAAACAACACCCATTAAATGGTTTTGTTTATCTACAACGTAGACATAGTATAAGTCCATATTATCTTTTTCAGCTTTAACTCGGATAGTATTTAAAACCCCTTCTACATCCATATCAGTTGATACTGTAAGTACAACAGGGTTCATAATCCCCCCTGCAGACTCTTCATTATATGTTAATAATTCTCGAACTTCTGATGAAAATTTATGTGGAAGTTTGTCTAAATAAGATTCTGTGTCATCTTCTTCCATATCTCCTAACACGTCTGCGGCTTCATCGTGAGGCATTTGAGCAATTAATCTTGAAGCATATTCTTCATCAATAACTCCTAATAACTCAACTTGTAATTGAGGAGGTAGATATTCAAGTAAATCAGATGCTTTTTCTTCATCAAGTTGCTTGAAGCAAGCTAAACGTTCTCTAGGATTTAATTCTGTAAAAATATCTGTTAAATCTGCAGCGTGAAATCCATCTAAAGTTTCTTTTAATTGCTTTAGATTATCATCATCAATTATTTCACGTAAACGTTCTACTATGCTTTCAATATTTATCATATTTTTATTATACACTAAACATCTTTTTGAGTTATAATTATACCAAAGTAGATATTTAGAGAGGTTGATATGTATAAAAACTTATTATTAGAAGATATTGAAACAGCTATTTTTAAAGCTATTGAGAATAAAAAATTAGGAAGTATGGAAGAATATACAAAAGGTTCTTTGGTTATAGAAAAACCTAAAAATCCTGATTTTGGTGATTTTGCTGTTAATGTATCATCCTTGGCTCGTCAGGCTAAAATAGCACCTCCAATGATTGCAAATGCAATTGTAGAATATCTTAATAATAAAGAATATGAAACATCTGTAGTTGGTGGTTTTATTAATTTTAAACTCTCTGAAAAAATGCTTACAGATGTAATTGTTGAAATTTTAAATAAAAAAGAAAATTATGGAAAACCAGAAAATATTGATGCTGAAAAAATTATACTAGAATATGTTTCTGCAAATCCAACAGGACCATTTCATATTGGACACGGTAGATGGGCTGCAATGGGTAGTGCATTAGCAAACCTTCTTAAATTTTACGGACATGATGTTTTTCAAGAATTTTATATAAATGATGCAGGTTCTCAAATTCAAAAACTAGGACGTTCTTTACTAATAAGAGTTAAACAAGAACTAGGCGAAAATGTTGATTTCCCAGAAGACGAACAAGAAAGAAAAAATTATTATCCAGGAGAATACTTAATACCTGTTGCGAAGGATTTCTTAAAAGAAAATTCTCCAACAGAAGACATTCAAGTTCTATCTGATTATGCAAAAAAATATATGGAAAATGTTCAAAAAGAACTTTTAGAAAAATTTAGAGTTCATTTTGATAAATTTTATTCAGAACTTGATTTACACAAATCTGGTAAAGTAGATGCTAGCTACAAAAAACTGCAAGAAAGCGGAAAATTATACGAAAAAGATGGAGCTATGTGGTTTAAATCTTCAGAATATGGAGATGATCAAGATAGAGTTATTAAAAAAGCTGATGGCTCAAATACATATTTAACTGCAGATATTGCATACCATATCGATAAATTAGATAGAGGTTTTGATAGATTAATCAATATTTGGGGGGCTGATCATCACGGATATGTACCAAGAGTTAAAGCATCTATTGAAGCTTTAGGATATGATCCTAATAAACTTGAAGTGCTTTTAGGTCAGCTTGTAAACCTTGTTATAAATGGGAATGAAGTTAGAATGGGTAAACGTAAAAATATGGTTACTCTTGAAGACTTAATTGACGAAGTTGGTATTGATGCAACAAGATTCTGGATGTGTATGAGAAATATTGATACAACTCTTGATTTTGATATTGAACTTGCTAAAACAGCATCAGATGAAAATCCTGTATTTTATGTCCAATATGCACACGCAAGAGTTTGTTCTATTCTAAGAAATCTTGTAAATGAAAAACTTAATACTGAAACAGGCGAAAAAACTCCTGCTCCTATGACAGAAGAAGAATTCAAAAAAGCAATTTCTACTATTGATTATGAAGCTATGAAAGAAGCTATTCCTACAGCTAAAAAATTAATTTTAAAACTAGAAGAATTTAAATCAATGATAGAATCTTCTGCAAAAAGTAGAACTGTTTATACTGTTTGTAGATATGTTCAAGATTTAGCAGGTGAATTTCATTCATTCTATAATTCAAATCGAGTTATTTGTGATGATATAGATTTAATGAAATCAAGAGTTGCTTTAGTATACTCAATCAAAATAGTACTTAAAAATGCTCTTGATATTCTTGCTGTAAATGCACCAGAAAGAATGTAAAGAATTATTAAAAATAAATTTCTCTTTGAAATAACATCTTCAATAATGACTTTATATAAGTAAGTAAGATTTAAAGAGAGGTTTTATATGGCTGGAATAAAACCAGTTGAATATAAAAATGATAGTATAGTCAGTGGATTTGCTGTTGCAGGTGATGAAAAAGAAATAAATCAGGCAAATGCGAAGAATATTGATAAAGATAATAATGCAGGAAATTTACAACCTCTTGATGAAAAACAAGAATCAACAATAAGTAATTTTGTTGAAAATGATACTACAAATTATGAGTCTGATGATACTGAAAGTGTAGATAATTCTGATAATAATAAAAATGATAAAACGGGCAAAGGAGTTGCTATAGCTGCTAGTGCAACAAATACTGCAGCATTAGCTTTTGGTGCTGCTATGTTAGCTAAAACCGGCAAATTATCTGGTTTGATGAATTCATTTACTGCTCCAGTTGTTGGCGGTGTTGATTTAGCAGTTGCAGGTGCTTCTCTTGCAACAGTATTAACTTTTGATTCTGATTATAGTAAAAGAATTACAGAAGCTTCAAATGCAGAAACTCAGATTAATCAAATAAATGAATATTTTAATTCAATAAATGAAGATATCGAAGCTTTAAATCAAGATAGTATAGAGTATTCAGAATTTGATTTAGAAAATTTAATACAAAATAATGAAGAAAATGAAGCTGAAAAGATGACTGCTTTTGATGTATTAAGTAATTTATATAAACAATTGGAACAATATAAAAAAGAAGGTAATCAAGCAAAAGTTGATGAATTAACTTCTAAAATAGGCCAGTTTGAAGCTGCAATATTTAGTAAACTACAAGCAACTTCTGAGGAAAGTTCTGATGTTGAAGAAACTTCAGGAGATATTGCAGAAGGAGAGCAAAAACAAGAAAAAGTTGATTCTTTAGTTAGTCGCTTAAATTCAAATAATGCAAATGCTCATTCGATAACAGAAGAATCTTCAAGTGTGTCAGATTTCTTGAAAGAAGGTAAAATATTCGGAGCTGTAGGTATTGCGAACTCAATTGCTCTTGCAGGTTGTGCGGCTGTATCAACAATGCTTGCTGTTAGAGCATTTGTTGGTGTAAATATATTTACGATGGGTAATGCTATTGCAGGTGCTGCAATGTGTGGTACGGCTGCAGGATTATTTACTGCTTCTGCAGCAACTATGGCTGCTAGATCTGCTCAAGAGATAAAAGCTTCTAATAAAGGACAAGATATTCAATCTTCTATTAATCAAATGAAACCTCAACTTGCTAATCATGATAAAATTATTGAAACTATAGCACAAAATAATAATGAAACAAATGATACTCAATCAATAGCACAAGCTTCACCTGTGGGACCATCAAATACTATACAAAATAGTGGACCTTCTACTTCTACAACAAGTTCTACCGCATCAGGAGGTTCTGCAAGTTCTGGAACCCCTTCTTAAGTAAATTATTTTTTAGATAAAAACTTTTTAATCCAATCAATTAATGTTGGATATGTTTTATTATGGTGACCCATTCTTAGCATTTCTTGTTCATTCGATGACATTGTCCCAATATTGTGTTTTTGCTTATAAATCCAAGAGTACATACCTGTTCTATCGGCTCCTGCTTTGCAATGTATATGTACCTTACCACCATTATTTTTTACATTTTCTATAATATCTAAAAACTGAGCAATATTTTTCTCTTTAGGATGTTTTGTATATGAAGGAATATTATGGTATTTCATTCCTTCTTTTTCTACAATTTGTTTTTCATCAAAATCTAATCCTGAAACATACATAGTTCTAAAATTGATAACATCTGTTACTCCTTGTTCTTTTAGCCATTTAAAATCTTCAGCTTTTGGTTGAGCGGAACGAGATACAGTATCATCTATCTTTAAATAATTATTTGGTTGACCTCTAAATACAATATTCATATTTAACTCCACAATAGTTATTGTATTTAGATTTAATACATTAAATAAACTATATTTTCAGCATAATATTAAGTTTTGTAAATAAATGTCGTATAATATTTTGACTTGGAAAAAAATATCATTAAAAAAGAATTGAAAGGTTTGTATAAAAGAGGTTTGATGTATGGCAGGAATCGTAAATTTTCTAGCAAATATGCTAGCACCAGCAAAAACAACAGCAGTAGTTGCTCCAATTAGAACGAATGTAGAACACGTTGCAATGAACCCAGGAGCTAATCCGTTCGTAACAGTAAAAGGTTCAAATCCATTCGCTAATTATGCAAAAAATAAACCAGTAAATGGAGGTTATTTCGCAGGATATTACAATAATAAACCAAATATCGTAGGTCAACGATTATTCGTTGAAGTTTAACTAACACTATTTATACGTTTTTAGTCTCTCTTGAAAGGTGTCGTGTGTTGAATGAAGAAAAGAAGAAAAACGTGAGTCTTCCCCACAAAAAGGAAAGACTCATTTTAATATCTACACTTTGTCTAATGCTTTGTATATTTCTTTTACTGTTGGTTTATCGGAAAGCACAACAGATTTATACAATCCTTCTTGTGGCGCCCACATTTCTTTGCCATGTGAGTAAAATACTGCCACTGTTGGGATATTAAGAGCATTTCCCATATGCATAGTTCCAGTATCAACTGAAATCAATGCCTTGGATAATCTTAGAACATTTGCAAGTTCAACAAAGTCTGTTTTATCAACTAAATTAACAAAATTATTACAATCGAGCTCTTCTAATTCTTTAATAAAGTTTCTTGCAACATCCCCAGCCCCTAAAATAACCGGACAACGACCAGAATCAACTATTAAATTTATCAACTCTTTTGCATCTTCTGGTGTAATATCTTTAGGCTTAAATTTACTTGTTGGAGTAATTGCAATAATATCTTGATTTATTGACTTAATCTGTTTTATAACATCACTTTCAACAACTGGTGGATTAAAAACAATTGGGAAATTCAATAATACTTTTCCTGTTAAAGATTCAATTAAGCCAGCTGCAATATCGCGTTTATGAACATAAGTATTTCGCTTATATTTTTCTTTTGTTGACATTATTGAAGTAAACAAATTATGAGGTTCTGTCATTATATGTTTTGCTTTTAACATTCTTGAAAGAATTAAATTTCTATCATTAGAATATATAACAAAAGACGCAAAAACATCCTTATAAGGGAAATTTCTCACAAATTTCAAAAATCCTAATAAATTACTTTCTTTCTTTTTATCAAATGTTATAACATCATCTACACCCAATTGATACTTTGCAATATCTTTAAATTGAGGCTGAACAACATAAACAATTTTTGAATGCGGATAAAAATATTTTATATTTTGGATTAAAGTATTATTTAATAAAATATCACCTATGAAAGCAGTATTAAATACTACAAATGTTTTTTCATCATATTCTAATCGAAATTTTATTCTTAATCCCAATATAGTAAGAACTTTCCACTTATCTTTATTTCTATATTCATTTTTTATATTAAATAATTGAGATAAAAATTTCTTTTTTTTCTTTGGATCTTTTGAATTTTTATACTTTTCAGTTTCTTCTAAATAAACATCAGTTAGTCTAGCATAATACCACCATTTTTCCCCCATAGAGTTTTCACAGCCTTTTACGTTTGGTTTAGGGCCTGTAAGGTGAACAATCACTGGATTAAGTTTTGCCTCTTCATAATTTCTCAAGTCATCAGCTTCGTATTCATTATAATAATTTCTCCACCAAGTATCCATAAAATTGTATTTTGGGTGTAAATTAATTTTTCTTTTATCAATAACTTTATTTAAACTGTCTTGATCACAGAATTTTATAATTTTCTTGTTTGAAATTGCATAATCTTTTATTTGTTTATATAGGTTATCTTTTCTCCATTGTATGCAGTTTATAAGCATAACTCCTGAATTAAAATACGAATCACTTTCCATTGATAAGCGTTTTATATGTTTATTAACATCCCATACATCTTTAACTGTTGCGACATAATTATCTTTTAAATCAATTTTAAATAAATCTTTTAGTGGTTGATTAACCATTGTGTCACAATCTAAATATAAAACCTTATCTAAATCTGGGCATAAATCAGGAATTTTAATTCTAAACCAAGCTTGAACTGTAACCCATTTAGACATTGGAAATTCATAAAACTCAGACTCATCTATTTTAATATATCGAATATTACAATTAAATTTTGACTTAATACTATTTAATTTGTTAATGCTATCTTCAGTTAATTTAGAGTATAGTATAATAAATTCAATTTCAGAATCAACATTATTTTGTACTGTGCTAAACATAGATACTACAGTCATATTAATATAACCGTCATCAGGAGCATAAGCAATTGATAGTTTTGTCATAAATTAAAATCCTCAATATATTAACTAAATAATGCCTCTCAAAAATAATATAGCATTATAAAAACACTATTATTAAAGATTATTATAGCAAATTAGGGATTCATTTACAACAATTATAATTTCGGTTCTCCATAAAGGAGCTTTAAAGTTTCAACAACTTTTGGCATTTGACAAACAAAAGAATAGTGTCCTTTTGAAATGGAACAATTTTGACAATTTCCATTAAGAGAGTAACATTCAAGAGCTTGTTCTGTCCAATTTTGTGTTATTGAATCAGATAATTCTCCATTATTTTGCGGATAAAAAGCTTCTTGAACCATACAAAATCTCCTTAATCATATTATTAAGGTATTTTTATATTTAATCATCCGTTAAATAATGTATATTTATTTCTTGAAAAATAAAAAATAAAAGGCGCCAATGGCGCCAAATAATTATAGGGAAAAATTATATTTTTGATTCTTGCTATTTGCTATAAATAAGAATATATTATTCAAATTTATAACATTTGATACTTTTTTATTTAATGCAATGCTAAATATTATCGGAATAAACTCTTAAAACAATTATTCCGACAAATAAAAATTTAACTCACTATCTGCATTATTTATTCCTATGTCCTTTTTGATTACCTAATTCCCATTCCTGATAGTTTACTATACGGACATTTAATAAAAATCTTTAAATATTTTATTCATTTATTAACAAAACTTTACAAAAAAGTTCCTAAAAACATATCAAAAGCTGCTTTGCCAAAGAGAATAAAACCTATAATACTACTTATAATAGTTGCAAACATTACAGCTCCTGCTGAAATATCTTTTGCCATTCCAACCATTTTGCTGTATTTATTGTGATATATAGAATCAAGAGCAAATTCAATAGCTGTGTTAAGCATTTCAGCAACAATGACATTTGCGATTGCAATTAGTGCAATACAGAATTCTAATGCTGTGAATTGAAAAACAAAGCCCATAGCAATTACAAGAGATGCAACAACTAAATGCACTCTAAGATTTCGTTCACTTTTTACAACAAGTCTAAACCCTTTTCTAGCATTTTTAAAAGTATTTCCAAATCCTTGTGATTTAAATTTTGTCATTACAATCCTCTAATGCGTATTTTAATGCTTTTTTTTGTTCCTCTACAACAAAATTATAATCTTCTTCTGTCTGATGGTCAAATCCTAACAAATGCATAATACCATGAGATATTAAGAAGTATAGTTCATATTCATCGGATACATTTTTTTTCTTTGCTTCTTCTTTTACTTTGTCTAGCGCAATTATAATTTCACCCAGATTTATATCTCCATCAAAAATAAATTTAGAATCATCATCTGCAAAAATAGCAAAAGTAATTATATCAGCAGGGTAATCTTTATTTCTATATTCCTTATTAATTTGATGTGTTTTTGAACTATCACAAAAAAGAATATCAAAAGTAATTGTTTCAAAATCAAATCCTGATAAACAAGATTTATCAAACAAATTTTCTAAATAATAGTTAAAAACATTTCTTCCTACAGTTATAGCTTTAAGCTCGTCAATTTCCCAATCTGGATAAATGTTTTCTGTAAAAATATTAATTGTTTTGTTGTTCATTTTTGTTTTGTTCCAATTGTTTAATCTTATCTTCTAAATCTTTATCAAAAGTAGGATTGATTGAAGTTGTTTGTGAATTTTTATCAAATTCTTTAACCATATCTTGATGATATTTTATTCTTTGATGTTGCATACCTCTTAAGATTCTACTAAATGTTGTTGATATTATTTTTAAGTCTTTAAGAGTAATAGGAGCATCTGATAATTGACCATCATTTAATCTTTCTTTAATGATTTTTGCAATTATTTCTTCGATTTCTTCATTAGTTGGATTTTTTAATGATCGAACAGCTGATTCAACAGCATCTGCAATCATTAAAATTGCAGTTTCTTTCATATTTGGTTTAGGACCTGTATATCTAAATTGCTCTTCTTTTACATTTTCAATACCTTCTTCTGCTATTGCTTGATTATAAAAATAGCTTGCAAGTCCTTCTCCATGGTGTTGTAACATAAAGTTAGAAATAATAGCAGGTAAATGGTATTCTTTTGCTAATTCAACACCATCTTTAGGGTGAGCTGTTATAACCATTTTACTTAATCTTGGGTTCAGTTTTGTGTGTGGATTTTCTATTCCAAAGTAAGACTGATTTTCAACAAAGAATAAAGGTCTTTTTAGTTTTCCAATATCATGGTAGAAAGCTCCAACTCTTGCTAGTATTGGGTTTGCTCCAATAGCTTCAGCAGCCGCTTCTGCTAAGTTTGAAACCATCAAACTGTGGTGATATGTTCCTGGAGCTTCAAATTGAAGTCTTTTTAATAATGGTTGATTATGATCTGCTAATTCTGCAAGTCCATATGGAGTAATTATGCCAAAAGTGCTTTCTAATATAGGTAGAGTTCCTAATGCAATTATACCACTTAGAATACCATTTAAGAAAATCATAACTACATCTCTTAATATTAATGTATTATCAATATCAATCATAAATTTCTCTAAGAAATATATTGCAGATACAACTAAAACTCCTGCAACTGAAATTTTTAAACCTGTTAATATTAAATCAAATCTTCTTGAGAATTTTAATTTAGATATACAAATCATTGAGAATGTATTCATTAATAAAACAGTTGTAACAAATTCTATTGAATAATGTAGTCCTACAATTAACACACCTAATAATAATGTTGTGGCAAAAAATGCAATTCTTGCATTGGTAAATATTGATAAGATTATTATATAGGCTGGTATTGGTAATATGTTAGGTGAAAAACCTGTAGGCATCGCAACTGCAATTAATGCAATAACTAATGATAGAAATCCTGTAATTGTTAAATGATGTGGTTCGAAAAATACACGTTCAAAATTCTTTTCATATTGTATAAATATTAAAGTTGAAAATACAACTATTGCAAATATACCTAATATTCCTAAAAAATTTATTTCTAAAACATTATATCCTGCCTCTCTTAGGGCATCTTTTTTTAGTTTTGTAACAGGTTCTCCTTCAAAAACAATTTTATCTCCTTTATGAAATACTACTTCATAAGGCTTTACTGCATTTTGGGCGTTTTTTCTTGAAATTTCTGTTGCTAATTCATCAACTACAAGGTTTGGTGCAATAATTTCTTTTAATATTGCAGTAACAACATTAGCTTGGTTTCTTGGAGTGTTAGGTGGCATACATCTGAATATGATTTTTTCAATATCACTGTTTTCATATTCACTTTCGGTAATACCTCTATTCAAAACAGTTGTTAATGTTAGTTTTGATTTATCAAATATTTTTTGTAAATTTGCATCTGATACATTCAATAAATAATTTGATAAATAATCTTTTTTGTATTGAGCAGCAATATCAAATAGCATACCAAGTTCTGCTCTTTTAATTGTAGGTTCAACTTTTTTATGACGGATTTGAACAATTGAATTTTCAAGTGTGTCTAAATTAACCTTAATAAAATCATCTTCAGCAGGGATAAGTATTGGTTCAATATTCATCGCAACATCTTTTTTATGTTGCTCAGTTCTTTTGGTGTCAATAACTGTAATAGTTTTTTCTGCAATAATATCTTTTTTACTGATACCATTTTCTATTATTCTTTGAAAAAAGAAGTTTTGTGATGAAATGATTATTGTTAGTAAGATTGAAAATAATAAAAATATTAATATGTTTGTAACTGATGCTTGTTTTATATCTTCATATATATCATTAAGAATTTGAACCATAATTAACCTCATTTATATTATTTCGTTTTACTATAAACCCACACTTAATACAAGCAAGAGTTTCTCCTGTGCTATCTACAGGCATGAACTCATGATTGCATCTTTCGTAGTCATCCATTAATGGTTGACTAAGGGGGTCATAGTTAAACTCTTCAGGGTCTTTCTTTTCTTTATGAAATAACTTATATATTAATTCGAAAATATACATTTTATAATGAAAAACTTTCTGGTAACAAATAAGATAGTTTTGTTACCTTTAATTCACCATTTTCTTCTGTAATAACATCAATATCTCCATCTTTGAACTCATTAAGAACTTGTCTGCAAGCCCCGCAAGGATAGCAATTGTCTGTGTTTGGAGAATAAATAGCAACGGCTTTAATGGATGTTTCTCCATTTACAATGGCAGCTCCTACAGCACATCTTTCTGCGCAGATTGCTAATCCATAGCTAGAATTTTCAAAATTGCATCCTTTGAAAGTTTTACCTGATGTCGTTAGAACACAGGCTCCTACTTTGAAATTAGAATATTTACAATATGCATTTTTAGATGCTTCTTTTGCTAAATTCATTAAATTGTTGTAATCTGCCATTTTTACCGCCTTTAATTATTGTCTTTATTGTCTTGATGACAATGTTACTGATAGTCCATCCATTATATTCTTAAAATCAGATTCTGGCAAGGTTGACATTGCTTTTAGTGCAAATCCTAAACTATCTGATTTATCGTACCATCTTCTACCATTTGAAGATTGATAAAGTCCAATTACTCTATCTATACCTAAGCTTAATGGAGGTTCTTTGTTTTCATCTTCATAATCATTGCGATGGAATTGTTTAATTTCTTTAACTATAGATATTAAAGATTCTGATAAAGTTTCTTTTTCTTCTTCAGATAATTTTTGAAGAAGTGATAAAGTTTTTTGTGTCTCAAAATGAGAATCATACCAACGCCTATCTTTTGTTACCATTATATCTCTCCCCATTGGAGTGCTTACTTCACTTTAATACAAATTATATAGTTTTTTATATTTTTGGTCAATCTTTTATATTTTTTGGTATAATAATTTTATGGGGAGCAACAATAATTTAATTAAAAAATTTATATTAATAATTTTTTTATTTGTAATGACTTTGTTTCAAATTGCTAATGCCGAAGAAGTATTCAAGATAAAAGGAATAAATGTTGATACCTCAACTGCAGCAATATTTGTTAATACTATTGGAACATATCAAACAAGTATAACTAATGGTATAAAACTAGTTAAGATTCCAGATGAACATAAAATCTATTTTGATATTAATTCTTCTATTTTGATATCAAAAAAACAAGATTTATATTTTAATTCTGGAGCAATAAAACAAATTAAAATCAGCCAATTTACAACTAATCCTAATATTGTTAGAGTAGTAATGTTTTTTGATGATAATTATAATCTGGATACTTTAAAAATTGGTAATATTAATAATCAATTGGTTGTAATGACTCAAGATATATCCGATAATTATGCTCAATATTATCAAAATACATATAGAGACAAAGTAAAAAATACCGAAGATTATTATAATCCACTTATTATTCAATCAGAGGCAACAACAGTAAAGCCTGCAATAAATTCAAATGTTCAATATAGTCCAAAAGAATTGGTTCAGATTCAACAAGCTTTTGGTGAATCTAACGCAAATAATATAAAAGAATTAGTGCGAAATGACTTAACAGATAATATAAATTTAAGAAGTAAGTATTATATTAATTCTGTAACTCAACAAAATAAAGGTTTTTTAATAAGTGGGTATGGATTACCAACAATACAAAAGCCATTTATACTTACAAATCCAACAAGGATGGTTTTTGATATTGTTAATAGTAATGTAAACCAAGCTTTTAATAATAAAGAAATCCCCTTAAATCCAAATAATTTATCAGGAGATAGGATTAAAATAGGAAGATTTGATAGCAATGTTACAAGGATTGTTGTGACATCTGAAAATGGAAAACAATATCTTCCAATCTTTTCATCAGATAATCAATCTTTATTAATTGTTAATCCTGCAAATTTATCATCAAATGCTTTAGCTCAAACGCGTACTAATCTTATAAAATATAAATATCAAAAAAACTTAAGTACAGATGACTTTACATTAACTTTTGATAATCCTGTTGTATGGGGTATAAAGAGGAATACAGATAATTTATATGTATATTTCTTTAATGCAGTACAATATAATGATGCTGTATTTAAATCCTCAATTAATGGAACACCATATGGTGACTTGAATTTAGCATTATTAAAAAATATTGGAATAAGATTAACATTGCCATTAAGTAATAATAATGAAATAAATACATATTTTAGCGGTGATGGGAAAAATTTTAGAATAAGAGCTACTAATTTAACTCCAAAACAAAAGAAAGAAACTGTTGTTCCTGCAACAACTCCAAAAGGTAAGATAATAATAATTGACCCAGGTCATGGTGGAACTGATTATGGTGCTATTAGAGATGGCATTAATGAAAAAGACATTAATCTTGATGTCGCTAAACAAGTTCAGAGCATACTTGAAAGAAAAGGTTTTAAAGTTAAACTAACAAGAACAAATGATACATATTTGTCATTAGAAGAACGATGCAATATTACAAATACATCAAATCCTTACTTATTCGTTAGTATTCATGTTAATTCTTGTATGGGAACAGAACCAAAAGGAATTGAAACACATTATTACCATGATAATAGTATAGAATTGGCAAATACAATACATTCTAAAATGACAAAAGCAATCAAAACTCCTAATAGAGGTTTGTTTAAATCTAAATTTTATGTTATAAATCATACGTCTGTTCCAGCTGTTTTATTAGAGATTGGATTTATTTCAAATGATACAGAGCGAGCAGAACTTGTGACTAAAAAACGTCAACGAGATACAGCAGAAGCAATTTCGGAGGGTATAATTGAATACTTTAACAATCACAAATAATCCAATTGGTTTCTTTGATTCTGGCGTTGGCGGATTAACTGTATATTCGAAATTTCGAGAAATCTTACCAAATGAAAATTGTTTGTATTTTGGAGATACAGCTCATTTACCATATGGAAATAAAACAAAAGAAGAATTAATATCATATGCTAGATTTATATTGGATTTTTTTGCAAAACAAAATGTAAAAGCAGTAGTAATAGCTTGTAATACATCTTCATCTGCTGCATATGAAACAATTAAAAATGATTATGATTTTAAAATATTTCCAATAATTCAATGTTGTGCAAAAATTCTTTCAGAGCTTCCAATAAGTAGATTAGGTATATTTGCAACTCCAGCAACAATTAAATCTGGAGTGTATGAGTCTGAAATAAAGAAATACAATTCTCAGATGCAAATTTATCCACAAAGTTGTCACAATTGGGTAAATATTGTAGAAAGTAAAGGGCAAAACGAACTTAATAATATTAAAGTAGTAAAAGAAGATTTATTAGAGATGTTAAAACATACACCTGATAAAATAGTATTAGGATGTACTCATTATCCTTATTTATTACCAATATTATCTCAGTATGCAGATGAAGAAATGTTTATTGATCCTGCGGTATATTTTGTAAAATATATAGCAGAATATTTGCAGGAACACAAATTATTGAACAATTCGATAGATTTCGGCTATGAGAAAATTTATGTAAGCTCAAATCCCGCTCAATTTAAAATTGCATCAGAAATGTTTTATAAAATAAACACATTGCCTACATTAATAAGCGAATCAACTATAAATATTTAATAAATGTTACAATTTTTCGATTAATTAACTACTTAAACCTGCTTTATTAGGGGATTTGCTTGTATTTTTATGTGTTAATAATATAATTATTACATAAGGGACTTATATAAATAGAAAGGTTGAGGAATGCTCGAACTTAATTACAGAAACGCTGATGCTGTGGTTATCGGAGAAGAAAATGGGCTTAATTTAGAAGAGGAGTTTAATAATTATAAAGATACAATTACCCATATAATAGCTGATTTAAATAAAAGAAAAGACAAACCAGGTCAATGGTTGCAATGGATGAATCTTGGATATAGCGAAGAAACCATTTGGTATGTTAAAGAATTTGCATCAATGGTTGAAGGAAGATTCGATAATATATTAGTTTTAGGTATAGGTGGTTCTGCATTAGGTGGTTTGGCTGTAACAGAAGCATTATTAAAACCTTATTGGAATTTATTAACAAAAGAGGAAAGAAATAATCTTCCTAGAATATTCTTTTTAGATAATATTGATCCAGATTCTATTAATGGATTGTTGAGTATTTTAGACCTTAAAAAAACATTGGTTAATGTTATTACCAAATCTGGCTCAACAGCTGAAACAATGGCACAATATATGGTTCTTAAAGATTTATTAGAAAAAGAACTAGGAGATGATTATAGAAAAAATATTGTTGTAACAACAGATAAAAATGTTGGTATATTAAAACAACTTGCCGATCAAGAAGGTTATAAGACCTTTATTATTCCTGACGATGTAGGTGGACGTTTTTCTGTATTTTCTGCAGTTGGTCTATTACCAATGGCATTAGTTGGTATTGATATTGATGAAATAACAAATGGTATCAAAGATATGGATTTAGCTTTGAAAAACATTGATATTCATCAAAATATTGCAGCACAAAATGCATTAATTCATTATCTAATGGATACTAAAAAAGGCAAAAAATTATCTGTTATGATGCCATATTCTTCAAGACTTAAATATGTTTCTGATTGGTATGTTCAACTTTGGGCTGAGTCATTAGGTAAAGAATATGATAGAAATGGTAATACAGTTAATGTAGGACCAACACCTATAAAAGCAGTAGGAGCAACTGATCAACATTCACAAATTCAGCTTTATAATGAAGGACCTAATGATAAATTAATTAACTTTATTAGAGTGAAAGAATTTGATACAACATTAGATATCCCTAAAATATTTGAATATACAAGTATTGGTTATTTAGGTGGTAAAACAATCAATGATTTGATTAATGCAGAAGCAGACGCAACAAAAGTAACATTATCAGATCATTCTCGTCCTACTGTTACTATCACATTACCAAAAATTAATGGATACTATATGGGACAACTTCTATATATGTTAGAAGTCCAAACTGCAATAGCAGGAGAATTATATAATATTGATACATTCAATCAGCCAGGAGTAGAGCAAGCAAAAAATTATACTTATGCATTAATGGGGCGTTCTGGCTACGAAGATTCAGCAATACAACTACAATCAAAAATGGCTACTGTATAAATGAAAAAAATATGGGTTTTATTAATAGTATTATTTCTTGGAATAACATCTGTATTTGCATACACAATTGAAGCTGGTGTATCAGTTGATAAAGTTCCAAAGACTTTGTTCGGAACTTGGCAAGTTGAAGCGCACCTAGTTGAAACGAATAGTCCCAGGACTTTTAAACCAACAAGTACAGATTTATGGAACTTATCTAGGGTTGGTAACGTCTTAAAGTTAGACAATCCATTTACAGGAGCAAAAGCTGAAGTGGGGTTACAAGCAACTGAAGGGAATTTAGTTGTATTTACAAAAACAGCTGATTGGGATAACAAGGTATTAAAAGATGTTGTCTCTATAAGAATTGAAAAAGACACATTTTCCGGAATAAATGAGGTAAAATTAGAAACTCATTCATTATATGACGGGCATGTCTTAACAACAGAAAAAGCAAGATATGAAATAAAAGGTAAAAGACTTGCTGGACAAAGTATAAAATAAAAGCTAAATATATGAATAGGAGGTTGTACGATGGGGATTTACGAATTTGATATCATAATACTTGGTGGTGGACCTGCTGGATTATCTGCAGGTATTTATGCTGCAAGAAGTTCTGCATCTACTGCAATCATAGATATAAGTATGTTAGGAGGACAGCCTTCGAATTATCTTGAATTAGAAAATTATCCAGGATTTCCAATTATAGGTGGATATGATTTAATGGAAAAATTTGAGGAGCATGCTGATAAATTTGGGGTTCAAAAATTTCCAATGCAAGAAATTAAAAATATTGATTTAGTTTCTAATCCAAAAGTAATTGAAACATTAGAAGGAACATTTAAGGCTAAAACAGTAATTATCGCATGTGGTGCTCAAGCTAAAAAACTAGGAGTTAAAGGAGAACTAGAATTTGTTGGTCGAGGAGTAAGTTATTGCGCTGTTTGTGATGGTGCATTTTATAAAGAAAAAACCGTAACAGTTGTAGGCGGTGGAAATGCAGCAGTTGAAGAAGCTATGTACCTTACAAAATTTGCAGATAAAGTTTATATAGTTCATAGAAGAGACGCTTTAAGAGCAGATAAAATTGTACAAGAAAGAGCATTTAAAAATCCTAAGATTGAATTTATTTGGGATAGCAAAGTTAATGAAATCAAAGGTGAAAATGTTGTAACAACAGCTGTTATTGAAAATATTAAAACAGGTGAAATAACTGAATTGAAAACAGATGGAGTTTTCCCTTATATTGGGTTTGCTCCAAATGTTGAAGGTATTTCTGGACAAGTTCAGCAGGATGCAAATGGCTTTATTATAACAGATGGTACAATGCAAACATCAGTAGAAGGAGTTTTTGCTGCAGGCGATGTTAGAAATACTCCTTTAAGACAAGTTATTACAGCTACATCTGATGGTGCAATAAGTGCTGTTTATGCGTCTAAATATTTAGAGGAATTAGAAGCAAAAGAAAAATTATCTGTCTAAATTATTACTTTTTGTAAATAAAAAGTAATAAACTGAAATCACGCTAAATACAAATACTTTTTATATAAGTAACAAGATATAGAGAGTATTTAATCCGTTTAATGGAGTGTATTTAGCGTGAAAAAGTTTACCCTAAGTTTATTATGTTTTATTTTTCTAGCAATTGCACCTGCATTTGCTTATAATATGAATCACTTTACAGATGATTTTAAGATTTCAGATGCTTTATTGTTATTAGAAAAAGTCGGAGCAGATGAAGTTTTTGATAATCTTCAAGAAAATTCAGTAAAAATTGTTTTTTATGATTTGTCACTACTATCATATAGTTACAAAGATCATTATGCTTTAAATGGAGAAACAAATTTTGGAGAACGTTATATTTTGATTAATACAAAATATAAAAAATGTTCAATAGAAGAAATTGCCTGTTTAATAGCCCATGAAAGTTGTCATAAATCAAAAAAAGCAACTCTTGCAGAAGAAACTCTAGCAACTCAAACAGAAGCTAAGTATTGGATTAAATTAAAACAACCTAACAAAACTTATCAAGTTACAGATTTGAATAAAAGATTAAATCAACTTGCATATTTATATAAAAATTCAGATAAGAATAATAATTATATTCAAACTAGAATTGCAAATAGTCCATTTTATAGGCAACAACTTGCATTAGAATAGTTTATTTTGTTTTATTAATATATTTATAAACTTTTAGCAGATATTTATCAGTCATCCCAGAAATAAAATCAACTACGGCTTGATTATATTCTTTGGGATTTTTGATATTATAAAGAATTTTATTTTCGCAATTTTTAGGTCTTTGGGGATTATCAACATATTTAACAATCCAAGATTTAAAAAGAGTTAAAACAGGATTTTTTCTTGTATTTTTAACTATTTCTCTTTCCTCATAACTACCTGCATAGTAGTCAAATACCGGTTTTATAAATTCATCAACTTTTTTACCATTAATTTGCTTTAATTTTGGCTTAAAATAAATATTTTTATAATTAAATTCTTTTATATCGTCCATTAAATTTGCAACAGGTTTAGAAAAACCTATTCCCTTATCTGGCGAAGAGTTATTAACTACATCATTGATAAATAGATTGACGATATTGGTATTATTAGGTTCTAAATTAGGAATTCCTAGATGTTTTTCCATTAATTTACTTAATGATTTTAAATCTTTTTCTTTTAGTACTCCCATTTTTTTAGCATCTTCAATATCGCGTCCTAGATATGCGATTTTATCAGATAGTTTTACCACAACACCTTCCCAAGTATATGGTTCAAATTGTGCGGGTTTGTTTATTGTTTTTAAATCGACAAATTCATGTCTTGGCATAATAAAGTTTTGGTTAACTTCTCCACAATGATTTATTATCCCATCTCTTACCGCATAAGTTAAATCCAAATTCTTTTGTTTGCCTTTGCTATTTTCAAGCAATAAGACATCATCAACCATATGTAAGCTATTTTTTTCGTGCCAGAATTTTGGAAGTTCGTTTTCTTGAGCTATCTTATTAATCGCTTTTTCTCCATCGTGACCAAATGGTGAATGACCTATGTCGTGTCCTTGCGCTATAGCTTCTGCTAAATCTTCATTAAGCCCTAATCGTCTGCATATGTTTCTTGAAATGTCAGATACAAGCATTGTATGTGTACTTCTGGTTGATACCATATCATTTTGAGGATTATAGAAAACTTGTGTTTTATAACGTAACCTATCAAAACCTTCAGAATACATTATACGATTTTTATCCCGTTCAAATGGACTTCTTACATCATAAGGCTTTGTTTCTAATGATTGCTCTCTTTTTGTTGCATTACCCCATTTGCAATTATTTTCATTCATTGCTTCATCTTTAAACAATGATTGTTTAGATTGAAATAGCAAGTTCTTATGAGAATCCGACACACGCATATTTTAGTTATAACATTATTTAAAATTTTTTCATTAGTTATATATATTTTTTTAATATTTCTTAATTAAATCCTAAATTAGTCTTGTCAGAAATTTAAACAACAATTATAATGTGTGAGTTAGTGATATTAGGGTTTGTGTTATATGAAAAGTAATTTAGCGATTACTACTATTACTTACAATCTTCCTAGGAATTTGTATTTTGGAAGTTCAAACAACAATGACTCTTATCAAAATAGGATTCCAAAACCAATAGTCAAAACCCCTAAAAAAGACCATCCAGTCGCATTGGAAGATGTGTCTTTTTATGTTGCAAATAAAATTGCAATGGATGCAAATAAAATGGGTTTATCACGAACAGAATATCTAATGCAAAAGATAAAATCTCTATCGTATATCCCACAAGTTCCTGCAGTTCCAAGTAAATCCGCAATTGTTGGTAATACAAAGGCCACAACTCTTATTGATGGGGAACAAATATTTGATAAAACTGTTGAATTTGTAAAAAGTGCCAAAGAGTCAATTCAAGTTGAAATGTTTGAGTTCCAAAATCCTAAAATAGACGGGCATAAATGGCCCGCAAATGGAGCTGAATCAGTTGGTGGTTATGATCAACATGCCAGCTTATTGCCAATAATAATTAATAAGAAAAAAGAAAACCCTAATTTAAAAGTTCAAGTTATTCTAGACGCTCATAAATGGTATATCAATGGAAATAACGAAAGAGACAGACACTATAATAATATGGATATGATTAAGTATCTAAAAGAGAATGATATTGATGTTGTACCATATCCAAGAGCTGCACAAGGAGGTGCCGCATTACAACACGTTAAATTAGTTGCTGTTGATGGCAAAAAATTAATTATTGGTGGTATGAATTGGGGAAACCATTCCAATGCAAACCATGATGCATGTATTGCATTAGAGACATTGCCTAATAAGAAAAATTCAGAAGTTGATAATATTATAGAAGATATTTTTAATAAAGATTGGAAGTTTTCTTGGCAAAGATTAGGTAAAACTAAAATGGTATCAGGACCATTATCTG
Organism: Candidatus Gastranaerophilales bacterium; assembly: GCA_944326685.1. Taxonomy (GTDB): domain Bacteria; phylum Cyanobacteriota; class Vampirovibrionia; order Gastranaerophilales; family Gastranaerophilaceae; genus UMGS1585. The sequence continues at coordinate 225,936 of CALVEV010000037.1, forward strand.
AAGATGATCAAAAATTTTATAAAGGTTTAAATAAAGAAATAAAACAAGAAAATATTGATTATATGAATACTGTAGGTGTTCTTTATGATAATGAAAAAGATAAGAATCGATATGACGAAAAAGATTTAAGTAAACTTGATATTATAAAAAGGAATCCAGTAGAAAACCCAGCAATTAAAATTCTTGCAACAAAGCCAAGAGAACTGGCATATGTAAACGAAGAAGGTAAAGAAACAACAAGAGATTATCTTTTAAACAAAGTAAAAACGGCTAAAAAACTAAGAGCGGAACTATTTGTAATTTCAGACAAAGAAATTATTCAAAATATAATAACAAGAACAAAATCCGGAGAACTTGATGCAAAAATAATAGTTGATCCATCTATTATAAAAGAATTCCCATATTGTAATAAAGCATATCAAGATTTAGTCGAAAATGGTGTAAATATTAGAGAATATAAAACAGATGAAAAAATTAACCAAAGACTACATTCAAAATGGGCTGTATTTGATGATAGAGAAGTTTTAATCGGATCTACAAACTGGTCAGCAATGGGACTTAATCAAAACCTTAAAAAAGGAGAAAGAGAAGACTATGAACTCTATACTGAAAAAATTAATGAAGAAATTAGAGAGTATTTAAAAACAGTTTCGGAAACAGAAAAAGAAGTCGGAATTCCACCAGTTAATCGCAAAAAACTTGATTATAAAGAATTATATGTAAGACGTGCTAAGATTAAAAAAGCTCTTAAAGATATCAACCAAAATGGAGAAGCAACTATTACACTTCAAAAGAAAGATTATCATTTTACAGAAAAAGATAAAGGAAAACTTTCTACAATCAAAGGCTACTATAAAATTATGATTGATAGAAATAATGCCAAAGAAAAATATAAACGCGGAAATAATGAAGTTGCAATAGCTTTTGATAAACCTATATTAGCAAATGTATTCAATCAACAATTTGAAAGAGATTGGAAACATTCTGAATCTGAATATGAAAAAGTAAAAAATAGATTTTACGAAACACAAGAAGCAACAGAAACAGGTAGCAAATTGGATTTAGTGGGGTAAATTAGTTATGAATATTCAAACAAATTTAATATCAAACTATTATGCACCTATCGTTAATAAACCTAAAAGCGATAAATCAAAACCTGTTTCAAACCCTCAAATTAAACAATTATCAAATCATTACTATCCACCTGTAAGTATGACATTTAAAGGTCAATGGTTTGAAGATAACTATATAAAAAAAGTAAATGACAAAAAGTATCAAGGCACAGGCTTGATGCAAGATGGAGTTTGGTTTGATTTCAATAAAGTTGGATGGAAAAACTTATCAAAAGAACCGCTTGATTGGAATACTGCAACAGAAACAGATTTTTATGTGTTTCAACATGCAAATGCTTTAGCTGAAACTAATGATACAAGCTGGGTTAAAAGATTTAATAAATATAATGTAACTAAACCATTAGCAACTTCTCATTCAATAGATTCTAGAGAAGTAAAAGAACCACCAGCTAAAAATCTTTATGAAAAACCGACTGATGATATTTCTTTTGCAACAAACTTGAAAGAACTAATGAATATGTCAAAACATAAATCATTAGATGTTCCAATTACAGATAATAATGGGAAATTAATTCTTGATTGCGTTGTTTTTGATACAGAAACAACAGGGACTAATACTGATGATTATTCAAAACCGTTAGATAAAATAATACAAATTGGCGCTATTCAAGTTAAAAATGGTGAGGTTGTAAAAGATAGTGGATATAGTCAATTAATTAATCCTAAAATGCATATCCCTGAAGGAGCTTCGGCAGTTCACGGAATTTATGATGAAGACTTGAAGGATGCGCCAGTTATGGAACAAGTCTTAAAACCTTTTGTTAATAATTACCTAAATAAGAAAAATGGTATTATTGTTGCATATAATTCAAAATTTGATATCAAAATGCTAAACAACGCAATAAATGAGCACAATGAATATTCAGATGAACAACTAAAACCTAAACGAGCATATAAAGTCATTGACCCATTTATTTTGCAACAAAGAATTCATCCATACCTAGGAGCAAGAAAAAGATTATCAGAACAATATAAATTTTTATTCTGTAAGAATTTAGATGATGCTCACGATGCTTTTGCAGATGTAAAAGGAACAGTAAATGTTCTTAAATATGATTTGTATTATTTAAGTGAAAAGAGAAAAGATAAAACAAAACCTCTAACAATAAGAGATGTTCTTTTATTCCAAAATGGTGTAGTTCCAAAAAATTTAGATATGAAATTGGATCATCAAGGATGTAATGCTGATGTTAATTTTAGAACATCATACAGATTAGAATCTGTAAATGTTACTAATTATTTTACAGGGTATAAGATTACAAAAGATAATTTAGAAAAAATTAAGGATGATATTGGAGAAGAAAATATTAAAAAGTTAAAAAATCAAGATTTAATAGATGAAGATATTGAAGTAAAAAAACAAAATGGTTATCCAATAAACCCAAATGAAACAAAGATTTTAAATAAAACAGGCGGAGTAGAAAATGCTTTTTATGTAATGAAAAACAACTTTATGAAAGTTCTTGATTTTGCTGATATAAAGGGTTATAAAGATAAACCTAAAGATGTTGTAAAATACATAATCGCAGAAAATTCAAAACAATATATTAATGAAGATTCAATTGATTTATGGGTAAAAAATCCAAACCCTAAAGATATAAAAGCAGGAAATGATTTACCTGTATTTAAAATTTCTCAAAGAGTAATGCAAGAAGAGGGGTAAATGGGTAAGGTGGTAAATTAGTAAAGCGACAATAAAAGAGCCAAATTAATATCTCTTTACAAAAATGTTTGATTTAAATGTAAATATATTAAACTTGTTGACAAATATTACCCAAGTGACTATAATAAACTAAACATTTTTAAGAAAGGAATTAATTATGGAAGAAAATAACGAATTTATTGAGAGATTTAGAGACGAATCTAACCCTATTGGGAAAAAATTATTTATTATAATACTATTTTTATTATTATTGCTAATACCTTTATTTTGTGTAGAAAATACAATAAAAGAACGCGAAAATTTCAAAAATGAAGCTATTGGAAAAGTTGCGATGTCTTGGGGACATCAACAAACAATAATGGCACCTGAATTAAGGTTAAAAAATGGTGAAACCCTTAAACTTAATGATTATAATGTTCAGTCAAAAATCAAAACCGAATATCGTAAAAAGGGGATTTTTAAAATACCTGTTTATACAACAGAAGTATTAACAAATGGAACCTTTATCAATCCAGGCAATATCAAAGGAAATGCAACATTAATCCTAAATGTATCTGATATAAGAGGGTTAATTGGAAAAAGAACCAAAGACTTAAATGGAAATGCTTTAGGTATTGTAAATTTATCAAATGCTCCAAAATTGATACCATTTAAAGCACAATATACTTTAAGAGGTATATATGGGATAAGTTTTAAAGTCGGCGGAATCAGCAATAATCTTAGTGTAGAAGGTAATTGGAAGAACACAAGTTTTGAAGGAGATTTTTTCCCATCTGAAAAAGATACTAATAAAAATGGTTTTAAGGCAACTTGGAATATTATAGATGCTCAAGATATGAATAATTCTTGTGATGTTATGTTTTTAACACCAGTAGATAGTTATAGAATGACTGTAAGATGTGTAAAATATGGATTTTTATTTATTGCATTAACATTCCTAGCATTTTTCTTATTTGAAATAGCATCAAAAATAAAACCAATACACCCATTTCAATATACTTTAATAGGTTTTTCAATGATTATATTCTACATGTTGCTTTTATCAATGTCTGAATTTATTCATTTTGGATTAGCTTATTTTATTGCAACAATAATGACTATATCTGTGATAGGAGGATACACTTACTTTGTTTTGACAGATAAAGATAAAATTATGGCAAGAACAATTTCAAGTATACTAGTTTTATTATATACTTACCTTTATACGGTATTAAACTTGCAGGATTTTGCTCTTTTAATAGGAAGTCTAGGTTTATTTGTTGCAATTATAGCAATTATGTATTATACAAGAGATATTAAATGGTATAAGGATGAATTATGAAAAAAGTATTAATAAGTTTAATTTTATTATTTCTTGGCAGTGCTGTTTTAGCGGATACAAAACAACCTACTATTGTATTTAATGGAACAACATACACATTAAAATATAGCTCTTATTCAAAAGAAACGAAATCTTTTATGAATCAATATTATAAAGCTAATGAAAATGGCGATAACTGGACAGATTTAATAGGAGTTTATTATATTAAAGCTTATAATAAACCTTTAGAATATGCTAAAAACATAGCAAATGCTGCTAGTAAAAAAACGCCACTAGATACTCAGTTAATGTATAACGATAAGGATGATATTGCGATTACTAATTTTATGTTAATAGAAGGAGATGAAAAACATAGATACTTAACACAGAATATGTTTAAAGCCGAAAAACCAATAGCTCAAAAAGGTGTAGTAGTAATCCAATTTACTCATAAATACCCATTAAATAATGAGGAAGATGCAATTAAACTGAAAGCTATTCTTCCTGAAAATCAAAAGAAATGGTTAGAAGGTATAAATAAAACAATTATTCCAGATTTGGTGGATAAAGAAATAAAAACTTGGTAAAAAAAATGGTTCTTGTTAAAAGAACCATTTTTTTTTATTTAGCCTTCTAAAGATTGATACCCTGATTTATGAGATTTAAGAGTAACCCCTCTTTTTGAAGTTTGAACAAATTCAATCATCTCATCAACAATTTTATTTGCAGGTAATTCTTTTCTGATTTTTTCAATTGCTTGAGAAGTATTATATTCTTCGGATATAAGAAGTTTAAATGCTTCATTTGCAACAGTTCTTTCTTCTTGAGGAATTCCTCTGCGTTTCATCGCAACAACATTAAGTCCACGTGGAACAGGAGGTCTGCCTTCACCTTTAGAATATGGAAGAATATCTTGACGAGCAGCAGAGAAACCGCTAATAATAGCCATTTTACCAATTCTAAGATTTTGATGGAATACGCTCATACCTCCAACAAAAGCTCCAAAACCAACATGAACGTGACCACCTAGTGTTACTAAGTTCGCTAAGATTACCTCATCTTCTAATACACAGTTATGAGCAACGTGAGAACCAACCATTAATAAACATTTTTTACCAACTCTTGTTGTGAAATCTCCACAAGCTGCACCTCTATGTACTGTAACGTTTTCTTTAATGATAGTTCCATCACCAATAATAACTTTTGTTTCTTCTCCTTTATAACCTAAATCTTGAGGCTCTGAACCAATTGTTGCAAAAGGTGATATTGTACACCCTTCACCAATTTCTGCATATTCAATATAGGCATTTGCTATAACTCGTGTTTTTGAACCTATTTTAACATTTTTACCTATAACGACATTAGGTCCTATAATTGCATCTTCTGCTATTTGTGCTGAAGGATCAATTATTGCTGTTTTATCTATCATTAATCTCGCTCCTTATTTGTTTTATTAACATATCTAGTATATTACAAATAAGAAGATTTTCTTTTATTTTTATATTATTTTAATATCAAAAAAAGAAGCCTTTTTATAAAGGCTTCTTTTTTTATTCTTTTGTTCCAAGTTTATACCACGGTGAAAATTGTTTATCAGGAAACATCCCTTTTAATTCTCTTGTTGAAATACCAAGAGCTTCAGCGAAGTCATCAGAATATATTCGAACATATCCACCATCCGAATTAGTTGGGGGATTATATGTATTAAAATTTCCTCCTCCAGATGAAATCATGTGTTTCAATGAACCATCTGGAAGATTATATTTTACTTTTATTTCTCCGAGTGTTATATCGTTGGGAAGTCCTTTTATAATTACAAAATCACCCATTTTATCATCTTCAACAGCAGCTATAAAATTACCAAACCAATTTGTTTGATTATATATTGCATTACCTTTATTTATATCATTTTCTAATGTTTGTTTAGCTTTGTTTGCTTTTTGTGTCTCTTCGCTTTTAGAGTCCTCGCTAACCATTTGAATTGTTCCAATTTCACTACTACTATTGCTAGCACTTACTTCTGAAGTTGAATATAGTGAACTTGCTGCGTTAACTCCATTAGTACCATTTACTCCACTCATTAAAATCTCCTTAATAAATTATTGTCTCTCTACTTTTATATAAAGTCGATATTGTATTAATAATTTCACATAATTTATAATTTGTTATATTTCTTAATATTTTCTTTTAAATTATATCTCCAGTTGCTATTTTAACTTCATCAAAGCAATCAGCTAAAATTTTAGATGCATTTTTTTCTCCACTATTTAATTTTTGATTAATAGCAAAGTTAGATATCAACCATTCATTTTTTGCAGCATTGTATAATATATGGGTTTTATCATCTTTATTCCCTTTAATAATAGTTGTAGGAATATTTCTATTTGTAAGCATTCTGTGTAATCTTTTGAACATCATTTCTGAATCGTGAAACATCTTTTGAGAACCAAGTATAAAACCTTTGAGTTTTCCTTTTTCTTCTTCTACAAAATTCATAATATGCTTTTCTATTTCTTCAAAATTGAAATTTTGAGGTTGAGTTGGACATATATGGAATAAAACGACATTTTTACCTGTTTCATCAACAATGCCACCAGCTGTGCAATCTAAAATATCTGTTGTATATGCTTTAGCTGCTTTAATAGTTTCTTTTGCTGTCCAAGGATATTCTACAGAAGCACGTTTATAGATATCAGCAGTTGCTTCTGTGAATTCTTTCATTGTTGTTGGTCTTATTCGCGCTTTAAATGACACATTATCCATACATCATTTAAATTGCCTGAAAATATGAATTGCCTAAACTTTGGAAATAATTTACAAATATTAATATCTTAATGGTATTTTTGACCAGCTTACCTCTACTTTATCGTATCCAAAATTTAATAACATTCTATTTGTACTTGTGTAGAATATACTTTCATTCATTGTAGGGCCGATATTAATTGATTTTAAAGCTTTTTTAGGGAATTTATATTCAATATATGGTACAAATAGACCATTTTTTTCAATGATTTTTGTTGGTTCAGGTAATTCTCCAAACTGAGTATGATTTACAATTACTATTCTGTATTCTTCTTCATCTTGAAACTCATTCTTCTTAAAGAATACACTTACCAAACTCAATATATCAATTAGTTCAAATGTTATGTTTTCTAGTCTTAATTTTTTTGCTAATTTTTTGTATTTTAAAGCAGATAATGCTCTTTCGTATTTTTTATTCCAATGGTGAAGAATAGCTCTAATTATTGATTTTTGTTTCTTTTCATCATAGATAATGCATCCGCAAATTGCGTTATATTGCTTTTTGTAGATATCACACATTAAATCGTTGATGTCAAAACCAAGGTTGTATCCTGTATATGTTTTTTCTTTAGAATAATTGTTCCACAGAATTAAATTATCTTTTTCTGTTGAAAAAGATATCGTGTAATATTCTTGTTGATATAATTCGTTATCTCCATCGACTATATGTTTGTATTTCTTAGTAAAATAATCAATGACTTTGCTATATAGTTCATTATTTAGTTGAGGATTTTCTTTTATTAAATCAACAATAAGTCTATAAGTGTATGATACTTCGGCTTTATCATTTAGATAAAGCACATTAGATAATCTCAACGTTTTGTTTGAGATTATGTTCAAAAGTTTTTCAGGTTTGGTATAGTGATATATCTGGTCAGAACAATCATTATCCAGAAACCGTTTAATTTTGGGGATTTTTTTCAAAAAAGTTGCATAATAAGACATTACATTATTATTATATTATTTTTTTCAAACTATTCAAGTGGTAGGGGGAAAGGAGTAAATGTAAGGGGGTAAATTCGGTCTACTCGTTAGAATTATAATTTGTAAATAAGTAGTTAGTCTTGCAGGGTGGTGATACATCTGTTATCATTATAGTGTACAGGATAGAGAATGGATGTTATGTCCTCAAAAGATTTAAAACATATAACTCCCCAAAATTATTTACATTATTATTACGATATCCCTTATGAGGGTAAAACATCTGCTGGGAAACCTCTTAGAAAGCTACGGAATATTACTTGTCCATATCGCGGGATAGAAATTATTCCAAGTGAAAAAATAAAAGAATTTGAGAAGAATCTTTCACATTGTAAAAATGCTGAAGATGCTGTTGAGTTACTTTCTAAATATCAGAAAAATATGCTTCCTGTTGAGAAAGCTATGTTTGCTATATTTAAAGATTTTGCATTAATTAATCCAGATGATAATCTTCAAAACTGTTTGAAAATGATAAAAACGAATTGTCTTATAAAATTAAAATTAGAAGAAATGGAAGTTTTAGATGATGTTGATATGCTTACAAAAAGATTATCTCCGCAATCAGCACTTGAAATTAGAGCTAAAAGTACTGCCTGTCGGCAAATAATTCTTAGTAAATCAACTCAAGATACTTTTAAACGGAAAACATATCTTGAATCGTTAGAAAAATTTATTCCTAAAGAAAATGAACGTGAAATTTTTAATACAATAAAGAATAAAGCGTTATTTCTTCCAACATCAGAAAGTAGCAAAAATGCATTTGTTGTAAAGTATTCAAAACGAACTCATACAGAAATTGTGAGACGTATATTTATAGCATCAACAGGTTCTATTGAACATATTGTTCCAGCTTCAAATGGAGGTTTGAATACTATTGGTAATTTTCTTTTAACATCTGCAAGTGGAAATCGTTATCGAGAAAATATGCCACTGTGTGAATATATAAAACGTCATCCTAAAATACCTCAATATATGCAAATGTATATTGATGATGTAATAAGAGAAATACATAACGGGAATATGCAAGGAAATGAAACTTATCCTTATAAAGTTAAGAAAAAACTTTTTGAAGAATCTGAAGGTAGAATAATGATAAGTCTATCTGCTTATAATTATTCTGAAGATGATGCTGCTAAAGCTGTTGAAGAATATGAACATCGTTGGGATAAAAAATAACCTTAGATTTTTAAATCTAAGGTTATTTTTATAAATTAATGTTTTATTTTTTATCTAAAACTTTTATAATATGCCAACCAAATTGTGTCTTAATAGGTTCAGATACTTCTCCTATAGCCATATTAAAGCTAGGTTTTTCAAATTCTGGAACCATTTGCCCCCTGCCAAAGTAGCCTAAATCTCCTCCATTTTTGCCTGATGGACAAAGAGAATATTCTTTAGCTAATTCTTCAAAACTTTCACCATCAGCAATCCTTTTTTCAAGATGTTGCGCTTCTTCTTGAGTTTTTACTAGAATATGCTCAGCTCTAACTTGAGTATATTCGTAGGCTAAGGTTAAATTAGTTGTTGCAAAAAATGTTGTAAATAATAATGTGCAGATTGTTAGAATTTTTTTCATAATTACTCTCCATATTTGTATAAAAATATTTTATATGAAACTAAAAATTTTTCTATAGTAAGGTATATAATTTTTTGAAAAACCTCTATTTTTATTGTAGTTTTCAATTTTTGTTTCAGGAGTTTGTTTGTATAACTTTATAAATATAATTTCTGGAGGGTTACAAAATCTAAAATTACTAAGAGTCGCTATTCCTCCTGATACATATAAATGTTTGTTACTTTCTACAATATATCCTTTTCTATATCTTTGATGATATTTTGAAGGTACAAAAGGAGAACCTAAATATGGAATATAAATTTCTCCGCCATGTGTATGTCCACTAAGTGTTAAACTTGTCTTCTGAGGGATTTCTGGGAATATATCAGGATTATGCGATAATACAATTGTTGGTTGATTAATATTACCAGTAATTGTTTTGGGATTTAATGAATAATGCCATAAGTCTTTTAAACCAACAATTCTAACCCCGCAAGAAAGATATTCACTTTCATTTTCTAATAGTTTAATATTTGAATTTTTAAGAATTCTATTTACGATATGTGGAGGGTCATAATCGTGGTTTCCTAATATTGCATAAACACCATATTTTGCTTTTAATTTTTCTAATGCCTTTGAAATATTTTGTTCAGGAATTTTAGAATATTCAATATATTTTGCATCAAAGTCTCCTAACAAAACAATTAAATCAGGAGTTTGATTGTTAATTCTATCTGTGATTTTATCTATTTTCTCGCAGTTAATATTTCCTGTGCCTATATGTAAGTCAGAAATTACTGCAATTTTAAATCCATTTAAATTTTTATTCCAATTTTGAATGTATATATTTTGATTTTTATATATTAATAAATTAGGTTCAACATATCCAGAATAAACAAATAATAAGATTACAAAAAATAATATAAATATGTTTTTCATTGCTTTATATTAGCATAAATTAATTATAAATATTAAAATTTTATTTTATTTTGTTAAATTAATTTCAGGTTTTACTAATGACAATTTATTGAATAATTGAGAAAATATATTTCTAATCGTTAGAGTCGTTTTATTATACCCAAAATCGTTCATTTCAAATTTTTGATCTTTACATTCATTTATATTAGGAACCATAATAAAATATTTTCCTTCAGCTTTTCTTTTTCCAGTTTTAATATTTCTTTCAAATGTTGTACAATTATCATCAATTGTACTTAGTGTTCCGTTACACATTCTGCCATCTTTATCTGATATAACGATATTTAAACTTTGTCTTTCTATATTTGGGGTTTCGATTTTTTTATATTGATTTTCGATACCTGAATATGAAAATACTGCTGCTGGAGTATCAGAGAAGATATTTATTTTGGTTTTACCTTTTGTTGTTTTGTCCATATTGATAAATACAAAAGCATCGCCAATTTGTGTGGATACAGGTTTATTAGTTTTATCATTTTTACCTAATATTTGATTAACAAATTTTATTTTCTTGGTTAGTTTTTCTAAACCTTCACTTACTTCTTTATTTGAAACTATAGCTGCGTCTTTAATTTCTTGTGCAGTATAAAATTTATTACATCTGAAATTAATATTATTATATTGAGTGTTGTACGGTTTGCTTATGGGTAAAGTATTCATTAATAATTCCTTTATTATTATTTCTATTTAGTTATAAGGATTGTAAAAAAATAATTTGCGCGATATTGACTCTAATAAAAAACTTTTAATTTTTATATCGTTTTTATTTTATAAACTAGCAAAAATAATTATTATGTGTTTTTAATTTAATACAATGCAAGCAATAAAAAATAATACCAATCAATATTTTAACATTTACCCTATTAATAATTGCAACAGAACTATATCATCTAAAGTTCAATTAAATCCTTCTAATGTAATGTATAGTAGCGGTATTAATTTTAATGGGAAAATTAGTAAAGATAGTTTTGTTAAAATCATTAGTGAAGACCCAATAAATAAATTAAAGAAATTCTCAGTAAAAGAATATTTAAAATTAACAGAAGGGGAAAAAAATATTTTGCGTGAAGATTTTAATAAACTTCAAAAATATAATCCTATACATTATCAAGAACTAATAAAGATCCATAACTATGTAGCAAATGTTGTTAAATCTGGTTTAGATAAAAGATTTGGAAAAGATAAATATGTAGTAATTCTAATTGGTCGTTCGCTTTCAAGTATTGGAAAAAGTTTAGAAGCAAAGATTGGAGAAAATAATGTTGTAAATATTCCTTTAAGCAGTGCTTTTAGGTTTTCACCTTCTTCTTCTTCTTCGTGTACTAAAGAAATATATAAAAATATGTTAGATAATATCAAAAATGATAAAGGACTAGATAATTTTATAGAATTTTTAGAATCAAAAAAATTAACTAAAAAGGATATAGAATCCTCAAATAAACATTATATTTTAATGGATTACTGTGCTTCTGGTTTGTCTCTTAAAGGTGCTGAAAAATTGTTCAAATTAGATTTTGTTTGGGGAAATAAAAATAAAAATATACATGCTATAGATATAATTAGATATTTGCAAAATGTAAATAAAAACTATTTTAATACATATAATGAAAAGTTCTCTCCTAAAAGTAATAATATTATTGATAGGCTAGAATATCTTTTATTAGAATCAGAGTATAAAGATTATGCAACTATTACGAGATCTGAAAAATTAGAAGATACCATAAAAGCATCAAAAGAACGTTTTGAATTAGATAATATCCCAAGAGAAACAAAACTAGTTTGGTTTAAATTAATAGATAGTGCATATAATTCTGAAGGCCAAAAATGTTCAATAAAGAAATCAGGTTTGCAAAAGTTAGTTGAAAATATAATAAATAAAAAAGAATCAATCAAAACTAAGCTTAATATTTCTAATAAAAAAGAATTAAAATTACCAGAACAAAAAATTGAATTATGGAATGATGAATTAAGCCAATATGAAAGTGATTTAAGAGATGATATAAATGAAATTTCTAAAATATTAATCAAAGATGAGTCAAATGAATTGGTAAATTCTCATAAATATAAAGATGAAATCAATATTCTTAGAGATACATATAATAAACTTATAAAAATTTATGATAATTCATGTGGTTTTTTTGATGATTCTTACATTGATTCCAAATCCAAGCTTCAATATTATAAAATGCGTGCTCAGATACAAGAAATAATGGATAAAATAAATTCTTAGTAAGTATTATAAATAAGAAAATAATATATCTCTAAATACTACAAATGTATAATTTGAGAATTTGTTAAATTTCTTAATAAATAGACAAAAATGTTTTTTAGTTTTTTTATATAAATATGGTTGATATGAATATGAAAACAAATGCAATGTTACCGGAAATTCCTAAAGAAGTTGGAAAAACTTCAGATGGCAGAATTATTTATGAAACAAAATATCTGAAAACAGGTTCAACTATGAAATTTACAATTCCTGAAAATAATCAGGATAAATTTGAAAAGCTTGTTCGTGATATTCATAAAAAATATGATAAATATGGCGAAAATCCTAGCAAGAAATTTAAGAAAGCGCTACATACAACGACACTTATTGGTGCGATATTAGGAGGGATTTTAACAGCATCTTTTATTAAAACGAAATCAAAAATTGGAAAATTGGCAAAAATATTTAGCGGAACATTGGGTGGAGCTGTTGTTTCAAGTATAATATTGGCAAGCTCAATATTATATCCAATGGTAAAATATACAAATGAAATAAAAAATATGGGATATAAATCATTTGAAGACCATAAAATGGTTAATGAATCAAAAGATGAAGTTAAACCATATACTACTGAAAAGAAATAATAGCGATAATTAATTCTTCGTTATCGTTTGCAATAAAAAAAGAGTCCGAAGACTCTTTTTAAAAATGGTGCCGCAACTCGGAATTGAACCAAGGACACAGGGATTTTCAGTCCCTTGCTCTACCAACTGAGCTATTGCGGCTTAAATTATTAACTTGTCATTTGGGTTGTTGCCAGAGCCTTGCTCTACGATTTTTAACCCCGTCGCTCTCGCTCCTTAATGGAGCTATTGCTACTTAAATTATTAACTACGACTAGCTAGTAATTTAACTTCTTTTATTCTACTTGCTGAAAAAAAATAGTCAAGATTTTCTTTCTATACAGGTGCAAGGAATAATGTTACATTTCTACCTTCAAGTTTAGGCGGCTTTTCTACTGCGATTGTATCACCTTTTAAGTCTTCCATAAACTTGTTAGCTAAATCCATTGCTAATCTTGAATGTTGCATTTCACGACCTCTTAGCATTACAACAATTTTTACTTTATTGCCTTGAGCAATGAATTTATTGATGTTTTTAATTCTTACTTGATAGTCATGCGTATCTATCTTATAGCGAACTTTTACTTCTTTAATATCAACTGTATGTTGTTTTTTCTTAGCTTCTTTTGCTCTTTTTTCTAGTTCGTATTTATATTTTCCGTAATCAAGTATTTTTGCAACTGGTGGTGCTTGGTTTGCGCTTACCACTACTAAATCTAAATTTGCTTCTTCAGCCATAGCTAAAGCTTTTGATGTTAGGACAACTCCGTGATTTTCTCCATTTTCATCTATTAATCTTACTTCTTTTGAACGGATTTTTTCATTTATTAAAACTCGGTCTTTATCTTTTCCTCCACGGTTTCCGTATTTGTTATCTTCGTTTACTATGGCTTGGTCTCCTTTATACTTAATTATACTATCTGTAACGCAAATATAATAACATATTAATCTTTTTTTTGCAAAGTTTTCTTATTATTACGATAAAAAATTAAAACTCCGGAGTTGAAATTTCATCCGGAGTATCATTTTTCCCAATTAATTACACTAATCCTTCCTTATTATTTATCTTCGTTTATCCATTTGTAAGATAATAAACTGCTTGAAAATTCTTTATCTTCATCGCCATAGAAAATAGATGTATTTTTTATCATTTTATTTTCATCTTCTACTTTTCTTTGTTCCATTTTTGATGTTAAATTATATGCTTGGATTTCTCCTGCACTAACCTTTCCATCGTGATTTGTATCTATTTCTGTAAAGTGGTTTAAAATTTCACTTTGCATATCTGCGGAAATTCCACTCATCGATCCTAGTTGAGTTAACTGTTGGCGAGTTAGACCTTGTGAACTCATAAGTGATAATTGTTGTTGCATTTCGTCTGCGCCAATTATACCATCTGAGTTTTTATCAATTGTTCCAAAGTTTTGGGTTAAATAGGACGCAAAAGTTGAACCCATAACTCCAGTACTTCTTAAGAAATCTGAATTTCCCATTGATTCTACTAGATTTTGTTGGGTAATACCATCTTTATATAAACCTGATAATATTGCAAAACTACTCTGCATACCTGTCTGAATCCCTGTTAATAGGGAACGACCATTTAAATAACTTGACATTTGGGGCTCCTATATATTTTTACCTACATGATTATATTAATGATTTTTTTTTCTTAATCAACCATTCAATTGTATGATTTCTTATTATTTTCATGCCTGTTCAAAAATAGCTAACTGGGTAATATACATTTGGCTATTTAAGTTATAAATTAAAATTAAGTAATCTTAAGGGGTATCAAATGGAATTAACAGAACGAGAAGTAGAAATATTACGATTAATGACAGAAGGTTTAAATAATAGGGAAATAGCAGATAAAACTATGATTAGTATCCATACTGTAAAAGCTCATATATGTTCAATATTCACAAAGTTGAAAGCAAATGGACGTGTAGATGCTTCAGTTAAAGCTGTAAAATTAGGATTAGTGTAATTTGTATTATTAAATATGGAACCTTTTACATTACCCTAAAAAAATCCAACAATTATAATTAATTGTTGGATTTTTAAATTTCTTTTAATTAAAAAGACTAAGCACGTTTTTTAGCAGTGATAGCTAATTTGTGTCTTCCTTTTGCTCTACGTCTGTTTAAAACTTCTTGTCCGCCAGGAGTAGACATTCTAGCTCTGAAGCCACTAACTTTTTGTCTTTTTATTTTAGTTCCTTCTAGTGTACGTCTCATTTTCTTGTTCCCTTTTTTGCTACTTTATATTATTATGCTAATACATATTATAAGAAACAATAGGAATAGTCAACAAAAGGTTAATTATTATGAACAAAAAAATTGGATTTATCGGATGCGGAAAAATGGCAAGTGCAATTATAGGCGGGGTTATAAGCTCTAAGTTTGTAAATTCTAGTTTTATAGTTGCATCAGAAGTTTCTTTAGATGCTGCTAAAGAAAAAAGTGCAAAGTTAGGTATTGAAGTTATAACTGATAATAAAAAGCTTGTAGAGTTATCAGATGTGATTTTCGTTGCAACAACTCCTAATTATGTAGAGGGTGTTTTAAATGAAATAAAAGAATATGTTACTGCAGATAAATTAGTTGTTTCAATTGCAGCGGGTGTAACAACTAATTTTATTCAAAATATTTTGCCTGAATCATCAAGAGTTGTTAGAGTTATGCCTAACACTCCAGCTTTAATAAGGGAAGGTATGAGTGGTATTGCAAGAGGAAAATGTGCAACAGATTCTGATATAAAATTTGTAGAAGCTTTGTTATCAAACATTGGTAAATGTATTGTCATAGATGAATCTCAAATTGATATTGTTACCGCAATATCAGGTTCTGGTCCTGCATTTTATTATAAAGTTATTAATGAAATTGCTCGTGCAGGAGAAGCTCTAGGTATGGAATACGAAAAAGCACTTACTTTAAGTATTCAAACAGCTATTGGTTCTGCAAAAATGCTTTTAAATAGTGATAAATCTGCTGAAGATTTGATCGCATCAGTTGCGACAAAAGGTGGATGTACTAGAGTTGGTGTTGATTATATGGATGAAGCTGATACAAAAGATTTATTCTATAATTTAATTGATAAGACTGCAGAAAAGGCAAAAGCTCTTGGAAAATAATTTTAAGGATAGCTTAAGAGATATTTCACAAAATAAAAACTTTTTAATGTTTATAACCTCAATTATGTATATATTGGGGTTATTTGCATATTTTAATAATGACCCTATTATTCTCGGAATGGGAGTTTCTTTTATTCTATTATTTTTATTTTTAAGAGATTGTTTTTCTTATAAAGTTTTGCTTTTATGGCTATTTATGTTTTATTTTGGTTTTTTTAATGCTCAATTAAGAATCAAAAATTCTGATGAATTATATTCATATGCTCCATTAAAAACAGAAATATCAGGTCAGGTGGTATCAATACCAAATCTTGCGAAAGGAAATACTTTAAAATTTTTCGTAGAGGTTAATTCTATAAATTTTGATGGGAAAAGAGTTGAAATTCCTCATAATAAAACTCTTGTAAGTTTAAAGTATGATGGTGATATTAAAAATATGCCATTAATTGGTAATACATATAATATAAAGGGTAAACTTGTTCAGCCTTTTCAATCAACAAATCCTTCGCAGTTTAGTTATGGCGATTATTTAAGAAATTTCAAAGCACATACAGTTTTTTATGCCAATTCTAATGATTATTATATAATCCCAGCTCAATTATCTTTGAAATGGAAGTTTATTCAAAATTTAAATAATTCAAGAATTGGAATATTAGAATCCCATTCCAAATATTTAAAAAGTCCTAATTTAGAAATATTGGGTGGAGTTGTATTTGGTGATGACGCGATTGCCCCTCCTGATTATATAAAGACTACTTTTATTAATTCAGGATTACTGCATATTCTTGCAGCTTCAGGGATGAATGTTGCATTTATATATGGGTTTTTATATTTCTTTTTAAGAAGATTAAATGTTCCATATAAAATATCTATTATTTTAGGTATTTGTGTTGTAATTTTATACTCTCTTATGACAGGGCTTGGACCTTCTGTTATTAGAGCTGCTGTAATGTTGATATTTATATTACTCGGAAAATTAATTGATAGAGATGCTCATAGTATTTCATTATTGTCATTTGTTGCATTATTGATGTTATTATATAATCCAGCATTTATTAATGATGTTGGATTTCAGTTATCTTTTATTGTTACATTTGGCTTATTACTTTCTACTACTGTTGTTATGAACTATATGCCCCAAATACCGGCATGTATTTCTGGTGCTGTAATGATTCCTTTGATTGCTCAAATTTGGGTAATTCCTATTCAGATGTTTTATTTTAATACAATAAGTTCATATTCAATATTTGCAAATATTTTGTCTGTTCCTTTTTTATCAGTTATAAGCTTTGGAGGATTTGTAAGCTCTGTTTTTGCTTTGTTCAACCCAATTGCAGATTTTGTATGTATGGTATTTGATTTTGTATTAAATCCAATGTTGAATATATTGGTTTGGATATCTAATTTCTTTGCTAATTTACCTAATTCGTTAATAATAACAACTCATCCATCAATGTTTCAGGTGTTGGTTTATTATGCAATTTTAATGTTATTTGTTTATCTGTTAAAAGTTAAATTTGTAGATACAAAGGCTGTAAAAATATTTTGTACATTATTGTTGATTTTAGTTTTATCAATGATAAATATTCCTAATCACAAGTTAGAAATAATAGCTTTTGATGTTCAAAATGGAGATGCATTTCTATTAAAAACGCCACAGAATAAATATGTAATAATTGATACTGGGAAATCAGGTTATAACGGAAGTCCATCTAAAGCTAAGATGATTATTCTAAAATATTTAAAAGATAAAGGTATAAAAAATATTGATTCATTAATAATTACTCACTTTGACAGTGATCATGCAGGAGGTGCAGTTGATTTAATAAATGAATTGAAGATACAAAATGTATATGTAAATTCTATTTCAGATGATTCAAAAATAGCCAAAAGAATTTATCAAAATAAGAACTATTCACAAATAAAAGAAATTAATACTAAGTATAAAATAATAGATGAAAAAGATTTTTCAATTGAACTTAATAAAGCTAATAATATACCTCAAAGTGTTAAAAGTATTGACAATGAGAACTCAATTATTTCTCTTGTAAAATATAATAATTTTTCAATGTTATTTACAGGTGATGCAGGAGTTGTAGCATTTGACAAATTAAAATACGACATTCCAAAAGATATAACAGTTTTAAAGGTTGGTCACCATGGAGCTCAGAATGTAGTTAATCCTGAAATGATAGAATATTTGAATCCAAAAGTTTCATTAGTTTCAGTTGGAGCAAATGTATATGGGCATCCAAATCCATTAACTTTAAAGTATTTAAAAGATACTCAAATATATAGAACTGATGTAAATCATTCTATTAAAATAGTTGTAGATAAAAATAAATACAAAGTATTATGCTACGATTCAAAGGAACATATTTTTAAATAATCCGTACAAATAGATTGTGTAAATTTTTTGTAATATTTTATTGTATATAATAAATATATAATATAGAATAATTGTGTATATATAACTATCACTTTTAAGACCTAGGGATAAAATATTGTTGTATTCAAAAGGATTCGAATTACAATTGTTTATTTTTAGTGCAATTACTTCACAAGAAAGTGAGGTGATATTATGGCGCTAACAATAAATA
>CALVEV010000038.1 GCA_944326685.1 Candidatus Gastranaerophilales bacterium
AAAAGTTTGGGAATTCCTTATCAAGCGCGGCGCGAACTGCTCAAAGGGCCTGTCAGAGAAATGACGGCTGAATATCTGAAAACCGGGCAAATCAGCAAAGAAACGAAGCGGAGGCTGTTCGACCAGGCATATGAGGCAAGTATCGGAAAGGCCAAAGAATTCCTCGATCAGTACAAGCCGCTGCGGGACCATCTGCGGAATACAAAGCTGGAGATATCCAAGAAGGACAGCGCGGACATCCCGGACTTCAACAGCTACCGAAAGCGGAGCTTCGGGCGGCTCAACATCAGCACCGAGGGCGGAACAAATATGGACCAGGTGTACAAGGAACTGGCAGAGACCTGGCCGGAGTTCTTTGACGAACAGCGGGAATCGACGACGGGCGACCGGCTGAACCGGATTTCCGAAGTCTTGAAAAACTTCCAGGCGGCGGAGAGAAATCTGAAGGAATATCACGGGCCGGAGGCGGACACGTTCAAGAAGTTCGCCTACAATGATTACGAGGAAGCCGTATACAGCCAAATCCATGATTTACAGGCGGTAGCAAGATATCAGTCAAAGCGGCAGGCACAGCAGCAGGAGCAGACGCCCAAAACGCTGCAGGAGGTCGTGAGCCTCTGGGAGCAGTACAAGAAAGAAAAGAGAACATACGACAAGGTGGCGGCAAGAAACCTGCTGACGGACCGAGACGAGGTTCTGGTTGGACAGCTGCTGCGCGGGGAGATTACAGAGTTTGCCCTGGACAAGGAAAAGAACAACGTCAAGGGAATTATGGCTGTGTATGAGGCCAAGAAGGAGTATGACAGGATCGCCAAGGAGCTGCGGGCCTGGAACGCGGAGCGGCGGAGCAAGCTGAAGGAGTTGGCGGACCAGTACCTGGAAACAGCGAATGACTGGAAGGACAAGGCGGCGGGTATTCTCTATTCCAGAGAGACCATGGAGCGGAACATCCGGGACATCGTGCCGGACAAGGCCTTGGCGCAGCGTATCATTGACGAGTATTTCACGCCGGTTCACAAGGCGACTGCCGACGCAACCAGGCCCAAAAACGAACTGCGGGATCAGGTTAAGAGCATGAACCTATCCCGGGATGTGGCGAAAGGGAACATGGTTTCTGAGGCCCATGCGGTGCAGCTTCTGGGCGAAGCAGAGGATAACATCCGGTTCCTGGAAAGGGCGAAGTGGAAGAAGGAGCGGGACGGAAAGACCGCTGCGGAATGGCGGAAGGTCGTTGCCGATCTGTGGGAGGAAAACCCGAATCTTGACAAAGAAAAAATAAAGGGCGCGGTGGAACAGTTCCGAACGATATATGATGACCTCTTCCGGCAGATGAACGAGGTAAGAGTGCGCAATGGCTATGAGCCGATCAACTATCGGAGCGGGTATTTCCCGCACTTCCAGCCGGGTGAAGGAGACGGAATCATCGCGGCATTTGGAAGGGCGCTGGGCATCAGCACAGAGGTGACGGCGCTGCCGACGAGTATAAGCGGCCTGACGCACACGTTCAAGCCAGGAACTCAATGGTTTGGCAACGCCCTGGAGCGGCTTGGGTTCAACACGGTCTATGACGCCGTGGAGGGCTTTGACAAGTATATCGAGGGCGCCGCAGACGTCATCTACCAGACGGACAACATCCAGAAGCTGCGGCAGTTTGGAAATCAGGTGCGGTACCGGACGACAGACAAAGGCATCCAGAAGCAGGTGGATGCTGTTCTGAACAATGATAAATTGTCAGAAACGGAGAAGCAGCACCAGATTGACGATATCTTTGCAAACGCACGGTTTTCCATGAGCAACTTTGTCGCGGAGCTGGAGGAGTACACGAACCTACTGGCCAACAAGAAGAGCCTGCATGACCGGCCAGTGGAGAAAGATTTGGACAGAAAAATTTATAATCTGGTGAAGACACTGGAGGGACGCGTTGCTGCAAATATGGTGTCGATCAATCCGGCGTCCTGGATCACGAACTTAATTCCGCTGACACAGGGATGGGCAGGCGTAAGAAACACGGATATTCTCCGCGGTATGTGGGATACCCTGCGCGGTATGAACAAGCATGACGGCGTTGTAGAGCGCAGCACATTCCTGACAAACCGGCGCGGCAGCGATCCGCTGGTCAAGGCGTGGGAGCAGGGCGCTATGCCGGAGAAGACGCTCCAAAGATTCTTCCGGCAGATAGACAAGGCGGCGGGAAAAGCGGGAGACAAACTATCCAGCCCCATGGAGCTGTTTGACAGCTTTACATCGGAGAGTTTGATCCGGGCGCGGTATGCCCAGAACCTTCGAAAGGGCTTGAGCGAACAGAACGCCATGGACGAAGCGGACGCGTGGGTTGCAGGCGTCATGGCGGACAGAAGCAAGGGGGCTGTGCCGACGCTCTTCATGCGGAAAAATCCGTTTACAAAACTTGTCACGCAGTTCCAGCTGGAGGTGAACAACCAGCTATCCTATCTTTTCAAGGATATTCCGAGAGAAACGAAGCAGGCCGGCGTGAAGGTCATGACATGGGCATTTTTGAAATTTGCGATTGGAGCATGGCTCTACGATGAACTCTATGAGTTCCTCATCGGCCGGCGGCCGGCGCTGGACCCGTTTGGCATTCTGCTTGATACTGTGGAAGACCTGACAGAACCGGAAGAGGAAACGAGCTTGAATGACACAGCAGCCAATTTTGGCGCGGCGCTGCTGGAGCAGGTTCCGTTTACCGGGGCACTTAACTTGTTTGGCGCAGACCTGGATGCAGGACGGCTTCCGATCAGCAATGCTATTCCAGACTTGACAAGCCTGGGAAAGGGGCTGGCCGGAAAAGGTATTCCTGCGAATAAACGAGCAGATCTATTTCTTCGTGAGCTGGCCGATACGGC
>CALVEV010000039.1 GCA_944326685.1 Candidatus Gastranaerophilales bacterium
CCCCTACGGAAAGCCCAGAATGCAGGAACCAACGCCGATAAGCGGATTTTCCACGCCCCAGCTTTTCAGCAATGCTTTCCCTTCCGGCGTTTCAAACATCTCCCGTGTCCGATGAATCCAGCAGGAGCCGAGGCCGAGCGCATAGGCGGCGTTGAACATATTGCCGAGTCCCAGGCAGGCGTCCTCGAATGCGGTATTGTTCCCTGCTTCCGCAAATGCGAGGATAACCGTCGGCGCGCCGTAATACGGGTCGCCGTCACGTCCCATTACGGCGGCGTTCATACGGGCAATGCGCGCGCGTGCTTCGGGGTTTTGCACCGCGACGTAATACGCACCCTGTTCGTTGCGCCCGGACGGGGCATACATCCCGGCTTTCAGCACGGCTTCCAGTTCGGCATCGGTGATCTGTTCCGGCCGAAATGCGCGGATACTGCGGCGCGACAGCAGCATTTCCATAGCTTCCATACTCTGAATCCTCCTTATAAAAATCAAAATCAAAAATGCGGCGGGAAAAGCACGGGCAGCAGCCCGGGATTTTTCCGCCGCTTTGTATCCATGCCGCTGCGCAGAGCCGGGGGTTCCGGAATAAACGGCGCCGGTCTGTTTTCATCAGCAGGATTGCGCAGCCCCGGCATCCCCTGCGTGTTGCGCAGGACCCTGCAAAGCGGTTTACATCCAATACGCGTTTACCTTTGGGAACAGTTTTAAAATCTCCCGGCGCGGCGCCATACCGGTACCGGGGACAGTTACGCTTGCGCTTGCGGAAGCAACCGCATATTTTGCCATGCTTTCAAAATCCATACTGTTTTGCAGGGCATGGCAAATCCCCGCGACCAGCACCGCGCCCGCTCCGACAGGGCCGACGACCGGCACTTCCGGCGCTTCAATATACAGCGCGCCGTCGGCGCCTGCAAACACTGCGCCGCGGCCGCCCATTCCCACGGCGACATTTTGCGCACCGCGCCCCAGCAGTTCCCGCGCCCCTTCGCAGACTTCCTGCGGGGTGGATACTTCGTTTCCCAAAATCTGCGACAGCTCATATAAATCCGGCTTGACGAATACCGGTTTGGATTTCAGGCTTTCCATCAGATATTCCGGCTGCGTATCAACGATCAGCCGCGCGCCCCGCGCGGTTACGCGCCGGCACATATAGCCGTACTTATCCGCTTCAAAATGCGGCGTCGGCGCCCCGCACAGCGCGATGATGTTGTCATGGCTGATATATTTCCCCATGCGTTCGCTTAGCCGCGAAAAATCGTTGTCATTGATTTCAAAGCCGGATTCATTGATATCGGTATGCCTGCCGTCTTCTTCGATGATTTTGATGTTGATGCGCGTTTCTCCCGGCACTTCCACAAAGTCATAGGGGATCGACGCAGAAGTCAGAAAATCTTTAATCATCCGGCCGTTCTGGCCGCCGATATACCCGCAGGCAATGGCTTCCGTCCCCATCACTTTCAGCGCCCGGCACACGTTAATTCCATGGCCGCCGGCGTCGGAATGCGTGGATACGACACGGTTGACCCCGCCCGGGATGAATTTGGGGATGAAAAGCATACGGTCAATTGCAGGATTTAAAGTAAAGGTTACGATCATAGTTTACTCCGCTTTTGGATGCGCTGTCACATATGGTTTTTTCTTGGCAGACTACGCCTCTTAAATTCTAACAAAGATTTCCGGATTTTTCAACAGGAAAAATAGGAAAACCCATGTCTGAAAAATTAGAAAAGGGATTTATATTGGATCATAAACCAATCATAGGCATATTTTTTGTCGAAATCCACCTGCTTTTTCAATTCTTCCAGGCTGGAAAACTTCCGCATCGGACGCACGAACGCTTCCAGCTCCACGCAGACGGTTTCACCGTAAGCGTCGGTCTCATGCGCAAGCATAAACGCTTCGCACAGGCGCGCGCCGGAAATATTGCATACCGCGGCATGCCATACCCCGCGCAGCTGTGTGCGGCACAGGTACACGCCCGGCGCCGGGCATACGAGCACATCGGGTAACGGGATATTCATCGTAGGGAAACCAAGCGTCCGGCCCAATGCTTTGCCATGCTGAACCGTCCCGCAGAACGTAAAGGGATGCCCCAGCAGCTTCTGCGCGCCCGGGATATCCCCCTGCGCGATGCGTGCGCGGATTGCGCTGGAACTGACTTTTCCGCCGTCGACGCAGTATTTTTCCGTGATTTCACATTCAATCCCCGATTCGGCGCACAGCTTGCGCAGAAGCGGCGCGTTGCCTGCCCCGTTTTTCCCGAAATGATAATTGAAGCCTGCGCAGACATACCGCGCGCCGAATCGGGAAATCAGCGTTTCCCGTACAAAGCGTTCCGGCGCCGTATGCATCAGGTCCGTATCAAAGGGCAGCACCAGCACTTCGTCCATTTGCCCTTCCTGCTTCAGCAGGCGGATGCGCTGGTCAAGCGTACAGATCAGCTCTTCCGCCACGCCGTGGATCTTTGCGGCGGGCTGATGGTCGAAGGTAACCGCTGCGGCGGGAATTTGCAGCGCATCGGCCCGTGCGCGGGCGAGCGCGAGTACGCGGCGGTGTGCAGTATGGACGCCGTCGAAAAAGCCGAGTGCCAAAGCTCGCTGTATTTGCATAAACTTCACCTGTCAATAAAAGGATTTTTCCAGCTTCATTACGCTGTTTTTTACCTGGGCAATACCCAGAAAACCTTCCGGGCCGTAAACGCGCACGCTGCCTTCCGGCGCGGGGAGCGGGACATGCTGGCCGTTTTTCAACCGGGCGCCGGCAGCGGCGTCTACATGGAACGGCGCGAGTGCGGCAAAAAGGCAGTCGGCGCACAACAGACGCTGCGCAAGTTTGTTTTCCGAATGCAGCCGTTCTATTTCGTCAAGGGTCAGCGCCTGCTCCAGCGTAAAGATCCCGGCGCGGGTCCGGCGCAGTGCGCTCATCG
>CALVEV010000040.1 GCA_944326685.1 Candidatus Gastranaerophilales bacterium
AGCATCACTCTCATCTTTATCTGTAGTAAATACTTCCATCAAAACCGGGCCACTATCACACTTCAACCATGTATCACGATTTTCTAAATAATCCTCCTTACTTTTTGCTGAAAGATATTTCACATCTAATTCTTTGCATAAACCTTTTACTAAATTTAAGTTTTTAAAACCATTATGCCCCTCCGCTGCAATAAAAGAATTCGCCTTGTCTCCAAAATATGCAGCTCTATGGCTATAATTCTTAAACTCTGTTCCAATACCATTATTGATAAGAAGAATATGTATATTAGGGGGGATACAATTTAACATTATATTTAAATCATAAAAGAAAGACAAATCACCAATAACCATATAATGCTCTTTTTCAGGATTAGCAAGTGCTGAACCGAAGAACGAAGATAAGCATCCATCAATTCCATATCCCCCTGAATTCGAATAGCAAAGAACTGATTTTGGAGTTTCAAAATAGTTCCATACTCTCAATGTATTCAGAATTGATAAATGTAATATTGAATTATCTGGTATTAAATAGGAAGTTTCCTTTGCAATCCACATGTTTGAAAACGGCAATTCTGGTATCATTCTTAATAAATTAGCCGTTATACTTTCACATTTCCTAAATAAATTATTTTTCTTTTCTCCGTTTGAATAGTGTAAAAAGAAATCTATTTCTTCCATTTCAAAAACATATGTCAAATTACGATATGGATCTCGTATTTGACCATCCGGATTAACTCGCCATAATTGTTTAGACCGAAAAGGGATATACGCTCCATGTACATATCCAATATATATTATTAACTCATATTCTTTTACACCTTGGTTAACTTGTTGACTATTGGCTAAGTTTGCCAAGAATCTGTATTCACCTCTATAATTACTAATTTGATCACAAATAACAACTGCGTCATTTGTACCACAAAATGCATCTATCGCATTTGTTTCTTTCTCAGAAAATGCCTGATGTGCTCCAACAAATATAGCAATTTCGCCTTTTGGTAATTCAGGGAAATTTCCCATTGAAATTCTCCGAATCATTCTATATTCAGGTAAGTTCTGCACAGTAAATCTGTTTGAATATACTGTACACAAATTTATATGGCATGGACCTGGTACGTGATGAAATAGTTCTAGCAAAATGTTATTCACCTTTGTAATCGTATCTTGTTTATCATTTTCTGAATATACAGTAGGAAGTTCAATGCTCATTTTTACCATATCATTAAAACAAGAACCTCTGTCGATAACTTGAGCTACATAATTTCCAATTTTCCCTGTATGTTGAGTCGATGTCACTGCCAATATAGGCAAGTTGCGATAGTATGCCTCTGTTAGGCCGGGAATATAATTTCTTGAAGCAGTTGCTCCAGTACAAGATATCACGACCGCCTCTCCACTTTCTTCAGCTAATCCGCATGCCATAAACCCTGCTGCTCTTTCATCAACAACAGAATATACCTCAAAATATGGATCTGACTGTACAGACCCAACAAAGGAAATATTTGTGGTTCCTGGTGATGCAATGATTTTTCTTATTCCATGTTTCTTCAATAATGAAATAAGTACTAATGTATTAATTTCATCTGTGTAAAAACTAGTCATCTTAATCTTCCTTATAGTACAAAATAATAATATCTATAGACCCACTTAAAACTTCTGATAAAGCTTATGTCATGCTATCTTTGAATATTATACGTTCGATGGTTATTTAACAACACCATACATGACTCTAACTATTATATTAATATCTAATATAGCCTTAATTTTAATAGTTATTTTTCACTTTAAACAAAATTTACATTCTATTAAATAGATGTCTGATCTTTCTTTTTACTCTAAATATAAATATTTCTCCTTTCGTAGGCATTCTTAATCCTTTCTTTTGCGCATAATCCACGTTATCTTTCGAAAAAGGTTCTTTTCCATAAGTAAGCATTAATTCTACCTTTCCTGCCATAGCATTGTTTCTATATACATCTAAATCAAATACTTTTGTAAATTTGTCCAACTTCCCCATCGCTTCTAAGGGAATTAAGGTTCTCATACACTTTGAGCATCTACAGCAATTACGTCCATCTTCGCCAGGACAAACACAAACATTCAAATACGACTGAGCAATGGGCCATTCAGATATTACTTCTGTTTTTTTTGATCTGGAATACTGTGCTCCTTCCAGAATTAATTCAAGGCCTTCCGTTCTTACTAAAGGAATAAAAAATGGATCAGAAAATTCCCCAAAATCAAAATCATGATAATGGTGAGTTCCTTCTAATGTATCCATATATGTGCAACTACTTGCAATATAATACAAACGTAATACTTTTTGAAGCGCTAAAATACAAGAATGAATAGCAATATATCCCATTTTTTGTTCTCCAATTTTATGCGTAAATGAATGTAAGTTGGAATTTACTTGATATAACGGAAGACATAATTCATCCGCTGCTAATTTATTCATATCATATCTCTTGATAAATGTCTCATATGTCCTACTATTCTCGTAATGACCATGTGTACCACAATTAAAAATAAAAAGACTATTTATTTTATAATTCTCTGATTTCTCCTTTTGAAAGTGACGATAAACCGTAAACAACGAATCCACTCCACAAGACAATCCTGTTCCCACCAAATTACGATCATTGTTCACTTCCGTTGTCATT
>CALVEV010000041.1 GCA_944326685.1 Candidatus Gastranaerophilales bacterium
ATAAAATAACAAAACACCGTTTGCAGTTCAATTTATGCAAACGGTGTTTTTATAAACAATTATTACTATACTATGGCCCAAGTTGCGGGATCGTTAAATTGGGAGGAGTTTTAATGGAACTGAAGAAATTGGATGTCAAAGACATAGAACCTATAAAAAAGCTGATAGTAGATATTTTTTCTCGTGAACAATGGAACGATGTCTGGGAAGATTCGCAACTACAGCTCTATGTACTGGAGATAATCGGCAACAAAAACTCATTGTCATTTGGCCTGTATGAAGACGGTGTATTGATTGGAATGGCCCTTGGCAGGATAAGGCACTGGTGCAGGGGCACGGAATACTGGATCGATGAATTCGGGATTTTACCTGAAAAGCAATCTAAAGGAGCAGGTTCTGAATTCCTGAGGATGACTGAGGATTATTTGTCACGTCAAGGCATCGGCGGAATTGTTCTTCTCACAGAGAGGACGGCATACGCATATGAATTTTATAAAAGAAACGGTTTCCACGAGCTGGAGGATCAAGCTTTTTTAGTGAAAAGAATATCCTGAGTGTGTACCACACTCAGGATATTTATATACTCATATATAACGGCTGCGTCCTTTTACTCTCAGACGGTTCATTGCCCTTGCAAGAGCTATGCGGGACATCTCATATTCTCTAATACTCTCGCTGCTGGAGAGCCTCTCTTTCGCTCTCTCGGCAGCAGCCTTTGCACGGCCCACATCTATCTCGTCTGCATTCTCGCACGCCTGTACGAATACGATAACATGCCCGTCCGACATTACTTCCAAAAAGCCCTCTGACGCGGCGCACTCGCGCCACTGGCCATCGGTCTTGTACCGCAGTTCGCCCACTTCCAAGGCCGCCACCATGGGAGCGTGGCCTCCCAATATCGTGAACAAGCCGTCAGGCAGCGTCACTGTCAGCCCCTGAGCTTTTCCCTCGTAAAAATGGCGTTCCGGCGTCATTATCTCAAGCTCAAATTCCGTCATTTTGACGCTCCCCTCAGCTTCTCAGCCTTTTCGCGGGCCTCGTCAAGATCGCCCACGTTGAAAAACGCCTGCTCCGGAAGGTCGTCCGCCTCTCCGTCGGCTATTGCCCTAAAGCCCTCAATCGTCTTCTCTATTGGCACAAACCGGCCCGGCACACCTGTAAATGCCTCGGCCACAAAGAACGGCTGTGACAAAAACCTCTGCATTCTTCTGGCCCTGTGTACCGTAAGTCTGTCCTCTTCCGAGAGCTCCTCCATACCCAGTATGGCTATTATATCCTGCAGTTCGTGATAGCGCTGCAGACACTCCTGTACACGACGGGCTGTGTCATAATGTTCTTTGCCCAGAATATCCGGCTCCATAAGTCTTGAGTTGGACTCAAGTGGGCTTACGGCAGGATAAATACCCTGCTCTGCAATTGATCTTGAAAGAACCGTCGTGGCGTCCAGATGTGAAAATATTGTGGCAGGCGCCGGGTCTGTCAGATCATCCGCCGGCGCATATACCGCCTGCACCGACGTTACAGAACCGCTGTCCGTACTTGCAATGCGCTCCTCAAGGGCGCCAAGCTCGTTTGCAAGGGTAGGCTGATAGCCCACGGCTGACGGCATACGCCCAAGCATTGCCGATACCTCGTTACCCGCCTGCACAAACCTGAATATATTGTCAATGAAAAGCAGAACGTCCTGACGCTTTTCATCTCTCAAATACTCAGCCAATGTAAGCCCTGTGAGAGCCGCGCGCATACGGGATCCTGGCGGCTCGTTCATCTGGCCAAACACCAGCATCGTCTTATCCATAACTCCGGAGGCACGCATATCGCTTATGAGTTCATTGCCCTCACGGCTACGCTCCCCTACACCGGCAAAAACCGAATATCCGCCGTGGCTTGTGGCAATGTTGTGAATCATCTCCATGATAAGCACCGTCTTGCCGACTCCTGCGCCTCCGAAAAGGCCTATCTTTCCCCCCTTTGGATACGGGACCAGAAGATCAATTACCTTAATTCCGGTACAGAGCACCTCGGTCGCCGGCTTCTGCACTGAAAACGGCGGAGGATCTCTGTGTATAAGGCGCTTTTCACTTGCATTTATCTCACCAAGTCCATCAATCGGCCTGCCAATCGCGTCCACCGCGCGGCCCAGCATCTCATCGCCCACCGGAACTTCTATGCCGGGCCCAATATATTCAACGCCCGTGCCAACCGCAAGTCCGTCCGTCGCCTCAAGGGCAACGCACCGTACGTGCCCCGGAGAGAGCTGAAGCGCCACCTCCATATGCACGTCCCCCGCCTTTAGCAGGGCTTTTATCCCCGGTTCAAAACCACTTTCAAAGCGCACATCCAGAACCGGGCCCGATATGCGCACTACTCTGCCGCTTGTCACAGGGAGTCCTCCCTTCCGTTACGTTCCTGCTCCCTGCCGTAAGCCGATGCGCTCTCGGCACCGGAGCTGATTTCGATTATCTCATTCGTTATTGAAAGCTGCCTCTGGGTCTGATACTCGCGTGTCAGCTTCTCCGACATCTCATCTGCATTCTCCGTGGCGCTCTGCATGGCGTTCATCCTCGCGCTGTGCTCGCTCGCCGACGACTGCACCAGCGCCGCAAACACAAGTCCCACGGCGCACTGCGGCACAAGACAGTCAAACACCTCTCGCGGTGACGGTGAATACAGCATGTCTGACGCCGGCGTAAAACTGCTCTCTACATCCTCAAACCCGTCAAGTGTCAGAGGCAGAAGCCGCATACAGTACGGGTGCGAGGATGCTGAACTGTCAAAGTGGGTAAACACGATATAGACCTCGTCCATAAGCCCCGTCTCATACAGATTAAGCAGATTATCCACAATGTCCCTGGCCGCATACAGCGTCGGCGAGTGGGCCGCACCCAAAGTCTCTGCATCCGGATAAATGCCCCGCTGCACAAAAAACTCCGTG
>CALVEV010000042.1 GCA_944326685.1 Candidatus Gastranaerophilales bacterium
TGGGTGTTTTTGTCGGCGGATTTGGCGGCAGAGTCCGACGCGTCCTGCATGCGCTTAAACTCTTTGACCACGGCTTCTGCGCCGTCGGTTTCAAACACCAAAGAAAAAGTATCGGTAATGGCCATTATTTCCTCTTTGCCCGCTTTTTGGCGGCCTCTGCGGCCTGTATTTCGTTATAGCGGTCTACCGCTACCACTTCCCACAGCTGCATGGCATCCTGCAGGGTGTATACGGTCTTTAATTCCCAGAGCGTGGCTTTGCCCGACGAGACGATGTCTGCAATAAGCCAGTCAATATTTCGGTAACTTTCTGCTGGGCAAGAACTCCTAATTTTGCGAGGAAAGCGGAGCTCTTGCCATTTTGAAAAAAACTGCAGTTGTGCTCCAGCGCCGCCGCTTCCAGCTTGACCAGCGTTTCCCAGGAAGGGACGTGATTGTTGACCAGTTCTTTGGTAGCCAGGCGCACGGCTCCTCCGTCCGGCAGCACCCGCTCCACATAGCTCATGAGTTTGAGCATAATCTCTTCGCTGACGGCATAGTCCCCGACGCGCGGTATATTGCTTAACGGGTATTTGGTGATAATCTCCCGCCCCGCCACGGCGGGGAACTTGCCGATTTTATAGGTAATTCCGTCTATCGTTACGTCTTTGGGCTCCAAAAGTTCCATAGTCTATTCTCCGGTGGTGATTAATTGATTTTGTTTTCAAAGACGAAACGGTACTCTTTCGTCTTAATGCGCCCGCTGGAGGCCACGCCTCCGGCCGGTACGCCGGACACCAATTTGCCGTTTGAGAGGATTTTGCGGGTGCCGTCGGGGTACGACGCCACCAGCGTAACTAAATCCTGCGCGGAAACTTTGCCCTTGGCGGCGCGGTTCATGTCGTACAAAATAGACAGGTTTTTATCCGCGTCGGTGTTGGGGATGATATTCAGCGTTACTTCCAGCGGCACGGGGCGCGTCCAGGTGACCAAATCCCCGTTTACCCCCATGCCGTAGTCGGCAATTTGGGCGGCGGGGAAATCAAGCGGGTCTGCGTCGTCTGCAAATTCGCTGATTTCAAACCCCTGCGGGAAAGTGGGCACGGATATAACGGTTACTTTAACGCCTGTTGCGCTTACGTCTTGCATAGGTTATCCTCCTAAATCAAGGTATGCGTGCCGGTTACTTTGCGCACGCTGTCGCCTTTGGAATAGACCAGGGTGTACTGGTATTCATAGACGGTATTGCCGCCGGTGGTAACGGGCACGATTTGGGAGGATAAATAATATCCTTCCGAATACACACTGCGCCAGGCGTCCTCTTCGCCGGTCAGGCTGGTAATGTAGGCCTTTTGGGTAGAGGTCAGCTCTTTGCCCTGCGAAATGGTGCCGTTGTTTTTGGCCGTTTCAATAACGCCCTGCAACAGCCCGTCCCCCACGGCTTTGCCGGAGGCATTAGCGGGCCATTTGGGCACGGAAAGCTGGTAGTTTAAAAATTCCACTGCGGCGGCATCTTTAAGCCACAGCTCATTCATATAAACGCCCATATCTTCCACTTCGCCCTGCAGGCTGCCCGGCTGGAAAAACGCAATCGGCGTGCCGGCCTGCTGCGTGCTGCCGTAAAAATTGACGCGCACGGCGGTTAAGGCCTCATAATCCGCGTCCGTAGTGACGGAAGGCTCCACGCCGGAAAGCTGTTTGTACATGTAATTCTGCGTGCCGTTTACGCGGTTAAAGTTGGTGGCCGCGGCGACGCAAGCCGGCACCAGCCACGCATCAGAATATGGCGTAAACGCGTCGGCAATAAGCGCCGTGCCGGTATAGTCCGCCACCAGCGGCTGAATAGTGCTGTACTGCTCTTTGGACACGGGCTGCAGGTACATGCCGCCCAAAAGGTTTTGCGTTTGCGTCCACTGGGCGATTTCTACAATGCCGTCATTGTCCGGCTGGGTTAAAAATGCAAACGTGCCGTAATTGTTGGACAGGTTTAAACTGTCAGAGAGCATTTGCCCGTAAGACGTGGCCGCAACGCCCTGCGACACCACGGGGCTGGCCGCTTCGTTGAGCCCCAGCAGGACGCTGATGTCCGTGCCGGACTCTCCTGCGGTGAGCGGCACAATGGCGCCGGCCTCCGCCGCGCCGCCGGTCAGCACAAAACCGCCGCTTTCGGAGTCAAATTCAAAGGTAATGTTCTGCCACATCGGGCTGGAGCTCTGCGCGGCGCGCAGGGCCGTCTGTACGGCGGAAGCAATATCGGCGTATGCCGCCGCGGAAGAAAAATCAAGCCCCGAAACCGTGCCGCTCAGGCCGCCCAAAGACAGGGTAAAGGAACCGTCCGTTACGGCCTGGAAGGCGGACAGCTGTCCCGGGGCCGCGGTGGCGCGCAGGAAAGGCGCTTTGCCCGCGGAAGTGTCGGCGCAGAAAGAGATTTTGGAAGGACTCTGCTGCTGCGCGCTTACAAAACTGAAATACGTCTGCGCCAGGGCGTATTCACGGCTGTTAAAGCCGAAATATTCCCCCACGGCATTGGCGGAGGTAAACTCCAGCACGGTGCCGGAAGGCATTTGAGACGCGGAGGTAAACACGCGCAGGATATGCTCTCTGGCGCTGGCCTGTGCCTGGCCCCCTACGCCGGACGTAATGTCCACATATTGGCTTTGGCTAATCATGTTTTTTATACTCCTTTTATGTTTGGCTGCGCCGAAGTGATATCCGGCGTTTGCTGCTGATATGGCTGCTTATAAATCAAATCCAATGTAAAATTGGGTAAAATCTGAAACGTTTCCGTTTCGGTTTCCACCGGCGGGGTAACTAGTTGGCCTATGCGCAGCACGTTGTATCCTTTGGCGCGCAGGGTTTGGGCCGCCGCGTCTGACATAAACCAGTTGCGCAGGCGTTTGAGCACGTCCCCGGCGCCTAGGGTGGCGGTGTCGTCATTGACCGAAGCGTACCGCACGGCGTCTATCTGCCAGGTGCTCTGCACAATTTGGCCCCCGTTTTCGGGCTTAAAAGAGCAAACCTGCATTTGCCCGATGAGCGTTTCCCCCAGGCGGTGTATCAAAATATACGGGCGGGCGTAATTGCCTTTGGTGGGCTGGTAACTCTGCAATACCGGCCAGTCCACAAACCCTTCCAGGCCCGTTTTGATGAATGCAATTAAATCAGCCGTTACCTGATTGTCCGTCATCTTCCGCCTCCGGCGTTGTATTTTCATCGTCCGGCGTAACCACCACACCGCACCAGCCGTCCATGGCAAACCACGGGGTATTTCTGACCACTTTCCACCTGCGCCCTTCAAAAATCAAAATATCCGGCGTATCTTGCTTATCCAGCCCTTTCATTTGCACGCTGGCGTACACGGCGCGGTATTCCCGCTCAAAGTTAAGGCCCAGTTTTTCGTACTGCGTCTGCTCCAGCGCCTGTATGCTGCCAAAGTATTTTACGGGGGCGGCGTACTCGTTTACAAATACGCCCAACGCGTTGACCGTCTTTCCCACAAAAGCGCAGTATTCAAACTCCTGCGTGGGAATAATGTGAAACGCCTGTGCCAGCAAATCCCCGAAAATCATTTAGAACGCCTCACCGTAACTTTATAGTCCACCGCGTCGCGCAATGCACCCGTGTCAATCAGCGGGGTGTTTTTGCCTTTCTTTTTGACGGTAGCCGGCGCATTGGGCTTGTACAGGGACGCGTTGCTTATGGTGCCTTTTATGTCATCAGCTATCAGCATGCCCAGGGTTTCATACGCCCCGCGGCCCTTTTGCTTTCCGTTTAACACATTCTTGGCCAACTCCCCCGCTTCTTTTACCCACTCTTTGCCTTTTAACCGTGCCGTAAAGCGCAGCATCGGGCGGGGAGGGATATGCGTTTTTTTACCCGTTACGGCCCCGTATTCCATTACCTGCGCCAGCTGGGCCATGGTTAGTTTAGTGTCCGCATGTTTTTCCCCGGGGTGTATCCATCCGGCCGCAATGCGCACATTCCCTAAATCGGAAATACTCTTCATAACCTGCAGGATTTTGTTTGTCCGTTTTACTTTCATCGGAAAACGTCCTCATTGCTTCCGCCGACATAAAAGCCCATGGGCGTAACGCTGCTGAGCAAAAACAGCAGCTGTGCCCCAAACGGGGTTAAACTGAGCCAGTAGTCAAACTGGTCTTTGACGGGCGGCGGGGTAAGCGTTACGCTTACCTGGCCCACGCTGGCCCCCGTCTGCAGGCCGTTGCTCATATTGCCGCTGCCCATGCGGTCGGCAAGTACCTGCAAATGGCCGGCCATCAGATACACGGCCCGGGCGCGGCAGTCCCCCTGCAGGGGGCCGCAGGAAAGCGGGGAAATATAGCACTGCGCCTGCTGCAAATCCGCAGACAATACCTCATCGGGGTATTTGTCCGTATCTTTAAAATACGGCAGCTGCGTGCGCATTTCTTCCACGGTGACAGTAACTATATTTCCCGCCATAAACTATTGTCCTTTTTTGGTCCGGGGGGCCTTTTTGCCCTCTTTTTTGTAATCTTCCGCGGTGCGCTGGGCGGATTTGTCTTTGCTGTCCATTTTTTCCGCCGCTTCCTCGGCTTTGTATTTATTGGAGGTTTCCACGATTTTTAAAAACCCTTTTTCCAAATGGTTTTTAAAGCAGATGTTTGTTTTGAGCAACTCCAAATCCTCCGCCGACACTTCCGTCACCGCCCCGTTGGGGGCAAGCAGCGTTTTTTTGTTGGCCACGTGCGCGCCGCCCTTGATTAAGATTTCTTTTTTTACGCGCAGCACATTGCCGCTGCTTTTTTCATAAAAAGCGTAGCGGTTGTCTGAGCTTAACGAACTGACGATATAAGGCATACTATTCTCCTTTCCCTTCCCCGGGCGGGGCGGGTGTCCGCCCCAGGCCCGGAGAATAGGGGCCCAAATATTAGATACCGCTTAAGCGGTATACGCCGACGGGCTGGCGGACCATAACCCCGGCGGTGGCGTTGGCAAAAAACTCTTCGTAGCTTTTGCCTTTGTTGAATACACCCAAAAAGCGCAGCACTTCCGGCACATACTGCTCAATGACCTTTTTGCCGTTGATTTCGTCGGCCACCAGATACGCCACATTGGCGTCGCCGTTGGCGCCGTTAAAAAACACGGTGGATTTGACCGTAATCAGCGGGTAGGTGTCAGCGAGCCATTTGGCCACGGAAACGCCGTATTCGCTGGTTTTGTTGAGGTACTGCTCCGCTTCCAGGGCCACCACCAGCGTGGCGCGTTTGGTCTTGGGGTTATAGAGCCCTTTGCTGCTGTTCTGCAGGCCGGCAATCATGGAAAGCACGTCCGCCTGGATTTGCAGGAAGGTTTTGTCCGCCCACTCGGTGGAAGGAGAAGACGTCGCCCCGTTGGAAGCGGCGGACACATAGGCCGGCAGGTTGGGGTCGTTAAGCAGGCCGTAGGTTTTGTTATCCCCGTCCGAAAAGCCGTTATAGGCCACCAGGTTGCGTTCAATTTCCAGCGCGGTGGCGCAGGCGGCGCGTTTTTCTTTGGCCGAGCTTAAGCGCATTCTGGCCGCGCGTTCTTCTTCCAGCGTGCCTACTTCCATGGACTCTTCAAAGCGAACAATGGTGCGCGCTTCAAAGTTGACGTTCCAGGAAGCCAGGCGCGGGTTGGCCAGGTCTCCGTACGGGTGCGCCTGCCCGATGTGTTCCACAATAGGCTGGACGATTTCTTCGTCGGCAAACGTGCCTGCGGTGGTTTTACCGATAATCTCGTCGACGTCCGTGGGGACGGTGGCCACTTCCACGATTTCGGGGTTCCACCACTGTAAAAACTGCACCGGCGTGGCAATGGACGGCGTGGTGATGCCGGCGGGCGCGGTGTCGTCCATGGCAATGGCCCGGTAATCGGCCAGCGCCTTGGCGGATACGCCAATGCCCAGCTTGCGCAGGGTGCTGTCTTTGGTGCCCGCGTCCATGGCAAAAGGCCGGCACTGGGCGGGGGAAAATCTTTGAATAATTTGCGTTTCTTTCATTTTCTTACTCCTTACTCACCGGCGGCCGGAGCGTTAGCAAAGCCGTTAAGTTCCAGTACGGCCAGGCCGTCCGCATCGGCGGAATAAAACACGAATTTGGCGTTAGGGATAAACGCATAGCCGGCGCCCGCAGAGGAACTGCCGGCGGCTACGCCGCTTATGGCCCCCGTGGTGGTGTTGTACACCGGCAGGGACGTGGGCGTAACGGCAGCCGCCACCGTGACCAGCACGCGGCCAAAATCGCACAGCGTGCCCACGGCACCTTCCGGCAGCGTCAGGTTAGGCGTCAGGCCGCCGCGCAGGGCGTGTTCCTTGGGGTTGACCAAAATGCCCAAAAAGGCATTGGAGCCTCCGGGCTGTGCTTCCCCTTCATTAGATGTAGCGGTAAACGCATAGCCGAAAGTGGGCAGCGCTTCCCCGTTTAAGGCCATTTTAAAGGTGTGGGCTCTGCGCGGGCTGTCGTCGTAAAACTCACCCGGCAGGCCGAAGGCCTGTTTAATGTTTACTGTTTTCTGAAAAGGCATATTATTTTTCCCCCTTCATGTAGGCTTCAAATCCCGCGTCTTTTTCATCTTCCAGCGGGGCCGCGTCCATGCTGAGCACACGGGCCGGCTTCTGCGCTTTTAGATAGCCTTTAAGCACGTCCACGGCTTTGTCGGCCGGGGTGCCTTTGAGGTCGTCTAATTTGTCGCAGGCGTATACGGCCATGTCTTTTTCGGTCATGGCCGCGTGGTCAAACGTGCCGACCAGGCCGCTGACCTGTTTATAAAGCGCTTCGCGGTCGGCCAGCATGCGCAGGATTTTGGCGGGCATGGCGTCTACGGCATTTTCCACGCCGTTGATTTTTTCGGTCAGCGCTTCGTCGGCTTCTTTGACGCCGTCTTTATCCGCTTCTTCGTCGTCTGCGGTGCCGGCTTCGCTGTCGTTGTAAGCGATTTTTTCGGCCTTGCCGATGACGGTGCGGATAATCTCGTCGCTGACTTTATCCTTTAGAATGCCGCCGATTTCATCAATGAGTTGGCGTTTGTCCACGTCCTCATCTTTGGCCGCGCCGGCGGCAGGTGACGCCGGAGCCTGGCCAAGCGCGCCGAGGATTTCGGCCAGTTTGCCGTCTTTGTCACCCGCTTCGGGGTCGGCGAACAGGGCCTTAATTGCCTCAATGGCTTGTTTTACTTTGTCCATTCCGTTCTCCTTTTCGGGGGCGGCGTCTTTACCGCCAACCCCATGAGTTGTACTGCTTAAATCTTCTTCTGTACTGGTGTCAGGTTGAGAATACCCTTTAGACGCCATCCATTTTTTTGCGCCGTTTAAGGTTTTGAAAGTTTTAGAAGCTGACCATGTTGTGGCAATAAATTCCCCGCTTCCTATTTGCTGTATCCCCATTCTATGACCGTCTGCGTCTTTTTTATAAGTAATAGAAACTAATTTTTTAGATGCAGATTTTTTGGGGTCTTCGCTTTTTTTGTTTCCGCCTCCGCCGCCGGAGCTAAATTTGCCGTCGGCGTCTCTTTTGTGTTTACTTTCTTCCCAAGCATCATTGTTATACATGTGTTCTTCCTCAACTTGAAAATCGCCCACTATGTCCATGGCGTCGCAGGCCAGGGCTCTGTCCATGACGCGCACTTCGTGGCCCATGCGCCCGTTGTCCACCAGGGCAATGTGGTTGCCTTTGAGGTCTTTCTGCACGGCGTCATAGTGCATGCCGTTGTACTGGCCGGGTGTCAGGTCATAGCGGCAGAAGTACCCTAAAGACAGTTCCTTTTTACCGTCCTGTATTTCTTTTT
>CALVEV010000043.1 GCA_944326685.1 Candidatus Gastranaerophilales bacterium
AAATAGGAATGCCGGCATATATTACATATATTATTTATATTATAATATATGCCATCTTAGATTGGATTCGACTCTTATTCATGCGAAAACTTCTGGATTTTAAAATATCCATGTTTATGAAGAATACTGTTTATCCTATCTTGATTGTGACCATAATGGCATTGATTGTGCCATCTTTGATATATTTGGGCATGGAGCCTTCTATTTTGCGTTTGGTGACTATTACGGGGGTGAGTTTTATAACAACAGCAATAAGTATTTGGGTTGGAGGTTTGGCGAAAGAGGAACGGAATGTTATTTTATTGAGAGTAAAATACATATATAGAAAGAATAAAGATGATTAAATTGTGATATAAAATAAGTCGTAATTTATAAAGATATGAGTAAAAAATATTATACAAATGAACGGGGATTGCAAATAATAATTGCATTGTTGAAAGCTCATGGGATAAAGAAAATAATAGCTTCACCAGGAGCTACTAATTTGACATTCGTGGCAAGTATTCAACAAGATCCTTTTTTTGAGATCTACTCATCTGTAGATGAAAGATCGGCTGCATATATGGCTTGTGGTATGGCTGCAGAATCGGGGGAGCCAGTCGTAATTACTTGTACAGGAGCTACCGCCTCACGAAATTATATGCCTGGATTGACCGAAGCTTTTTATCGCAAGCTACCGGTTATTGCTTTGACGGCTAATCAAGGTGTTCAAAATATTGGACACTTAATAGCACAAAATATAGATCGTCGACAGACTCCAAGAGATATTGTGAAAATGAGTGTCGAAGTACCGGTTGTAAAAGACGATACTGATGCTTGGTTATGCAATGTGAATGTTAATAAAGCTCTTTTGGAGTTAACGCATCATGGTGGCGGCCCAATTCATATCAATTTTTCAACGACCTATAGCGGGGATTTCTCTGTAAAAGAACTCCCTTCGGTTCGAGTAATCAATCGTATTACTTTAAAAGATAATTTTCCAGAGATATCGGTACAAGGGAATATCGGCATTTTTGTCGGTTCTCATCGTAAGTTTACGCCAGTAGAAGTTCAAGCCATAGATAAATTCTGCGAAATACATAATGCCGTGGTCTTTTGCGATCATACAAGTGGTTATTATGGGAAATATCGGGTACAATATGCACTTGTTGGGGCACAGAGTGCGTCTAATGCTACACGGGAATTAGATCTCTTGATTCATATTGGCGAGGTTTCTGGTGACTATTATGGAATGAATATATTGCCTAAAGAGGTCTGGCGGGTTTCTGAAGATGGTGAAGTCAAGGACTTTTTCAAAAAGATGCGATATATTTTTGAAATGCCCGAAGAGGAGTTTTTTGCTCGTTATTCAAAAGGAGAAAAACAAGACTCCACTTATTTAGCCAAATGTAAGTCAGAATATCAACGTATCTATGATATGATTCCTGAACTTCCATTTGGAAATATTTGGGTCGCCATGCAAGTTTCAAGGAAATTACCGGCTAATTCGGTTCTACATCTTGGCATCTTGAATACGTTACGTTCCTGGAATTTTTTCCAGGTGACAGAAACCGTTGATACCTATTGTAATGTGGGAGGATTTGGTATTGATGGTATTGATTCTACGGTATTAGGTGCTTCTCTTTGTAATCCCAATAAGTTGTTCTTTTGCGTATTGGGTGATTTGGCATTCTTCTATGACTTGAATGCTATCGCTAATAGGCATGTTCACAATAATTTAAGAATTATGCTGATTAACAATGGTCGGGGAACAGAATTTACCAACTATGGGCATCCTGGACATGCTTTTGGAGAAGCTGCCGATCCTTTTATTGCGGCCGCTGGGCATTATGGACATAAATCACCCACATTAGTGCGCCATTATGCTGAAGATTTAGGATTCAAATATCTTTCTGCTTCAAATAAAGACGAATTTTTAAATGTATATTCAGAATATATATCACCAGAAGAACAGCCCCATCCTATCTTGTTTGAAGTATTTACCGAGTCAAAAGATGAGAGTGATGCTCTTGAAATAATGTGTAATCTGGAACCTGCTCCAAAAACGATTAAGCAAACCGTAAAAGAAATGGCTGTAGATCTTTTGGGAGAGGAAACCGTCAAAAAAATTAGAAAGTTTATCTAATCTGAGATATGAAAATAGGAATAGTAACATTGCCATTACATTCAAATTATGGTGGTATATTACAGGCTTGGGCCTTGCAGACCGTTCTAACCAGAATGGGGCATGATGTGAAGGTTATTGATAGAGATTTTAAGTCTCGTAAATCAGATTGGTTCGTTCTGTATCCTAAGCGTATATTGAAAAAGTATGTTCTGAAACAAAATATTCCTATATTTCACGAGAAACTTCAATACGCGTCATATTTAAATAATACAATTCATACTCGTCCTTTTATAGAAAAATATATAGAAAGAAGGCTGGTTAGAAATCTTTCTGATATTAAAAAGAAGGATTTTGATGTCTATGTTTTTGGTAGCGATCAAATTTGGAGAGCTATATATGTACCATCTTTTTGTTCTACAATTGCGGATGCTTTTGGAAAGTTTGCAAATAAATGGAATGTCATTAGGTTGAGTTATGCAGCATCGTTTGGTGTCGATAACTTGGATGAATTTAGTAAATCTGAAATAAAGAAAGTAAAAAAAGAATTGCATCATTTCAAGGCTGTTTCGGTTCGAGAATCAGATGGAGTAAATATTTGTAAAAAATATTTTGATATAGATGCAATTCATGTATTAGACCCGACACTGCTTATATCCAAAGAAGAATATTTGGACTTGGTAGATTCAATACCTGTTTCAAAAAATGGAATTTTAGAATATATTTTAGATCCAGACACAGAGAAAGAAACTATTGTTAAGAATCTGCAGACAAATTTGGGCGAAACTGTATACTCTCCGCTTTCTTATGGAGAATCTCAGGTATCTGTTGAGGAATGGATTTCTGGTTTTAGAGATGCAAAAATGGTAGTTACAGATAGTTTCCACGCTTGTGTGTTTTCAATTATATTTCAAAAACCATTTATTGTAATTGCCAATCCTGCAAGAGGATTTTCGAGGATTAAATCATTACTCAAAATGTTTGATTTGCAACATCATTTAGTCTCAAGTACAGACCAAATAAGATCAATTGACTCATATGAAATAGATTCGTCGGTTTATGATGCACTTGTTGAATGGCAACATAAATCGATAGATTTTCTTATTTCAGCATTAGTGAAAAATTAATATATAATATATGAGAGTAACTACACAACCATTATTAAGTATAATAATTCCGGCATATAATACGGCCCGTTTTATTGGAAAATGTATAGAAAGTTGTGAAAATCAGGATATACCATCTATTGATTATGAGATTATAATTATTAATGATGGTAGTACAGATGATACTCTTCAAGTAGTTTCTAAATTACAGAAACAATATTTAAATATACGTGTAATTAATCAGATTAATCAAGGCCAATCCGTTGCAAGGAATGAAGGAGTTAAGATAGCGATAGGGAAGTATATTTGGTTCGTTGATTCTGATGATTACATTGCAAATAATTGCTTAGGAATGATTATAGATATTATGGAGAAAAATAAGTTAGATGCTTTATCTATATATTCTTCTCCGTTATATTCTTGCGAAGACTTATTAAATATAGATTATAAGGAGTTAGAAGATATTCCTTCAATAAAATCTGGAGTGCAGTTCTTATTGGAGAAAAAATCTGTTACAGTGACTCCGTGGGGATATGTCTTTAATACTGATTTTTGGCGCGATAA
This sequence comes from Candidatus Gastranaerophilales bacterium, assembly GCA_944326685.1. Classification (GTDB taxonomy): domain Bacteria; phylum Cyanobacteriota; class Vampirovibrionia; order Gastranaerophilales; family Gastranaerophilaceae; genus UMGS1585. The sequence goes on from CALVEV010000043.1 coordinate 3,775, forward strand.
TAAATTCTTTTTTACTCCTAATATTTATTATGAAGATGCTCTGTTAATTCCCATTGTTATATCTAAATGTGAGAGAATAGCAACTGTCGGCTCTCATATATCTTGTTATTCATATATTGATAGATCTGGATCTACAATGAACTCTTTGCCAAATGTGCGAAAAATAAATGGCTATATATCAATTGTAAATGCTCATTTGGAATATTCAAAGAATATTAAAAATACAGAATTGAAAAAATATTTTGAAGATTCAGCAAGTCTTTATTTTATTAGAGGAATAAATATGTATTTTTATTATGGAAAGTGGAGCAATGTTAAAGTTGATTTCCTTAAAAAAGTACGAACTCGGCCTAATAAAATTTTTGCAAAAAGTTTTGGTGGAAAAGTTTATCAGTATATAGTATTACAATATCCTGTATTTTATTGTTTAATAAGATATATATTTTCTTTATTGAATATGATTTTCCATTTTCGTCCGCAAGAATTACTCATATTAAAGAGTATGTCTAATAAATGATATAATTGTATGAAACGACTACTTATTGATATAAATACGATAATTCCTTATTATACAGTTGGTTATTCGTGTGGTATAGGACGTTCTACGCTTGAACTATTGAATGCCTTGTCAAAGATTAGCGATTTCCCTTTCGAAATAGTTTTGTTCTCACAAAATACTCGTGGAGTAAAAGCTAAAAAAAATTTTCCATTTAGGTATTTGCATTTTTATCTGCCAAATCGTTCATTTTTTAAGAATATGGTAAAAGTCGTTCGTATGAAACGATGGTTTTGTAGATACGATTTGATACATATGCCTAATAATACGGATATAGTAGAAAATGAGAAAAGAGTGATTTATACGATTCATGATTTAATTGTTTGGCATTATCCAGAGATGTGGGGCGTCGAAAATGATACTCGTTTTTTTTCTCGATTAAAAAGTTCTTTGAGAAATTGTAAAGCGATTGTAACTTGTTCGGAAGCCTCTAAAAAAGATATAATAGACTTTGCTCAGATTCCAGAAGAAAAAGTTGTATCTATTCCGTGGGGAATTGATAGAACTAAATTTCGTTTCACAAAGAATACAAGTTACATAAAAAAGATAGGGATAAATTCATTATACTATTTTTCAGCTTCATGTAATCATCCCCGTAAGAATTTACCTTTGTTGTTGGATGCTTTTCATTTATATTTGGAATATGGAGGTAAAGGACAGTTGGTATTACTTAATCCGATTGATGCTGATTTGGAGAATTATCAAGATTTATTAGAAACAAGAAAAATTATTATATGTCGAGGTATTTCTGATGAAGAACTGGTCGAGTTATATACTCATGCTCAAGCTTCTATTGTAGCATCAGAATATGAAGGTTTTGGTCTTCCTGTATTAGAGTCATTATCGTGTTATACTATGGTATTATCTGCTTATAATAGTAGCTTAATAGAGGCAGGTGGAAATATTGTAGATTATTTTGAACGGTTAGATGCAGAAACTATTAGTAGAAAATTATTGAAGTATGATCTTTGTTCGAAGAGTGAGACCATAAAAAAAGAAGCTGTAGATGTCCATCTTTCCCAATTTACATGGGAGAGATGTGCTCGACTATATGTGGAATTTTATAAAAAACAACTAGATATATTATAGTTATGACATTCTCAATCGTTATACCTACGTATAATGGAGCAGATTTTGTAGAACAAGCATTACTTTCAGCATTGGCTCAGACTCGTTCTGCTGATGAAATAATAGTGTCTGATGATAATTCAACAGATAATACGGTTGCTATTTGTCAAAGATATGCCGAGCATATCAAAATCTATCAAAATCCTCAGGGCCCATCTGGGTTCGTAAATGGGTGGAATCATGCTATCGCAAAAGCAACAAGCGATTATATATCGATCCTTCATCAAGACGATTTATTAGCCCCAACCTTTTTGGAGGAAATAGAAAAAGCCTTAACTATTTATCCTAATGTTAAGCATTTATTTGCGCCATGTAATTATATCGATGGGAATGGTGAAAGTTTGCAAGAACCTGAATATTGCACTGGAGAGATAAAAAAATATACGGGGCAAGAATATGTACGAGCTTATCAAACGGTAGGACATCCACATATACATCGTTGTCCTGGTGTAGTAACTCATAGAGATATTTTTAAAGTATGCCAGTATCGCGAGGAAGCAGGACATATTGCTGATGACGATTTTTTTTATCGTGTAGGGCAATATACTGATGTAGTGGGAGTCTTAAAGCCATTGGCTTCTTATCGATTACATGGAAAATCGGAAACGGGGCATTTAAAAAACTCCCAATTAGTTAGGCGGTTGGCTCATGATTATAATTATCAGGTTAAACAGTGGCTTGGAAATTGCTATATGGGGGAAAAAGAATTTGAATACTTTTGTTCTTATGCCGCTCATTTTGCTTTTGAAGAGTATTATTATGGTATTAAATATAAAAAGATGGATTGGGAAGCAGAAGGAAAAAGTTATTTGATCTTCTTAAAATCAAACAACATAAATATTTTCATTAAATATAAAATATTCCTCTTTTTAGTCTCTGTTTTAGGAAATAGATTTACATCTAAATTATTAAAATGACAATCCTTGTTTGCATACCTTGCTTATTGACTGGTGGAACGGAGATACAGACGTTGAATCTCGTTCAGGCTCTTGTGGCTGGAGGTCATCGGGTGGTGACTGTTTGCTATTTTGAGTATAGCGATGATATGGTCGCCCGGTTTCGTTGGTCGGGCAGTGATGTCGTATGCCTCAGCTCGACCGGTGTGCGGGTTGGGGGCTGGCGAGGAATCGTGTTTCTTTATAAAGGTCTGCGAAAGGTATTGAAACGATATAAGCCCGATGTGGCTCATGTGCAATACATGGCACCGGGGGCTATTCCTGTCTTGTTGTTGCGGTTGTTGGGCTTTCGGCAAATTATTGCTACGGCACACACGGCAGCCGATATATATCCCAATTTGCGATTGGTCCATTTCGTTCAGCGTCGTTGCGTGAGGGCGTTTACTTGCATTACCGAACTGGCAGAGCAATCGTTCTTTGGCTCTTCGCAGTTGTATGATGTGGATACTCCATTGAAACGGCATAACCATTTTACGATTTACAATGCGTTGCCCGACGGGTTTTCGATTCGGCGGGAGCCTCGTTGTTTCGGTCGGCCTGTGACTTTGGGCGTTGTCAGTCGGTTGGAGGAGATTAAGGGAATGGACTTGGTGATTCCGGCTTTTGCACAAGTGAGAGCCGAATATCCCGACACTCGCTTGATTGTAGTGGGTGATGGCTCGTTGCGGGAGCGTATGCAGCGGCAGGCGCAGGAGTTGGGTTGTGCCAATGGCATTGAATGGGCCGGACGTCAGCCTCAGGAGCGATTGTCCGATTGGTATGGACGCATGGATATCGTTTTGATGCCTTCGCGCAGCGAGGGATTCGGGCTTACGGCAATCGAGGCGATGGCCAACGGTTGTGTGGTAGTGGCCTCGCGCACGGGGGGCCTGCCCGAGGTTGTGCGAGATCGGGAAATCGGGCTGTTGCATACCCCTGAATCTATCGACGATATGGTCGATAAGATAGAATCGTTGGTGGGGAATGTCGATTTGTTACAGCGCTATTCGACGGCTGCCTTGGAGTATGTGGGCCGATATGGGTTCGACC
>CALVEV010000044.1 GCA_944326685.1 Candidatus Gastranaerophilales bacterium
GAGCAACTGGCCCTCTCGTATCCCGGCGTATTGAAGACCTACGCCATACAGGCCGGCCGCGAGTTGCGCGTGATTGTGGGTGCCGACAAGATCGACGATGCCGAAACCGAAAATCTGTCGACCGAAATCGCCAAACGTATTCAGGACGAGATGACCTATCCCGGACAGGTGAAGATTACCGTCATCCGCGAGACGCGGGCCGTAAGCTTCGCCAAATAAGCCGGGCGACGCCATACCGCTCCATTCCCCCATTTATCAACCAACGACGAGGCCGTAGGGCGTTACCCGAACCGCTGTTTCGAGTACGGTCTGGGGCCTTGTCGGTGTTAACGATTTACCCAACATGGACCATACAAACGACAATCATACTACAAACCCGTCGGAGAAGCCGCAGCTTACCTCGGCCAACTGCCGCCGCAAGGGGGCGAAGCTCGAGGTCTACGACTGGCTGGCCGACATTCCCGAGTCGCACGACGACACCGACCTGGTCGAGGTGCGGTTCAAGAATACCCGCAAAGGGTACTACCGCAACACGACCCACATCCGGCTCGTGCCGGGCGATCTGGTAGCCGTCGAGGCTTCGCCGGGGCACGACATCGGCGAGGTGACCCTTACCGGCCGGCTGGTGTTGCTGCAGATGAAGAAGAACAACGTCAAGATCGACAATCCCGAGCTCAAGCGGGTCTACCGCAAGGCCAAGCCCAACGACCTCGAGAAGTTCGAAGAGGCCAAGGCCAAGGAGCACGACACCATGATTCGGGCCCGCAAGATTGCCGAGGACCTGCACCTCGACATGAAGATCGGCGACGTTGAATATCAGGGCGATGGCAACAAGGCCATCTTCTACTACATTGCCGACGAGCGGGTCGACTTCCGCCAGCTCATCAAGGTGCTGGCCGAGGTCTTCAGGGTGCGTATCGAGATGAAGCAGATCGGTGCCCGCCAGGAGGCCGGACGCATTGGCGGTCTGGGTCCCTGCGGCCGTCAGCTGTGCTGCTCGGGCTGGATGACCAACTTCGTGTCGGTAGCCACCAGTGCCGCCCGCTATCAGGATATTGCCCTCAATCCCCAGAAACTGGCCGGGCAGTGTGCCAAGCTGAAGTGCTGCCTCAATTACGAGGCCGATGCCTACGTCGAGGCGCAGAAGCGGCTCCCTTCGCGCGAGATTCCGCTCGAGACGAAACTCAATACCTACTACCATTTCAAGACCGATATTTTCAAACGCGAGATGTCCTACTCGACCGACAAGTCGATGGCTGCCAATGTGGTGACCGTGAGTGCCGAGCGGGTATTCGAAATCATTGCCCTCAACAAGCGGGGCATCAAACCCGATACCCTCGAGGCCGAGGACGGAGCCCGCGCTCCCGAACGTCGCGACTTCGAAGATGTGGTGGGGCAGGACAGCCTTACCCGTTTCGACAAGGCCAAGAAGAAGAAAAAAGGCAACGGCGGCAACAACGGCAACAATGGCGGCAACAACAACGGACGCCGTCAGCAGGGTGGCGGCGAGCCGCGCAACAAGTCGGGCAACGGTAATAATAACAACGGTGGTAACCGCGGGCAGAACAAGCCGCGCAACGGCAAGAAGGGGGGCGGAGGCAAAGAGGCCAACGCCCAGCAACCCAATAACGGGCAGCAACCCCGTAAAGAGGGGGGCGAGAATGCCGCACCCAGGCAGCAGGGAGCTCCCAAACAGCAAGGAGCGCCCAAGCAGTCGGCACCCAAGCCGGCCGCTCCCGAGAAGCGTGAAGAGAAAAAAGAGTAATACCGAGGCAAACGATGAAGCGAAACGGGTTGTATATAGGATGTGCCGCGCTGTGGCTGGCCAGTTTGCTCTCGTGCGGGCAGCACGATGTCTACAACGAGTTCAATACGCTGCCCAAGAACGGTTGGTTCAAGCGCGACGTACAGCGGTTCACCCCCGAGTCGCCCGACTCGACGGGGCGTTACGACCTCTTCCTCACGCTGCGTCATAACGGCGACTATGCCTACCGCAACCTGTGGCTCTTCGTCTCCTATACCGATGCCGACGGCCGGCAGAAGACCGACACCGTCAACTGCGAACTGGCCGATGAGTTCGGCCGCTGGTCGGGAGGCGGCTGGGGTTCGTATTACCAGCAGGAGCTGTTGCTCGACGATTGCTTCCGCTTCGGCAGCGATCAGGTAGTGACCATCCAGCAGGCCATGCGCGACGACCGCATCCGCGGCATCTCCGACATAGGTATCCGCATTGCCCCGCATAAACCTTGACCGTAAACTCGAATAGCCCCGTCACCACGGGGTTGTACAAATATCACCAGAGAGGTGTGTCTGACCGGTTCTCCGGCAAGCACACCTCTCTGGCATGTAGCGGGGGCTATGTTCTGCTTGAACAGATGTCAAAAAAAGGATAGGCCGCCCTTTGCTCTCGCAAGAGGCGGCCCGAGTTCTCAAAAATTAAAAGATGCAAATTGAGACTTGTATATTATTGATTCTCTTCCTGGAATTTCTGGTTCATCTTCAGCAGGTTGATGGTGTAGGCCACCACATTCTGCGACTCCTGGATGACGGTGAGGTAGACGATACCCACCTTGATGTAGGATACCTGTTCACGCATGTTGCGAATCTCTTCCCGCTTGAGCACACCCAGTTGGTTGATAAGCTGGTTGCCCCGGTTGTAGAGCGTTGAGAATTGTCTGAAGTTGTTCTCTTCGACCAGTTCCCGGCCCTTCTCGAGGAAGTCGACAATCTCGGGAGCAATGGCACCGAAGTTCTCCTTCTGGCTCTTGTCAAGCGGGTTGAAGTTGTTGTCGGTGTGCTCCAGACACGGCTCACACATGCGCTTGATGGCGTGGATAATGTCGTAGGAGAAGTCGTTGCCCTGGAAGTAGTAGAGACCCTTTTCCAGACCAACCTGAT
>CALVEV010000045.1 GCA_944326685.1 Candidatus Gastranaerophilales bacterium
CAACGGAGAAAGAGGATTCTGCCAAAGAGCCAGACATGTGTACTTTTCTGGAACTGAAAAGAATACTGGTTTTGCATTATGTGACCTTTTCCTCTGTACGATTCATTTTGCCAACAGAGAAAATCCAAAAAGCACGACTGGCAGAACGACAAGGTGTTCCTGTTGAATCTATCAAGGGAGAAGTTCATGACGGTCAATACTTTCCAACAGAGGCAGAAGAAAAAAACTGTTCAGAAAAAAGATGTCCTGCTTGTACCTGCCGTGAAGAGTGTCGGCTTCTACAAGCAATATGGGGAGATGACAGCAATACGGATCGTACGAAAGGGCGATTAAACAAGGCTCATACTCCCATCATACGCACACAGCGGTCAAAAATCCCTAAATATCGCCGTTTTGTTTTGGCTTATCCTGTGCGGTTTGCTCCGAAGGTTTTAGAACGGCTCTCCGCCAATCCCCCTGAAGATGTCTCGCGTGACCTCTGGTTGGACTTTATTAAAATCCTGAAAACAACCCTGCCGGACAGTTAATCGCTCTCCCACAAGCAGGGAAAACTAGTTCCTGCCGATTGCCCATACCTCTTGCCATAACTTGAATGCTGTGCGCAAGGGATTTTTTGCCCTGATTTCTGTATTTCACTTCAAGATCATTTTTACGCTACTGGTTTATTTTAGTAGCGCTTTTTTGCTGGTATTTAGTAGCGCCCCAATATAGGGTAAATTATACCCAGGCCAATAATTAGAAAGGAGATTGGACTGAGTACCGGCAGGGCGGCAAGCCTTGAGGCTGTTTGAAAATTGAATATTTTGTGAAAGAAGTGGTATGCGATAAAAAGGCTCAACCTCTAACACAAAACAATAAGCATTTTTGAATAAACAACTTAACAACAATGGAGTTATGAAAATGACTAATATTTCAAATTTCACAATTTCAGAAAACATGAACGCTCGGCTTGCCGAGTACGGTCTGACATCGGCTATGGCCGAAGAAAACGGTTGGTTATCGTGCGATGCGGCTGCAATTCAAACTTTGCTCGGTTATCTGCCGGATTGCGAGGGCCGGGAAATTTCCGGTCTTCAAATCCCCTTCAGATCTCCATTTACGTCAGAGATTTTGACAGGGGAAGATGGGAAACCTTACTCCGGGGTATTTCTGCTCACCCCCGCCAAGCAGCAGCGTCAGGAAGATGGCTGGACTTCACGTACGGACTGGTTGCAACCGGCTATGCGTTTCGGTGGTCACGTGTACCTCGGCGCAGATGCCTGCAGGACACTTCAAGCTTCTGTGACCCAACCGATTTATCTGGTGAGCGGAGCTGTCAACGCGGAAGCCCTCTGGCGGTATGGTCTTCCGGCGATGGGAATTGAGCTTTCGCAGTTGATTTCCCCGGAACAGGAGGTTCATCCTGCTTTTGAGCGATTCTTTTCCCTGAATCCGAGAGATGTCATTCTGCTCCTTTCTACCCGGCAGCAATCTCCGGATATCGCACTCCGGCTGCAGGAGGTGGCCAATGTGCTGCTTGAATGGCAATGCAGCCTGCGTTTGGTCCACATGCCGGATGATCGGGAACCCGGTCAGTTGCTTGTTGCAAATGGAGAGGGATATCTGGAAGAACTCTGCCGGAACGCGACTGTCATCAACCCCCGCCCGCAAGTGCTTACCAATCCTCAAAGGTTGGAACCGGTAGCCCAAGCATTGGGAAATGCCGCCCGTCATTATGCCAAAGTCTTCCGTATGACACCGTGGGTAAATCAAAATGGCGGTGTTCCAGTTGCCTTTGACTCCAGCAATCATTCATTTCAACTTTTGCGGCCGGATACATGCCCGGCGTTGTTTGAAAGCATTTCTGAACCTGTGAAGCTTTCGGCGCGAGATAACTCACGGCAACCGGATATTTTTTCGTCCAAAACATGCAAACTGATCATTGAGCATCCCAAATTTTCAGAAGCGCTGAATCCGTTAGTCGTATGTTCTCCGGTACCGGTTCTGACCAAGAGTAATGGAGAACTCCGATTAATTCGAGGGTACGATCGGGCCAGTGGAATTTACGCTGCCGGGGAAGTCACGATCCCCTCTTCTCTGGAGGAGGCTGTTGCAATTCTCTCCGAAGTGGATGCTTGTACCGCATTTGTTTCTGAAGGGGATCGCAGCCGGGCCATGGCCCATATTCTGGCTCCGGCATTGGCTATGGGAGGATTGATCGAATCTCACACGCCAATTCTGTTTGTGGAGGCTGACGATTCCCAAAGCGGTAAAGGCAAGAAAAATAAACGTACCGCCGCGATTTATAACACGATTCCGCGAACTGTGAACCAAACGGGCGGACGGGGTGTGGGTAGTTTGATGGAAGGAATTGACGCCGCGCTGATCAGTGGAGTGCCGATCATTACAATTGACAACCTTGATCCGGGGAACAACGGCAGACCTTTTCACAGCCAGAAACTCTGTTCTTTCATGACCGAGGATTGTTATAATGCCCGTGCTGCCTACATGAAAAATACGCCGATCAATCCCAAACGGCATATCATCATGTTGACCACCAACGGAGCTGCTCTTTCACGGGATATTTTTAACCGCTGTTGTACAGTTCGCCTAGTCAAACAACCTGAACGCATCTTTCCGAGTTACCCGGAAGGAACTCAGGAAGAGCATATTTTACATAACTACCCACGTTATTTAGGTGCCGTCATTCGGGTTCTGTATGCTTGGCAGGAATGTGGTTTTCCGCAGAGTGATCTGGCGATTTCAACAGGTTTTGCTGCATGGTGGCGTACAGTTGATGCCATTGTCACCCGTGTCATAGGAATGCAATCGGTTTATGACGGATATCATGCTCTCGAAGAACGGACAACCAACCCAACATTAAACTGGGTGCGCGATCTGATGCGATTGGTGGAACGTACCGGCAATCTTGGCCGGACTTTTACAACGCCGGAACTGCTCCGCCTCCTTCAGGAAAACGATATGTGGCGTACGACATCGGACACAAACGCATTTCAGGGGGCGCAGCTTCACTTCGGCAGACGAATTCACGAAGCATTCCGCCTTCAGGGCCATGAAAATTATCTGGAGATTGATTCTTGGAGCCTGACCCGTGGGAACCATCTACAATCATATGGTGATGGGCGTAATGGGCGCAAGGAAATCGCGACCTATACGGTACGTCGTAAACCTCCGGTAACTATGACGACACCGAACAATACCGAAACCGGAAGTAACGCTTCGGTATAATTCATTCATTGGCTCCATTGGCTTCTGTTGAGGGAACGTAAATTTCTGCTCAGTCGAGCCAATGGAGCCAAACAGATTTCTCAGGGGCGCAAAATGCCGACCAACATTAACGTTTTTGTGATGACGGGAGAACAGTCGGATCAAAGATCGTTTTGCTTTCCTTATGTTTCAAAAAGG
>CALVEV010000046.1 GCA_944326685.1 Candidatus Gastranaerophilales bacterium
ATAATATTCTTTTGAAACAGGTTGTTTTTCAGTTTCTTCTGCACATTCAAAATATTTAATTGCATCATCAAAAGATAATTCTTGTGATTTCAACCCATCAGTAATATAGATTTTATTCAAGACACCTTTTTTAAAAAAAGTTATTAATGAATTTTTTGGTAAATTAAATATTCTTCCAGTTCGAGCCTTTTTAGGCAAATACTTAATTCGATTAAAAAGCTCTAAATCTTTTTCTCTTATATCCTCTAATAAACTAATGTATTTTAATTCTAAGTTTTCAGAAACATCATCTTCATTATAAGTATCTTTATTAGTAATTTTATCGTACAATTTTTCACCAAATAATTTATGGTTTGTTGTTGTTTCTTCTTCAGATAAATATTTTGCATCTTCTCCTAATGTTTCATGAAATGCTTGTATTTTAGCTTTAATATTATCTTCAAGACCTAGTTCATTATCTGCCGTTGAAGTTGGGAAAAAGTTATATATATGAATCTTGTCAAACTTTGTTCCTACACGATTTACACGCCCAACTCTTTGTAAAACTCTTGTAGGATTCCAAGGTAAATCGTAATTTATAATTATATTTGAACGATGTAAATTTATACCTTCTGCTAAAACATCTGTTGTAATTAAAATTCTTATATCATCAGATACTTCTCTATTTTTAGGGTCATAATTAAGATGGATTAAATCCTTTACTGTTTTCGATGATACAGAATTATTTTTGTATCTACAAACACCACTTGAATAAAAAATTACAGAATCTCCATATTTTTCAACTAAAGAATTATATAAATCTAAGCCAGTTTCCATAGATTCTGTAAAAACAATTATTTTATTCTTAGACAATAGATTATCTTCTTCTAAATGTTTCAAAAAAGAATCTTTTTTAAAATCTCTTGGCACTTGTAACCAAGCATCTTTTATAAAATTAAGAATTGATAAATCATTATTTAATTTTTCTATAAAATCATCTTTAAATTGAGATTGATTATATATTTTAGCCTTAGTATCTTTTTCTAAAGCTAAAATTAAAGATTCTTCATCATCATTTTCTAAATAATCATATACATCTATTTTTTTACTAACATATACAGTTCCATCATTATACATTTTTATAAATTGTTCATAAGATGAAATAAAACGTTCAATAGTTTGTAAAAAAGCATATTTACTACTTTCTAAACGTTTTACAAGCATAGTTTTCATAAACCCAACAAGGTTACGTTCTTGAGTTTGAGCAAAATCACTTAATTTATATTCATTCTTTAAATTATTCCCTGGTTGATATCTTGCAAACGTGAATTCTTTTAGTTTTTTAATTGTTTGATTAAAGATACTATCCGTAAATTCATCATAGTTATAAGTAATTCTATGAGGGGTTTCTACATCTGGAAAATGTAATCCTTGTTTTTCAATATCTTGTTTGAAATACTCTTTTACATCTTGTCGAGTTCTTCTTATCATTATAAATTTTAAGATTTTATTTCTTACAGTTTTAGAAACATTTTTTACTTCTTCTAAATATTCTGGGGTTCCTTTATCTAATGCTTTTAATTTCCCTTTAGCATTTGCAAAAAATCCTTCTAAATTTTTCATGCCAGGAATCTCACTATTTTTAGGTGATTGAAATAGTTTTATTAATGGATAAAAATCATAAATAGAATTGTTTAATGGAGTTGCTGTTATTAAAATAACTTTTTTTCCATAACATATTTCATGTAAAAGTTGATATTGAGTAGTTTGTTCATTTCTGAATCTATGAGCTTCATCAACAAAAATATAATTGAAATCTTCATACCCTTGTTTTTTTATATGTTCCAATTTCCCCAAAGATAGTACTTTTGCACCTCTTACCCCAAAATCAAAAATCGCATCTTGCCAACTTTCAATAATTGGAGGAGGACAAATAATTAATTTTTTCCCTGGTAAATTCTGCATATACATTGCAGTAATATAGGTTTTTCCCAAACCAACAACATCAGCAATAAAACAACCATTATACTTATCAACAATATCAGATAATGTTCTTACTGCCTCATGTTGATATTCCAATTTCATAAAATTTTTAGGTAACTGTATATCTAAAGAATCTTTTTTAGCCAAGTTATCTTTAAAATATTCATATAAAAATTTTAAATATAATTCATAAGGAGTTATTTCATCATTTAACCAAGTTTCATTTTCAATTGTATCAATATAAACTTGTGATAAATCTACTGCATCTTTCCAAAGCTCTTCAAATTTATATAATGCAAATTTAACATCTGAATTATTTTTTAACTCTACATTAAATTCATATTGAGAATTTAACCCTGATTCAGAAAAATTACTAGAACCAGTAATTACTCGTCCAAAATCTCTATCATCTTCTTTAAATCTACTTATATAAACTTTTGCATGTATATTATAGCTGGGGTATGCTTTTATCTCTAATTTTCCAGACTTTATATATTCTATAAATTTTGTAATTCCATATTCAACATCATAATTATCTTCTGATTCATATAATTCTTGTTTTATACTAACTGCAAATTTTTCTTTTGTATTAGTATGAGACTCAAAATTTAATGTTTCTTGTTTTACGGCTTGAATAATATCAACAGTCTTTTTATCTGCACTTAAACCAACCAAAATTCTTATTTTATCAATATTTTCAAAATCTTGATATAGCTTATAAAAACCACTTGTTCTGAAATATCCTACCAATATATCAAAATATTGGACATCTTTTAATGTTTTTTTAAACCTATCTTCTAGTTTTTGACCTGGTTCATTCGTAAAAAAAGTTAAATCATTTTGGGTAATCATAGAACACCTAAACTTCTTATATCGATAAGTTTTGTTAGTTTTTTTAATGTATTACATTATATTTTTAATGTAACTCATTAAGAAAAACATGTCAATATAATCTATCACATTATGTAATTCAAAAAAAAGATTACTTAATCTATATAGATATAGGAGGAGTTATGAGTTCATTAAAAGAAAAATTTGGCAAAAGAATCAAAGAACTTAGAAAAGCCAAAGGATACACACAAGAAGAAATAGCAGAACTTGTAAATATAGAACCTCCCAATATATCCAAAATAGAAAGTGGAACACACTTTCCTCAACCTGAAAATTTAGAAAAATTTGCACATTCATTAAATGTTTCAATAAAAGATTTATTTGATTTTGAACATTTTGATACAAAAACAATTTTATTAAATAAAATAAATAATTTTTTAAATGAAACAGAAACTAGAGATTTAGAATTTATATACAAAATTATAACTAGCCTGGAAACTTATAAACAAGCAAAAAAAGGTTAAATATTGACAAATTCTATGGAACAGCTCACCAATTAATTTTATTAAATACTACAAACCACCACATATTGAGAGATTAACATGCCAGCAAATAACACCAATAAATTAATATTAGATTGTATGGATGATAATTTTTGGATAGATTTCATTGAAGATACTTGTAATCTTGATATCACAATATATTTAGATGCATTATACAAAAATATCAAAAAAGCAATCAAATATAGAAAACCTGAAACAAAAACAAGAGATATAGATTCAAAAACTTGGGATAAAATCTTTTTACATAAAAATATCGATTATTCCAAACCCATCACATATAAATACTTTAAAGAAATAATTTGTCAAACATATACTTTATCAAATTTAATGCATATGCATATGGATTTATATAATAGTATTTTTTTAATACAAGAGACCTTTAAATATCCTATGGCTCCAATCATAACATGTGATACTAAAGAATTACTAAAAAGTTTAATTAGCCAAAAAAATTGTATATATTGTGAAGAAGTAACAATCCAAGAAATATATGAAATGATAGACACGATACCAAACATTAAAAATTCTTGGATAACTAAACCTAATTTAAGCTATGATTATTGGTTTTGGTTATGGATTTTTAATGAAATTAGTGATAGTTGTTTTAAATCTTTGTACGATATAAAAAACGAGTCTATTAAATTTAGATGTAAGTTCATTGAAGCATTTGAAGAAATTACCTTAGATGATGAAACAAACAAGGAAAAGAATTTTAAAGAAAAAGTTCCACATAATAAATATTCTCCTGAAGATATGATGACTTGGTTCAAAAGTAGAAATATTTATAACGCTTGTAAATGGCAATATACCATTGTTAAATTAATAACAAATTCTATTATTAACAAAGATTCAATAGAAAAAATTAAAAAGAAATCACAAAATATCAATTTTGATGAACACGATTTTGAATATCTAAATAAATCTATCGAAAGTTTATTCCAATCTCAATCAGATAATATTAGTTTTGAAAAATATAAAAATCATATTGAAGATAATTTCCCTGCTATATATATAATTTTATTCAAAATTAATAACTTCAAAAGTATAAAAGAAGTTAATGATTTTTTGAGTAAAACCCCAAAACAAAAATGTTGTTTATTATTTGTAAGAGATACCTTTGAAATTGCAAAAGATAAAAGTGATAAAACAATATTAAATATAATTTCCGATATGGAATATAATATTAAACATAAACCTAAAATTATTCAAAATTTATATAACAATTTGAAAAATAAAAATGATAATGATAATACATTTGAAAATAAAAACTTTATAGAAGTTAGTCAACAAATAATAGTAAAGTTAATTAATCAATTTATGAGTTATTTACAGAATCCAAATCCTGAAACATTAGATTTAATAACATCTTTATTACAAATAATCAAAAGGATTAGTTCGGATATAAAAAAATCCCAAGCGAAAATTTGAATAGGATTTTTCCAAAAATATAGCAAGATATTTAATAATAAAACTGTTAAAAGAAATTAACAGTTTTATTTTTTAATTCCTTTTAACTGGTTAACCAAATGTAGTTAATACTTGGTTGAAAATTAAAGAAGTACAATTTAATTTTTAACCTCAAAAAAAGAGAGGTTCACTATGACTCAAATCTATATGCAATATCTTTGCAAACATTGTGGAAAAATATTTTTAGATAAAGATGTAAAAGGCAGAATTACACCTATAAAAGGCTTTTACTGTGAAGAAT
>CALVEV010000047.1 GCA_944326685.1 Candidatus Gastranaerophilales bacterium
ATATCATAACCAATTTTTAATACAAGTATAATGTAACAAATTATGTTGTAAAATTTGGAAATATATTTAAAAAATAGGGTATACGTTAAAAATCAAAAAACTCTCAGTTTTCATAACACAATGGATATTCTGTTATATTTTATGTCATAAGAAATCATATTTTATAAAATAAAATTTTTATAACTCTCAAATATCTCATCTTCTTCTATTCCTATATATCTCAAAGTTATGCTTGGAGATGAATGGTTAAATATCTTCTGTAAAATTACTACATCTTTAAATTTCTGATAATGATGATAGCCAAAAGTTTTTCTTAAAGTGTGTGTCCCTACATTATATTTTATCCCTGCTTCTTTGCAAGCTGACTTGATTATTAAATAAGCGTTGCAGCGCTCTAGTCGATTAGAAAATTTTGTCATAAATAATGGCTCATCATCCAAACGATTTTTTATATAATTATTGATTAGCTTTTGGAGTTTTGAATTTATTGGAAACTTTTTTCGCTTACCTGTTTTTTGTTCCTCAAGTTCTATAAAATCTTTATTCCTTACATCTCCTACATCTAAGCCCAAAATATCGGAAATACGCAAGCCACTATTTGTGCCTAAAACAAAAAATAATAAATCTCGTTTATTCTTTTTGCTTAAAATACTTTCAACTTTTTTAATACTCGCCTTTTCGCGAATTGGTTCAACTATTTTCATATATTATACTCCTTCTTAATTCCAAATTAAGAATAGTATTTTTTGAAAATAATTGCTAACCAATAACAACAAGGGTTATGAATTGCTCAAAATTTCTTCTATTGCTTGTTCAAATGTATATTTTATTTTGTATCCAACTTCTTTTGTTAATCTTGTATTATCACCTACAATTATTTCTGGTTGATTTGTTTCTTCTTCTTTAATTATTAAATATTTTTCTTTGTCTAATTTTTTTGCAATATATGTTGAATAATCTCTTAATGAAATTCCTTTGCCTGTTGCCATATTAACAATTCCTTCAACATTACTGTCTAAGAATGCTGCAAAGCCACCAGCAATATCTTTTGTGTACATATAATCTTTTATTAATCTTCCACAATTGATTGTTACTTCTTTATCTTCTTGCAAAGTTTTTATTAAATGAGCAGTAAGTCGTTTTTCGTTTTCTCCGTGACCATATACATAAAATATTCTTCCATATCCAAAAGATATTTGATTTGTTTTACAAAAAGATTCTGCTATTTCTCTTAGAGCATTTTTACTTGTTGCATATAATGTTTGTGGATTAACATCGTCATATTCTTTCAATGGTTCATCTTTGAATTTGTATTCAAAACATGTTCCAACATAAACTGCACGTTTTCCGCCATTTTGTTTGAAATATTTTAATAAGTTAATCCCAGCTTTTATAAATTCCAAATTTATATCAGAAGATAAATAATCACCTGTTGTAGCCCAAGCAAAGTTTAAAAGGTGGGTTGGTTTAACAGTTTCAAAAGCTTTTTTAACAGATTCTTCATCGAATAGGTTACATTTAATCCAATTAACGCCATTATCAGGATTATTTTCATCAATAGTTAATGCAGATATTTCGTATCCTAGATTTTTTAATGGCTCAATAATTTCTTTTCCTATAAGCCCAGTAACACCTGTTAATAAAACTTTCTTATCCATCTATTTTTTCCCTATTTGATAATATTCAAATTCTTTTTCTCTTAGTCTTTTTTCATCGTATTGGTTACGCCCATCAAAGATAACAGGATTTTTTAGTAAAGACTTAATTTTTTCAAAATCAGGTCTTCTAAATTCGTTCCACTCTGTTAGTAATAACATACAATCAGCATCTTCTAATGACTCATATGCAGTTTTTGTGTAAGTTATTTTATCTTCAAAATAGAATTTAGCAGTTTCCATAGCTTTTGGATCAAATGCTTTTACTTTTGCACCTTTTTCTAATAAAGCATTTATTATTGTTATAGCAGGAGCTTCTCTCATATCATTAGTTTTAGGTTTGAATGCAAGCCCCCACACTCCAAAAGTTTTGCCTAGTAAATTTTGTCCAAAACGAGTTGTAATTTTTTCGATGAAAATATTCCTTTGTTCTTTGTTAACTTTATCGGCAGATGAGATTATACTCATTTCACAATTATTTTCTAAGCCTGTTTTAATAAGAGCTTTAACATCCTTAGGAAAACAACTGCCACCATACCCAAGTCCAGGAAACAAGAATTTATTCCCTATACGAGAATCTGTGGACATTCCAACTCTAACCATTTCAGCATCTGCACCAACTTTTTCACAAAGGTTTGCTATTTCGTTCATAAACGAAATTTTTGTTGCAAGGAAAGAATTTGCAGCATATTTTGTCATTTCGGCTGATTTTACATCCATAACAATTACACGATTTCCTGTTCTAAAGAATGGTGAATAAATATCTTGCATAATTTGTGTAGCTTTATCAGAATCAGAACCGATAACAACTCTATCAGGATGAAGGAAATCATCTACTGCATTCCCTTGTTTTAGGAATTCTGGATTTGAAACAACATCAAAGGAGTGAGTTGTATTTTGCTTAATAATTTGAGCAACTTTTTCAGCAGTACCAACAGGGACAGTTGATTTGTCCACTATGACTTTGTATTCGTTCATAGATTTTGCGATTGATTCAGCAACATTGAAAACATATTGTAAATCAGCAGAACCATCTTCCCCTTGAGGAGTTCCAACAGCAATGAAACAAACTTGAGATTTTTTGACTGCTGAATCTAAATCAGATGAGAAAACAAGCCTATTTTCTAGGACATTAGATTTAACTAGTTCTTCAAGTCCCGGTTCGTATATAGGGATTATTCCGTTTTTAAGTTGTTCAATTTTTTCAAGGTTGTTATCGATACAGATAACGTTATTACCCATATCAGCGAAGCAAGCCCCCGCTACCAAACCTACATATCCTGTTCCTACTACTGTTATTTGCATTGTTTTTTCCCTTTTTATTTGTTGTTAAATTAGTTTTTTATTTTTTTTGAGATTTTAATAAATAAAAATCTTATAATGATAGAATTTTGTATTTTCTTTATGCTAAAAATGTTTTCAAAAAAACTTTTTATTGGGAATATGTCTTTATAAATTTTAGGAATAGGATTTTTCAAATCTTTTTTTCTTTTGTCAACATATTCTTCCCATCTTTCATTAAAAATTTTATTATTTTGTTGAATTAATTTTTTTCGTTCTTCACTTCCAAAAGAAGCTTGTCTTGCATGATATACATAAAGATTGTCAATTAAAACATTTTTCCATCCGTAAGTAGTTGCTCTTAATGCAAAGTCAATTTCTTCGTGGTATCCTTTTCCATAAATTTCATCTAAATATCCAATTTGTTCAATTACTTGTTTTCTAATGCAGAAACAGAAGCCTTCAGCAGCAAGAATATCAGGATATGATATTTTATGTTTATTATCTAATCTATTATTTATATTTTCTAAAGAATACCCTTTTTCTAAAGGTATAAAATAAGCATCAGAACAAGAACTAATTGGAGAAGCAATTCCGATTTTAGTGTTGGCATTAAAGCAATCAATAATTTTTTCTGCAAATAATTTTGGAATTTGAGTATCAGAATTGAGAAGTACAATAATTTCTCCTTTTGCCATTTTCATTCCTTTGTTGCATGTTTTTATAAAACCAAGATTTTCTTCATTATGACAAATATTGAATTGAGGATTTTCTTTGTTTAAATTAATTAAATAATCAGTAGTTTCTTTTTTAGAACAATCATTAATTAAAATAATTTCTCCTAAAGAAAAATTAAAATTATTTTTTAAGCTTTCAACTAAGACTTTTAAATCTTCTAAAGCATTGTATACTGGAATGATAACAGAAATTTTAGACATTTTGACCTCTTTCAAGATTTTTATAAATTTTATTTAAGAACCTAATTTCTATTCCCAATATTGTGATAATTTTGTATTTTTTATCAAATTCTAATGAATTTTTGACAGAGAAAATTTGTTCTTTAAGGTTTTTTCCAATTTTTTGTTTAGAACATATCCCTTTTATAATTCTTTGTTGTAATTTTTTATCAGATGTTAAACTATCAAGAATATTTTGTTGTATACGGATTGTATTTTTTATTCTTTCATCTCGTTTTTTAGTAGCAATTCCTTGTCCTTCTACTCTATAGTTGATTAGTATTTCTTGTATGTTATAGAATTTAAGTTTTTTAATAGCTCTGCACCATAAATCATAATCAATTGCGCAGTTTAGATTTTCATTATAGAAAAGATTATTTTCAACAAAATCTTTTTTTCTAAACATAACAGAAGAATGTATAATCCAACATTTATTGAAAAAATCTAATAATCTTGGTTTTTCAATCATTTTAGCAATTTCATTTCTAGGAAAAACTTTGAACCAAGAACCAACAAGAGAATATTCTGGATTATTTTCTAAAAAGGTTATTTCTTTTTCAAATCTTTCAGGAACAGCAATGTCATCAGAATCCATTACAGCAATATATTCACCATTCGAAACATTTGTCCCAAAATTTCTAGATGCAGAAATTCCTTTGTTTTCTTGTTTGTAGTATTTTATTCTATCATCTTGATATGATAGAATGACTTCTTCTGCATTATTTGTAGAACCATCATTAATAATAATGAATTCAAAATTTGTATAGGTTTGATTAAGAATGCTTTCAATAGCTTCTCTTAAATAGCTCTCTTTTGTGTTGTATACACTCATTACAACTGAGATTAATTTTTTTGACATTTATTTATCCTTAAATTTTATAATATATTAATTTTATCATATAAAAAGAAATCTTTTAAATATTAAACATATGGAAAATTTGGAATTTTTTTTGTTTTTTATTATGTTTCTTAATATATAATATTTTGAATATAAAAGGTATACCTTTTTGTTTATAGCAAACACCATACTCATAAACATTTTTTACAATTGGTAAAACATTGTTAAAATCGATATTTTTTAAGATATATTCTTCGTATTCTCTAGTTTTAAAATTATATTGAGCCATTTTTTCATTTTGTTTAATTGTGTTGGCACTGTGCCAACGGTATGAGAATAAAATTTCATCAAGATATTTCATTTTAGCATATTTTGAGATTTGTAAATGTAGCCAAAAATCTTCTAATGGTGCTTCTGGAGTAAAAAGGCCTATTTTATCAAATATTGATTTTCTTATTAAATAACCATTGGGAATATGATTCCCAATATAAATTTGGTCATATCTTCCAAATTTTTCGGAACAAAAATTAAATTTGGCACAATGTTGTAAAAAATCAACAAAAGTTAAATATTTAGCTTTATTTTTATCATATACAATACTTCTTTCTTTATCCCAATAACAAACTTTTGAATTAAAATCAATAATTTCATTATTCCCAACACATAAAGCATATTCAGGATTTTTTGATAAAAAATTGTATTCTTTTTCAATAGCATCAGTTTTTGCGATATCATCAGAAGCTATGATGTATAAATATTCTCCTTTTGTAATAGAAATAAGTTGATTTAATGTTTTACAAGAACCTTGATTCTCTCGAGTTTTAAAAACAACTCGAGAGAATCTATTTTCGCAAGCTTGTTTCATTTCTTGAATTTTTTGCCAAGTAGAATCTTTTGAACCATCATCTATTATAATCAATTCAATATTTTGATATGTTTGATTAATTATAGATTGAATAGTTTCTTGAACATATTTTTCATGATTATATGCAGGTATTATTACTGATATTAAATGTGTCATTATACATCCTCGAATTTAAATTTTTTAGTTTTTTTTAGTTTAAAGTTTGGTTTGAATTCATCAAATATTTTCTTCCATCCTTTTTTATCGCAAATTTTCCCTGTTACATTTTCTTCAGGTGCAAAAAAATCAACAGTTCTAATATAAATATTTTTATTTTCAAATTTATCTTGAAAATTTGAATAGATTTTATTTTTTTCAAAAATAATTAATAAATCGAATTTATTTTTTACAATTTTTGCTAATGAATAATATAAGTTCTTGATATTTGTTTCTATATCATTAATATTTTCAGATTGAACGAAATATTTAAAAATGTACAAATTTTCTTTATTATCATTTGCCGTATAAATAAATTTATTTTTTAAATGAGTTATTCTAGAGATAAGTTCTTTTTTATCTCCATTTACAATATTTTCATCAACATTATCATTATTTAACCAAATATCCATAGGAGCTTTACCATGGAAATGAATATTAGTGTTAAAACATTTCCACATAGGTTTAACATTTTCAAGCTGACCTGTAATTATTTTATCTAAGTTATTAATGGCAAAAATAAGATTATTTATATTAATAGTATTTGTCCAAGTAAACAAACTAGATTCTATAAATTTATGATATTTAAAAAATTGATATGCAACTTCACAATTATAGCCTAGTGAAATAACATGTCCGTATTTTTTAGTATTTTTTTTTAATAAGTTAAATATATTCATTAATCACCTCTACAACTTTCTTAATTTCTTCCTCAGTCATAACAGGAGAGATTGGTAAACTTATTATAGTTTTGTGTATTTCTTCTGTTATTGGAAAAGACATATTATTCCATTCTTTATACGCTTCTTGTTTGTGTGGTGGAGTTGGATAATGAATAATAGTCTGGATACCATTATCAGATAGATATTGTTGGAATCTGTCTCTTTCTTCTGTTCTTACAACAAAAACGTGCCAAACATGGGAATCTTCGTTGTATGTTTTAGGTAAGATTATTTTTTCATTCTTGATATTTTCTCTATAATATTTAGAAATTTCTCTACGTCTTTGGTTATCTTGATCTAGGTATTTTAGTTTGACATCTAATATCGCAGCTTGAATTTCATCAAGACGAGAGTTTATTCCTTTATAAATATGGTGATATTTTCTATCACTTCCATAATTAGCAATAGCCTTTATTTTTTGAGCTAATTCATCATCATTGGTTGTAACAGCTCCACCATCTCCCATACAACCTAGATTTTTCCCAGGGTAGAAAGAAAAACCTGATGCGTCAGATAGATTTCCAACTCTTTTTATTTCTCCCTCAACATTTACCCCTGCGCCGTGTCCTTGGGCTGAATCTTCAATAACTTTAAGATTATATTTTTTTGCAAGGTTCCAAATTTTTTCCATTTGTACAGCTTGTCCGTATAGATGAACAACCATTATGGCTTTAGTTCTTGATGTAATTTTTTCTTCGATTAAATCTGGGTTAATATTGTATGTATTGATATCAGGTTCAACAAGAACAGGAGTACACCCATTTTGAGTAATCGCAAGAATAGATGCTATATACGTATTAGCAGGAACAATAATTTCATCTCCTACACCAAATCCCATAGCTTTAATAATAAGATTAAGTGCATCAAGTCCGTTTGCTACTCCAATACAATGTTTTGTACTACAGTATTGAGCAAAGTTTTTGGTAAAGGTTTCGTTTTCTTGACCTTGCAAATACCAACCTTTATCAAGGATTCTTTCAATCCTTAAATCAATCTCATCTCTAAAACGGTTATTTATTTTTTTTAAATCTAAAAATTTAATCATTTATTTAATCCTATTTTTTCTTTTATTAAATTAGTTAATTTAATTGCACCTTGTTTATTTAAATGATCAAAATCTCCAAAATCTGAATCCATAAAAATTTCATTTTTCCAAAAACTAAAAATTTCTGGTAAATTATCTTGTTGATATAGTTTGGCAAATAAAATATTTTCATCTGGTAACAAATTATAAAAATCATTTCGTAGAGGTGGAATAATGATTTTTAAATTAATATTATCTCGTGTACATATTTCAATGATTTTTTGTAAATAATCCATTTGATTGTTTTCTCTTTGATTTTCTCGTAAATGAGTTTTAGCTCTTTCATTTATGGGATAATCTGAAGGGAAAAAATTTTTTTGTTCAATATAACCATTAGTATCAATATTTTTTTTATTTTTTTTGTAATAAGAATAAGTTTGTTTATAAAAATATTCTAGTTTGTTATCTGTGTCATATTTATATGGAATATTAAATAAAAACTTAAAAAATGCACATCTTTCTTTTTCATTTGTTTTTTGTAATTCAAATCCTGAAGAAAAAACAGAATAAAATAAATAAATATTTTTTAAATTTTTTAATTCTTTTTGACAATACTTTAAAAGTTGACAAGAATAATATAAATCTTGTGATGCACTTGCTAAATTAAATGCAGTAATAGAAAATTGCTTTGGAATAAAACCTGCTGCAGCATGAGAACTTCCTAATACTATAGTATCAATATTTTCTTTTTTCAATTGTAACTCATCATATTTTAAAATTAATTCATCAAAAAAATCTGTATTTATTGATGGTCTAATAGATATAATTTTGCTTCTTAAGTTTCTTCTAACAGAAGAAATTGGAATCCAAAATGTTAATAATTTTGCGATTTGTTTATATGTTTTTCCCATTTAAATTATCCTCAATGTTCCTTTAAAGTTGTTTTACTCCTAAAACCTTATTTGGTCGTTATTAAATTTACATTTAAATATTCTTCATTTTGTTCTGTTTATATACCAAAATCAAAATATTTTTTTGAATTTTTACCTCTTATATATTTTGTTAAAATCTAAAAATTTAATCATTTAGAATCCTTATTTGAAAGTATTATTTCAATTATTTTGTTTAGTGTTTCTGATGAATAGATAATTTCACATGCATTAATTTCAAACATTTTTTGTAACGAACTGCATTGAATATAATCTTGTACAAAATCATTCGAAGGTTTAATATCAAAATATTTATATAAACCATCTAATATTGCAGGATTATTTTTCCAACAATCGTTATTTTTATTAGGATATATTACAATCATATTTGATTTTTTATTATAATTTGCCAAAACATCAAATAATCCAGTTCTTACACCTACAATATATTTGAAATAATTTGATAATCCTAAAAATTCTTTTATATTAGGATATATACAATTTTCTTCTTTTAATGAATCTAGTTCTGTATTGAATATAACATTGTAACCTTTTTCTTTCATAATTCTTGAAAAATTTTTCCAAAAGTTCTTAGGAACAATATTATTACCTAAACATAATGCTTCAGGTATAATAAGAATATTTTTATCATAATTATCTTCTAAATTTAATGAAGCATAATCATTTTTTATTTTATATATATAGTCATCTTCTATATTCAGGCTATCCAGTTTGGAATCCTCTGGTAAATTAAGTGATGCTTTCATAATATCAACCATAGTTGTAATTTTTCTATTGTGTTTTTTATATGGGTTTTCAATTATTTTTATATTTTTGTAAGAATTATGATTAATTAATTTATGAAATTTTAAATAATCATTAGAAGAAATTTCGTCGACGAAGTCAATATTATTAAATAGTTGATATAGTAATTTCCTTGATTTGTTTACACAAAAAAATATTATTTTTTTCTTATATAATTTTTTATATTGGTTAATTAAAGTAGCTAAAATGACTGTTTCCCCAAAACCTAAATTAGGAATAAAAAAAATATGATAATCATTAGATAATATGTCTAATATTTTTAATAATATTGAGTTATTATCATTATTAATTTTATTTTTTGTTAAATATTTTAAATTTGCAATTAATGTTTTTAATCCCATGTTTATTAAATGTTTCCCTTTAATTCAAAATCTAACTTAAATTCACTATCTCTTTCTTTGCATATTGCATATGCACATTTTAGTCCTGATGGTTTATCATCATTCACTAAAATCCTTTCACCCATTGGCATATCGGTTAGCAAATAGTCATATCTCAATTCATTTTCTGCCAAGAATTTTTTTAAATCTTCAAGATATTCTTCTTTTCTTGCAGTCATAAGAATAACTTTATCTTCAGGAGATATTTTTGAATAGAATTCTT
>CALVEV010000048.1 GCA_944326685.1 Candidatus Gastranaerophilales bacterium
CCTCGAGACCATCAGGCTCAGGTGAAAAACATCCCCATCCCCCGGCGGATCCTGCCGGGGGACGGTTCTCAAGAAGTTTCGGAGGGACGGCGGTGCCGCCCCGGACTCAGGCGTTCCTGCGACGTACGACCACGACGGCGGCTATCGCTATCACCGCTATGACCGCTATCGCGATGCCGACGATCAGCACGGTGTCGATGCCCCCGTCCTCGGTACCGGTCTCGGTCAGCGTGAAGGACGAGATCATGTCGGCGCCGGTTGTGGTGAAGGATGTGACCCCGTCGGAGACGGTTACGTCGAAGGGGTAGCCGAAGCCGTCGGAGCCGTATCCGTCCACATCCCATTCGCCGTTCAGGGTGATCGAGGCGTCCAGGTAGGTCTGGGACCCCTCCTCGTCCAGCGTGGATGCGTACATGGCGTACAGCGGGGCATCCACCCAGGTCATGTAGTCGGGCACGCTGTCGTTGCGCTCCAGCTCGAACCATACCGGACCTGCGGGGATGTCCGCCAGCGCGACGGTCACGCTCCCGATGTCGTTTCTGACGGTCAGGTGCGTCGTCGGACCGGTCCTCGCGTTCGTGAGCGAGGAGGCGTCGGCCAGATAGAACACGGAGTCGGAGCCGATGTCCACCTTCAGTACGGAGCCTTCCTGGGCGAAGTCGTAGGACGGCACCCATACATCGGTCAGGGTCTCGTCGGCGTGGACGTGGTATTCGGTGCCTGCCGGATAGTAGTAGAATCCGCCGAACCATCCGGCGAACGTCATCCCCTCCGATTCGGACGAGGGCTCCACCGCTATGGTCTGACCGAACTCGTAGGTGGATGTGACTCCGCCGATGGTGACCTCGAAGGACGGCATGGACTGGTTCACGATGACGTATCTGTCCCCATGCCCGAGGTCGGTGACGGTGGCGGAGCCGTCGTCGTTGAGTTCGTACGGCATCCCGCTGAGGTACGGGTTGTAGGGCTCGATGATGTACTGTGCGCCGAAGCCCAGTCCGTGCTGGCAGGGCACCATGGTCACGGATACGACCTCGGAATCCACAATCTCCACGGTGGCGTCGATGTAGCTCCAGCTCGGGAAGTAGTACTCGCGATCGGCGATGATCGAGTCGTCGGTTCCGCTGCAGAAGATGGCGGTCCCGTTCACGCTCCCGCCCCCTATCTCCACGAAGTCCACGTGGCTGTCCTCGAAGGTCACGCTGACGCCTTCCGGCACGTAGAGTTCGGTCGATGCGAAGGTCAGGTAGTTGGAGATGTCGTTGCCTCCGTGGTCGAGGGCGTAGACCAGATCGCCGGAGACCACCGATGCGCCGGAGAACACGAGATCCGATCCTTCGATGTAGCTCATGGTCCCTTCGATGCTCTCGAGGTCCGCACGGTAGGTGTCGACGTTGAAGTCGGTCATGGCGGAGCCCTCGGCGGTCATTCCCGTGAGGGTCTCGGTCACTCCGAAGTTGCTTCCCCCGTTGTAGACGGTCATCGATCCGATCTCGATGGACTGCCCGTCGGAGCCGGAAACCGCCCTCAGATCGGAGATCTCGTAGGATGCGTTCCTGTGGAACTCGTCCGTGATGGATATCCGCCCCTCGGCCATGAGGGATCCGATCTCAATGAGGGTCTCGGCGCCCGTCTCCGAGGAGGAGGTCTGCACGTGCACTCCGCTGATCCTCACGGCGGACATGACGGCCTCCTCGTTCCAGGAGGATCCGGTCGCCGAACCCAGCGAGACGGCGAGGTCCACATCGCCGGCGGATGCGCTGATGTCAGCTGAGATGTCGGAGAGTGCGAACTCCCCACCCATGGAACCGGTCTCGGCGGTGAGGTCGGACTTCACGGAGGCCGACGGTAGGTCGATGTTCAGGGCGAGGTCTGCGGCCGTCTGATCGGCGGAGATGCTGATCCTCGCACCGATCTCTGCGCCGGTGGCATCGAACTCGAAGGATAGCGACTGTTCGGCCGTAGTCTGGTGGATTGTCGCCGAGACCGATCCCACGGAAACGCCGAAGGTCTCGCCTTCGAGGTCTCCTCCGATCGTCATGGACCCGTCCTTTCCCTGGAGCAGGTCGAACTCGGTTCTGATGTCATCCGCACTGATGTCCATCGAGAAGTATTCGGTCTCGTACGAGAGCGAGACGGAACCAACCGAAACGGATGCGGGAATAGCCGTGCCATCATCGGATTGGGCGAGTCCGAATTCGACCCTGACATCCTCTGTGGATGCTGCCCCGATCCCTGGGATGGACATGGACAGCGACGCCGCGGAGATGAATGCGGGGCCGTCCCCGGAGATGTCCGTCATGGACATGGCGCCGGTGGCCAGGTCGGCGGTCATGCGGATCTCTGCTCTCATATCGGTGCAGTCCGAGCTCAGGCTGGAGAATGGGAATTGGATCTCGGGGTACAGTGCCGATATGACCGATGTCGGCAGGGTGCCGGCGGATTCGGGTATATCGATGAGGACGGACACCTCGAAAGAGGTCTCGGTGATCGACACCCTGCCGTCCATCTCCTTGGAAGGGCCTCCGACGGTGACGCCGTCGAACATTGCGATCCTCCCGCCGTCGCTGATGTCCATCGAGACGATCATGTCGGCGGGGTCCGTCAGGTCTATGACGAGGTCCACGGTGCCCTCGAATCCGACCTCAGTCCTGTCCGCCACCAGATATGGGGTGGCCATGTACCATACCGTGGATCCGGGCATGAGCACGATTGTGGCGTCGCCCGATACGCTGGTACTGCCGTTGACGAGAAGGGACGACCCGGTCTCGAAGGTCATGGTCGCCCCTTCGGCGAATGTCACGTTCTTTCCTGTGAGATCGAAGGTCTCCAGGACCCCGAAGCTCTGCTTGCCAGAGACCTCGTATGGTTCCAGATCATCCGTCGCCGCTTCGCACCCATCCACGTCCAGGAAGGACACGCCGGCGAAGGCGATCACGACTGCCAGCACGGCAGTCAGCGCGATTCTTCTGTCAATGAAATACCAC
>CALVEV010000049.1 GCA_944326685.1 Candidatus Gastranaerophilales bacterium
AATTAGAGGGATTGCTTATCCGATTTCAAGAAATAGGGACTCTCATCACCGACCCTGCCGTCATAGGCGATATGAAACGGTATGTAAAACTCACCAAAGAATACCGGGAACTCGAAAAAATATCGGAGGCAGCCAAACGCTACAAACAACTGCTGAACGGAATAAACGAATCGCGCCAGATACTCGACAGCGAAACCGACCCCGAGATGCGCGAGATGGCCAAGGAAGAACTCGAATCGTGCACGGCCCGGCTGCCGCAACTCGAGGAGGAGATCAAGTTGCTGCTCGTACCGGCCGACCCCGAAGACAGCAAAAACGCCATCGTCGAGATACGTGGCGGAACGGGCGGCGACGAGGCTGCCATCTTTGCCGGCGACCTCTTCCGCATGTATACCAAGTATTGCGAGACCAAGGGGTGGAAGACCGAGGTGAGCAGTTACAGCGAGGGAGCCTCGGGCGGTTTCAAAGAAATTATCTTCACCGTGACCGGCGACAACGTGTACGGCACCCTCAAGTATGAGTCGGGCGTACACCGCGTGCAACGGGTACCGGCCACCGAAACCCAGGGACGCGTACACACCTCGGCCGCCACGGTAGCCGTGCTGCCCGAAGCCGAAGAGTTCGACGTAGAGATCAACGAGGGAGAAATCAAGTGGGATACCTTCCGCTCGAGCGGTGCCGGCGGTCAGAACGTAAACAAGGTAGAGTCGGGCGTGCGGCTGCGTTACAACTGGAAGAACCCCATTACCGGCGAAACGGAGGAGATACTCATCGAGTGTACCGAAACACGCGACCAGCCCAAGAACAAAGAGCGGGCCCTCTCGCGGTTGCGCTCGTTTATCTACGACAAGGAGCACCAGAAATATATCGACGACATCGCCAGCCGACGCAAGACCATGGTATCGACGGGCGACCGGTCGGCCAAGATTCGCACCTACAACTACCCGCAGGGACGCATCACCGACCACCGTATCAACTACACCATCTACAACCTGGCGGCCTTCATGGACGGCGACATACAGGACTGCATCGACCACCTCATCGTGGCCGAGAATGCCGAACGAATGAAAGAGAGTGAATTATAATCTGCATAAATAGAATCTTTATGAGTTATCTATCCATAGACTCTTTACAGAAAGTTCTAAGCGAACAGGTATTCTTCCATACTAAAGATGCTAAAAAAGCAGCTGGGAGAGCGTTAGGAACCATGATAGAAATCATTTCCTACTATTTGTTAAACGAGTGGGGACTAAATGATTCTATCTCCATAGAAAGAGGATTACCTGAATATGGGAACCCTTCTATTACTCATAATGTAGAGTTCACATTACATCCTTTATTACAGACACAAGAGGTCTTTGTGGCAAACCATCTACCTTTAACGTCCTCCAAAATATTAAAAATAATCAACCTAGGAGATGAATTTACTACAAAGAGTAACTGTTTATTAGATAAAAATCTAACTTTAAGGAATGCTTGTAATATTGCAGAAAGTTCGAATATGCTTGTCCTATCTACTATCACAGACATAACAGATAGTATTATTTCTGTAAAGGTAAACATCCAACATCAAAAGCCCTATGCGATGTTTGAATGCAAGCGTGTAGGAGTAGAAGAAGGAAACAAAAAAGGGCCACAAACAATTGAAAAAGCAAAACAGGGGGCATACGTAGCACAAAACACATCTTCACTTCAAAAAATCCGTAATGAAAAAGGAGAAAAATATGGTATAATATATGATAATAATAAGCCTATCATACAACCCTATTCAGACCTATTACACTCCATTATCATCAGCAAAGAACATGAAAAATTACTGAAAAACTTTACATTATCCGTTGGAATTGTAAGTAATCATGGTAACTGGTTTACTTCTGAAAATCCAAATAAAGAACTAAAGGTACTCGCTCAATCCTATGATTGGCTACTGTTTTTATCTGATTTAGGCCTGGCTCAATTTATCACAGATTTATTATTATCACCAGCTCCACAATACGAATCGATAAAAACATCTTTTTTAGATTCTTACAAAGAAGGTAAAAAAAGTAATATTTTTACTAAAGTCAAAATGAATTTAGCAGCTCATATGGCATTATGTCACTATTTTCATTCTCATATCAATGAGATTGAAAACTGGTTTAACATTATCTCTCCTCAGAATGCCTCCATTATGACATTAAAAAATGAGCTCTACATTCTTAGAGATAAAAACTGGGAGGAAATTGTATGACTGCTGGACGAAAAGTAAATACACAGAGCCAAAGTTGGTGTACTCCACCCAAATACGTAAACGCAGTTAAAAGATTTTTTGGCGGGACAATAGATTTAGATCCTTGTTCTAACTCCTTTTCCATTGTACATGCAGAAACCGAATTTAAATTACCTGAAACAGATGGGCTAAAACAACAGTGGAATTATTCTACTATCTATATTAACCCTCCTTATGGAGCAGATAGGAATAGAGGTACAACCATAAAAGACTGGTTGGCAAAGTGCGCATTATCACATAATTTATATAATTCAGAAATAATAGCCCTTATTCCCGTAGCGTCCAATACTACACATTGGAAAAAATTTGTATTCGGACAAGCTTCATCTATTTGTTTTCTATATGATACCAGACTTCGTTTTTTGGTGGAAGGAGAAGATGTTGGGAAAGGCGCTCCAATGGCTTGTTGCCTTGTGTATTGGGGCAATAATATCCAAAGATTTTTTCACTATTTTATTGAATATGGTGCCGTTGTAGATATTACTCCTTTAAAAGGAGAAAAGATAGGGATAGAGCATTTGATTATAAATCAAACTATTTTTGAACCCGACAAACCATATATCACTTCTAAAGACTTAATATACAATCAATTAACATCATCAATAGATTATCCTATCCAGTTAGCTACAGACGAATTGAAACAAACTTTTGGCATAGACTGTTACATCTCTGTCAAGAAATACTGTATCGGAATCATCATCAAATCAATATCAACTATAAACAACTATTCACAAATAGAAAAGAGGTTAAACGAATATCATCATTTCATAGAAAAATACAAAGGAAATGTATTCTTTGTTTTCTTTAGAAACGATTTGACAGGTAAACAACAAATTGTAAACCTCGAAGTTATAGAAGAAATCCAAAAAGAAATTGCATATTTAAAGAACTCTTCAATATGAATAAGAAACAGCTATTCGAGAATATCAAGCGGAAAAAATCTTTCCTCTGTGTGGGACTGGATACCGACATCCAGAAGATTCCCGAGCACCTGAAGTCGGACGAAGACCCCATCTTCGCCTTCAACAAGGCGATTATCGACGCCACGGCCGACCTCTGCGTAGCCTACAAGCCCAACCTGGCTTTCTACGAGAGTCTGGGCGTGATGGGCTGGACGGCCTTTGAGAAAACCGTCAGCTACCTGCGCGAGAACTACCCCGACCAGTTTATCATCGCCGACGCCAAACGGGGCGACATCGGCAACACCTCGGAACTCTATGCCCGCAGTTTCTTCTGCCACCTCGATCTCGATGCCGTGACCGTGGCTCCCTACATGGGCGAAGACAGCGTGAAGCCCTTCCTCGGCTACCCCGACAAGTGGGTCATTCTGCTCGGCCTCACCTCGAACAAAGGGTCGCACGACTTCCAGCTGACGACCGACGCCAACGGCGAGCGCCTGTTCGAGAAGGTGCTGCGCACGGCACAGACCTGGGCTACCGACGAGCAGTTGATGTTTGTCGTAGGAGCCACACAAGGCAAACTGTTTGAGGATGTGCGCCGCATTGCCCCCAACAACTTTCTGCTGGTGCCCGGCGTAGGCGCCCAGGGCGGCAGTCTCGAAGAGGTTGCCAAGTACGGCATGAACAGTGAGTGCGGCCTGCTTGTTAACTCTTCGCGCAAAATCATCTACGCAGCCAGCGACGAAACCTTCGCCCAGGCTGCCCGTGAAGAGGCCCTGAAAGTACAATACGAGATGGAACATCTGTTGCACAGCAAGGGATTACTCTGATTTTTAAAGAAAATAGCATTTAATAGTAAAAAGATAATCGATTTTTACCTAAATTTGCCAAACGGAAACGAGTTACATA
>CALVEV010000050.1 GCA_944326685.1 Candidatus Gastranaerophilales bacterium
CCTGTGTCCCTGTGGTTCCTTTCCAAGAACAAGAAGCAGCGCGGCAAGACACTGTTCATTGATGCCCGCAAGCTCGGCACCATGGTCACCAGAAAGCTGCGTGAATTGACCGATGCAGATATCGCTATGATCGCAGACGCATACAAGGCATATTGCAACGGAACACTGGAGGATCAGAAAGGATTCTGTGCGGTGGTAGATACCGAAGAAATCGCCAAACAGGACTACATCCTCACCCCCGGACGCTATGTAGGCATCGAGGAACAGGAAGACGATGGCGAACCCTTCGAAGAAAAGATGGCCAGACTGACCGGCGAACTCTCTGAACTGTTCGCACAGTCTCATACGCTGGAGGATGAAATCCGGCAGAAGCTGGAGGCGATCGGTTATGGCATCTGAATGGACAACCGTTCGTGCTGCAGACTTTATTGAGTTTAACCCCAGACTAAGCATCAAGAAGGGCGCAATGGCAACAAAGGTTGCCATGGATAAACTGCAGCCATTCACAAAGAAAATACCAGCAACAGAGCAGGCATCAGTGATCCGCAATTTGTCTATTACCTTGCTACCAGCCCTGCATTCAGAAATGTGGCCATTAAATCGATGGTCGGATCATCTGGACGGCAGCGTGTCCAGCAAGGCGTGTTGGATGAGCTTGAATTAACTGTTCCGCCTCTGAAGGAACAACAGAAAATTGGTGCGATCCTTGCCATGATGGATCAGAAAATCGCACTTAACAATAAGATAAACGATAATTTAGCGGCTTAAATGCCGATGTCTGCTACATCAATTTCGCCACTCATAAGACGCGGCAGAAGTGAATCACGCATTGCGGCCAGTTTCCTGTTTTCCTGTTCCAGTTTTTCTTGCATTTCAAAAACAGGACGACAAAAATCGTTGAATTTAGCGATGGTATTACCATCTGGAATCACAGCTTCCACGGATTTCATAACCGAGCCGGAGACCTCTTTGAATGTTGAGCCAGATGCCTTGCTTTCAATCAGCGGCAAATTGTGAATCAAAAAGTAGTAAACAAATGGAGTGCCAATTTCGGGATGCGGTACCACGGACTTAAAACCTTGGTTTGTGGTTACCTCGTTGCTGGCAATTGCGATGTAACCGATCGGCGCTCTCGAACTGAAAAGAACGGTACCAACAGGCATCATAGTTGCGCTGCTGTTCCGATATCCCAATTCGGAAATGTCGTTTTCGCCGTGTGCGATAAACTTGGATTTGTCAACGGAAAGATCTTTGGGTGTAATCCATGCAATTCCATCGTCTGTGTAGTACTCTGGTTTCGCTTTGGAAGGTGTTCCACCACCTACAACCGTACCGAGATCGGCAATCTTGCCTACACGCCAAGAGGGATCGGCATTTTCGATGAACAGCTGCAAGAAATAGGCGTATGTCTGCTGCTGTAAATTATCGTTTATCGTTCTAATAAGCACCTACCAGTGGCGGGTGTTTTGCCAGAGAAACTGCCACTGCTGTCGTTCTCTTATTTCATCGAAAAGGAGAAACGACAATGAAAGATCAACTAATCGCAGAGGTGCAGCAGCAGATGCTTCCGTACCTCAACAACGAACAGCTTCGCAAGCTTCGTGCAGCTATGGAATTCTGCTTGCATGGGCTGGAGGTTACGCAGACCGATCAGCAGCAGGAGCAAGAGCAACCAGATGCAACGATGGCATTTATCGCAGCCAAGCGCATTGAGGGATGCTCCGAAAAGACGCTGACCTACTATCGCAAAACGATCGAAGCCATGACCACAGCGGTTGGCAAGCCGGTGCAGCGGATCACCACGGATGACATACGGCAGTATCTGACTACATACCAGATGCAGCGAAAATCCAGCAAGGTGACTATCGACAACATTCGGCGCATACTGGCCACCTTCTATTCGTGGCTTGAGGATGAGGATTACATCGTAAAAAGCCCAGTCCGCAGGATCCACAAAGTGAAAACCGCCAAGGTTATCAAAGAAACCTACACGGACGAAGCACTGGAGCAGATGCGTGACAATTGCGATTCCCTGCGGGATCTGGCGATCATCGACCTGCTGGCATCCTCGGGAATGCGTGTCGGAGAGCTGGTAGCACTCAACCGCGATGATATCAACTTCAATGAGCGGGAGTGCGTGGTGTTCGGCAAAGGCAATAAGGAGCGTTTGGTATACTTCGATTCCAGAACGAAAATTCACTTGCAGAACTACCTCGACAACCGCACAGATGGAAATCCAGCCCTTTTCGTTACGCTACGCGCCCCATACAACTGATTACAGATCGGCGGTGTGGAGATGCGACTGCGACAACTGGGCAGACGGTTATCTATACCGAAGGTGCATCCGCACAAGTTTCGTCGAACGCTGGCGACATCAGCAATAGACAAAGGAATGCCGATCGAGCAGGTGCAGCAGTTACTTGGACACCAGAAGATCGACACTACCATGCACTACGCGATGGTGAAGCAACAAAATGTGAAGCTGGCACATAGAAAATACATCGGATAGGACGGTAATAATTATGTGGGAGAATAAAAAAATTGGTGATGTAGTAGACATTCGTCGTGGCGCATCTCCGCGCCCCATACAGAATTTTTTGTCAGATACCCCTGATCGTCGATGCTTTGTTCATGACCGATGGCAGCTTTCAGCCTCTCAAGCTCATATACCGTGACACCACTTTCGAAATCACCAGAGTAGTCAGTAAGCGTAGATACTGCCCACGGGTTGTCCGCGCTATCGCCCCAATTGAGTACACGGTGATTATTGACAGTCAAGAGCGGAAAATCTACTACGAAGCAGACACCAACACTTGGTTTTCCGTAAAGGAGGTCTATGTGCACGATGAGAGACCGAGCAATCCTGCATAGCGATGCCAACTGCTTCTATGCTTCTGTGGAAACGGTGCTAAACCCGGACTTTCGCGGACAAGCCATCGCGGTATGCGGCTCGCCGGAAGAACGACATGGCATCGTGCTTGCAAAATCTGAAAAAGCAAAGCGAGCTGGTGTAAAAACCGGCATGGCCAATTGGCAGGCAAAACAATGCTGTCGGGATCTGATCATCGTTCCGCCGCAGTACGATTACTATCTAAAGTTTTCAAAGCTGCTGCATGGAATATACCGTAGGTACACCGATCAAGTGGAACCGTTCGGTATGGATGAGTGTTGGTTGGATGTGACTTATTCACCCGGGGATCCCATGGAAATTGCAGAGGAAATTCGACAGGCAGTGAAAGATGAGCTTGGGTTGACAGTTAGCATCGGTGTTTCGTTCAATAAAGTATTTGCAAAGCTGGGTAGTGACTATAAAAAGCCGGATGCGATCACGCAGATCAGCAAAGAGCACTTTAAGGAAATTGTATGGCCGCTTCCGTGTTCAGACCTTCTATACTGTGGCAATGCCACGACGGCAAAGCTCGGCAGTATGGGAGTGCGAACCATCGGGGGTATTGCCTTGCTTCCGGTTGACGTCATGCAGCGGAAATTCGGGAAAAATGGTGTGGCACTATGGAAATACGCCAACGGCCTCGACGATTCCAGAGTTGCACATCAAGACTTTACCGCTCCGGCCAAAAGCGTTGGCCATGGCATTACCTGCGTTGCAGATTTAGAAAACATGGACGAAGCAAGAAAAGTAATTTTTGCGCTTTCATTGGATATCGGATATAAGCTACGGTATATGAATCTTCGCGCCACAGGCGTCCAATTGTATGTTCGTGACAGCGAGCTTTCCTTCTGTAGTTGGCAGAAAAGGCTTGAAATGGCCACGCAGGATGAAGGAACCATTGCGCTGGCGGCATACTCTTTGCTTGAAGAAAAATATAGTTGGCACAATCCGATTCGTTCCATTACCGTAACAGCCACCCAGCTGGACAGCAGCCAGAATCCCACTCAACTGAGCATGCTGCTAGACTATGAGCGACTGGTACGAAGGGAAAAACTCAATGAAAGCATCGACACTATCAGAGATCGGTACGGCAAGTACGCAGTTATTCCGGCGTTAGTACTTGACGAAAAGAAAATGCCGGTTGGTAATGACAGAGAAATCATAATGCCGGGTTACATGTACCAATAGGTATCCTTCCTAATATTATCCGGGATATTGTGCAATTTATTTGCCTCTCCTGCGCGGAAATGATTATTGCAATTTCTGGGTTCTCGTTCATCGGCCTTTCGCTGGGCGATGATGTGATTGATTGGGGCGTTATGCTTTCCGATGCCAGGGCTTTGGCAGGAACACATCCGCAGTTGCTTCTTTACCCGATCCTCTTTATCTTTATCAGCTCCCTATGCTTCAACTACTTGGGGAGGCTTTTGGAAAAGGAGGG
>CALVEV010000051.1 GCA_944326685.1 Candidatus Gastranaerophilales bacterium
CATTTGCTGATTTTAAATTTGAGGCAGATAAAGTTAGAAGCATGTTTTCTAATTTTAGTTTTCATAATTCAAGACCTATTACTAAGTCAATGATAGCTTGGTGGGCTTTTCAACAAGATAATCAAGAACTATTATCTCTTGA
Organism: Candidatus Gastranaerophilales bacterium; assembly: GCA_944326685.1. Taxonomy (GTDB): domain Bacteria; phylum Cyanobacteriota; class Vampirovibrionia; order Gastranaerophilales; family Gastranaerophilaceae; genus UMGS1585. The sequence continues at coordinate 143 of CALVEV010000051.1, forward strand.
AACTGTACTAGAGATAGAACATATTTATGCAAGAAATAGACAGGATAAAGAAAACTCTCTTAAGGATATAAATAATCTAAAAGCATTAGGGAATAAGTCTTTATTGGAAAAACGTATTAACATAAGAGCTTCTGATTATAGATTTGAAGATAAGAAAAAATACTATTTAGGGTTTACAAATAGTAGAAATCAACTAAAAGAAGGAACTAAAATTCAAGAACTTATTAATTTAGCAAATAATAATTCTGATTTTACGGAGATTGATATAGAATCAAGAACACAAAGAATTATGGATGCGTTCATAGAATTTTTGTCTCAAAATGAGCTATTAGTCTAATAAGTAATATATCAAAATAGCACAGTTTATGGTACAATCTCTTTAAAAAGAAGGGGTTGCTATGGAAGTTACAAAGAAAGTCGATTTATTGTGGGATGATAATCCTGTTAATATAACACAGGAAGCTAATTTTATTTGGAGTATTGCTAATAAATTAAGAGGCTCATATATGCCAGATAAGTACGGTGATGTTATTATTCCTATGACAATAATCAGAAGGCTAGAATGTGCTTTAAAGGATACTAAAGCTGAAGTTGTAAAAACTTATGATGCTAATCCACAATATCCTGCAAAAGCTATGTATAAAATCTCTGGTTATCCTTTTTATAACACAAGTCGTTTTACTTTAGCTGAATTATGTAATGATGCTGACCATATAAAAGAAAACTTCAAATCATATGTTACAGGTTTTTCTGCGAATGTACAGGATATTTTAGCAGAGCTTGAAATAAATAAACACATAGATAAAATGAACAAAGATGGTTGTTTGTATTCTGTAGTAAAGGCTTTCTCTGAATTAGATTTAAGTCCAGATACATATGATAGTATAAAAATGGGCTATATATTTGAAAATTTGATTGGAAGATTCTTTCAAAATGTAGAGGCTGGTCAATATTATACTGGTAGAGACATTATTAAATTATGCGTATCTCTTCTTATAGCAGAAGGCTGTGATGATATATTCGATGAAGGTAAAATTATTACAGTATGCGACCAAGCCTGTGGTACAGGTGGTATGTTATCAACAGCATATAGCTATTTAAAACACTATAATCCTAGTGCTGATGTAAGATTATTTGGGCAGGAAATTATGGGGGTTTCTTATGCAGTTGGCTTAGCTGAAATGCTTATTAAAGGTCAAAATACTGATAATTTCAGACATGCAGATACATTCAAAGAAGATTGTTTCCCTGATACTAAAATGAGATTTCTACTAGAAAATCCACCATTTGGAACATCTTGGGCTGGAGCTGATGCTAAAGAAGGTCAAGAAAAAGCTGTTCGAGATGAATATTTAAAAGCTCCTAATGGCAGATGGGGAGCAGGATTACCAAGTGGTGGTGATGGTCAATTATTATTTATTCAATCAGCTATAGCCAAAATGGATAATGAACTTGGAAGAGGAGCTATTATAGAAAACGGTTCTCCTTTATTTAGTGGTGGAACATCTTCCGGGGAATCTCAAATAAGAAGATATTTGCTTGAAAATGACTTAATAGAAGCTATTATTCAACTTCCTGCAGATTTATTTTACAACACACCTATTTCAACTTATATTTGGGTAATATCCAAGAATAAAAGAGCAGAGAGAAAAGGAAAAGTTCAACTTATTGATGCCTCTAATGTTTATCACAAACTAAGAAAACCTTTGGGTAACAAGAAAAATGAATTTACACCAGAAGATAGAGCAACAATAACTAAAATGTATGCAGATTTTAAAGAGTCTGAATTTTCTAAGATATATAGAAATACAGAATTCTTATATAGAGAATATTCTGTAATGCAACCTCTACAAAGAAGCTACGGTATTACTCAAGAAAGAATTGAGGATATGTTATCTAAGGGGACTTTAAGCTATTTATATGACGAAAGCAAGGTTTATGAGCTTGAAGAAAAAAATGAATTAACTGGAAAAGAGAAGGACAAATTAGATTCTTATAAAAGAAATAAACCGACATATGATGCAGTTGTTGAAACATTAACTAATAATATTTCTAATAAATTATATATGAATCCAGAAAGCTTTACTCCTGTATTAACCAAAATAATGGCAGACTCTTTGGAAGATAAAATACCTAAAAAAGATATCGATAAACTTGTTGTTGGATTATCGAAAATGGATAAAAATGCTGATATTCAAAGAGATAAAAAAGGTGAAATTATATATGATAAGGATACTAAAGATATTGAATTAGTACCTTATGAAATGGATATTAGCGAATATATGGAAAAAGAAGTATTACCTCATATACCTGATGCGAAAGCTTTCTTTGAAGAAAACCTTAACACAAAGAAACCTACAATAAAGACAGGTGCAGAAATTCCTTTTACAAGATACTTCTATAAGTATCAACAACCTACCCCATCAGAAGAGTTGAAACAAAAGTTTCTTCAGCTCGAAAATTCTGTTGATGAAAAAATCAAGAAACTTTTTGGGGAATAGTTATGGTTAAGATGAAAGACAGTGGCATAGAGTGGGTTGGACAAATTCCTATAAATTGGCAAGTTATGTCAAATAAATATGTAATGAGTAAAATCAAGGATATATGTCCTATATACAAAGGACAAGATATTTTATCACTTACTATAAATGGGGTAATTATAAGAGATTTAGATGCTGGTGGGAAAATGCCAACTACTTTTGATGGATATCAAAAGTTATATCCTAATAATCTATTAATGTGTTTATTTGATTACGATGTAACACCAAGATGCATTGGGCTTATAAAAAATAATGGTTTAACGAGTCCTGCCTATAGCCAATTTATAATGAAAAATAATAATAGTTCTCGTTATTACTACTATTATTATTTGATGATAGACACAACAAAGGAGTTGTTACACTTAGCAAAAAATCTAAGGCATTCATTTACAGAAGAGCAGTTAGGAGCTATAAAGACTCCAGTACCGCCAATTGAAGAGCAAGAAAAAATAGCAGATTTTCTTGATTCTAAGTGTTCAGAGATTGATGCGATTTCTGCTGAAATACAAGAACAGATTGCAACATTAGAGGAATACAAAAAATCTGTAATTACAGAAGCTGTAACAAAAGGATTAGACCCTAATGCAGAAATGATAGATAGTGGTATTGAATGGATTGGACAAATACCTAAAGATTGGAAAATAAAACATCTTAAGTATCTATGCAGTACAAGAAATGAAAAATATTCTTTAAACAAAGGTGATTTAGATTATTTCGCATTAGAAAATATTAAAAGTTGGAGTTGTAAATATGTTAATACTGAAAATAAATATGACTTAGAAGGTTCTAACTTATGTTATAAAAATGACATAGTATTCGGTAAATTAAGACCTTATTTAGCAAAAGTTTATTTGGTAGATTACAATAGATGTTGTTCGAGCGAATTTGCTATATTTTATGATTTTGTCGGTGATGCTAGATATTATAAATACCTATTTGTTTCTTGTGGTTTTGTCAATATTGTTGACATTTCGACATATGGAACAAAAATGCCTAGAGCTAATATAGAATATATCAAAAATATAAAAATACCCAATCCTGATATAGTAGAACAAAAAAATATAGCAGATTTTCTTGATTCTAAGTGTGCAGAGATTGACGCTGTTATAGAAGATAAACAAAAACAACTAGAGACTCTAGAAGAGTACAAAAAGACTATGATTTATGAGTATGTAACAGGCAAAAAGGAGGTTGTATAAGTGATGGAACTTCTTAAAGCTTTTGTTAATACTCAAATATTTGCTGTTATTGTTACTATAGTGCTAACATTTTTATCTAGTTTTTTTATAGATAAGATAAAGTTTGACCGAGACGAAAAAATATATCTCAAACGCAAGAGAGAATTGCTATACCAAAAGATGTATGATTTTGCTATGCGATTTGAAAAGGATATAAGAGATAATAAATGTCCAAAGATGTCAAAAGCAACAAAAGACCTGTGGAATGAAATACAGATAGAAAGTATCTTTGGCAGACATGAAACTATGGAATACTTTTATGATTTGTTTGAAGACTTCCATAGAAGTTTGGAAGAATCAAATAATATGGCAGAAATACATACAGAAAACAATAAAAAAATATTGGAGTTCTATAGCTATATTAAAAATGAACTTGGAATAAAGGATTAATAAGCTGTGAAACATGTACTTTATGAATATGAATATCGATTAAGACAGAGATTAGCAGATGAAAAAACACAATATAAAGGGGCTGTATATCATTATACTTCTGCTGAAGGACTTAAAAGTATTATACAGTCAGGTAAGTTTTGGTTTTCAAATGCGAAATTCTTGAATGATTATTCTGAGACTAATTATATATTTACTTTATTACCTATATTCGCCGATAAATATCAAGAAGCATTAATAAATGAAGAGTTTCATAAAGATATTAGAAACATAGTTGAATCGTACAAAACTGGTATTTTCTATCAAAAAGATAATGATAAGCTGTTTGCTGATTATGTTTATATAGCTTCTTTTTCCAAAGATAGAGATAACCTTGAAATGTGGAATTATTATACAAAAGATATAAATTCTGTTGGTTACAATATCGGTTTTACATCTTATCCTTTTGATATTTCTCCTAACGCACCTGCTCTTAAATTCATTCATGGAGAAGTTATATACAATAAGAAGAAACAAGAAGAATTGGTAAAAAATATAGTATTAACATACAATTCTTTGTATGAAGATTATTATGAATTAATAAAGGGTGATAAAAAAACTAAAAAATATTTCTTCAAGTCATTCGTCAGAACTTTAGAATTATACAATATCTTCTTTAAGCATAAATCCTATGAAAATGAAAAAGAATATCGTTGTGCAATATATAATATTACAAATTATGCTGGTTTAGATTTACGTAGTAGAGCTATAAACGGAATTCTAGTGCCATATATAGAAATTCCATATGAATTTGATTTTATCAATTCTATTGGAGTTTCTCCATCTTCTGAAAAAGAATTATTAGAAGAAGGGGTTGAATTTCTCTGGTTCTCAAAAGTAAAAGGTGAAAAACCAATATCTGTGTGGAGTTCTAATATCCCTAAAAGGTATTAGTGAATAAAAGAGGTGAATTATGAATAAAATATTAACTGAAAAAGAATATCAAGAATTTATATTGGAATACCTTAATAAAACAAATGGGTTTGTTATTCGTACAGATAAAAATTACGACAGATTAACTGGCATGGATAAAGAGCTGTTTTTCAACTTCTTGGAAGATACACAGCCAAAAGAAATGGCTGACTTGAGAAAGATTTATAATGATAGTTTGGAAGAAACTATCATCAACTATATGAATAATGAAATGAGTAAAAAACAAGGTAGTTTATTATATATCCTAAAACACGGGATTGAACTATCTAATATACATATTGATTTAATGTACACAAAACCTGCAACAGATTTTAATCCAGAGCTAACCATGAAATATGAAAAAAATATTTTTTCAGTAGCTCAAGAAATATGGGCTAGTGATAAAGAAAGAGCTGATGTTGTTATCTTCTTAAATGGGTTTGCCATAATGTCTTTTGAACTAAAGTCTAATTTTGCAGGGCAGTCTTATGAGGATGCTATTTATCAATATAGAACAGAGAGAAATCCAAAGACAAGATTGTACAAATTTAAATGTGGTTGTTTGGTAAATTTTGCTATGGATTTAGAACAAGCATATATGGCAACAAAATTAGAAGGTGCATCAACATTCTTCTTACCTTTTAATATGGGAAATGGCACAGGCATAAATGCTGGAGCTGGAAATCCAGCAGAAATTGGTGTTTCTTATATGTGGGAAGATGTGTTAAGAAAAGATTCTATTATTGAATTGATTAGTAAATTTATCATTCACGAGATTAAAGAAGAAGAGGATGAAGAAACAGGGAAAAAGAAGATTAAAGAAAATATCATATTCCCTAGATTCCACCAAAGAGATGTTTTGCATAAAGTATTAGATGATGTGTATGTAAATGGAAGCTCTCAAAACTATTTAATTCAACATAGTGCAGGAAGTGGAAAAACTTATTCTATTGCTTGGTTGGCTTATAGATTATCCTCTTTGCATGATTCTGATAACAAGATTATATTTGATAATATTATTATAGTTACGGATAGGGTTGTAGTTGATAGACAGTTGCAACGAGCTATATTAAGTATGGAACATAAATCCGGGTTTATTAAAGTTATGGATGACAAGTGCACATCTTCTGACTTAGCATTTGCATTATCTGGAAATACCAAAATTATAGCAACTACTATTCAAAAGTTCCCTTATATTGTTGATGAGGTTAAAAACCTTAAAAATAAAAGATTTGCTGTAATTATTGATGAAGCCCACTCTTCAACAGCTGGTAAAAATATGAGTGCAGTAACAAAAGTATTAGCTTCTGAAGAAACAGAAGATGAATATTCTACAGAAGATATTATCACTGACGAGATAAAGAAATATGGTAAACAAGAAAATGTTTCTGTATTTGCTTTTACTGCAACCCCAAAGAATACAACATTAGAGTTATTTGGTAGATTAAATTCTAAAGGACAAAAAGAAGCATTTCATATTTATTCTATGAAACAAGCTATAGAAGAAGGTTTTATTCTGGACGTTCTTCAAAACTATACAACATATGACACTATTTATAAATTAAATAAAGAAATACAAGATGACCCTAAATGTAAAACTAATAATGCTAAAAGACAGATTGCAAGATTCATTGATTTGCATGAAACAAATATTGCTCAAAGAATCGAAGTTATTGTAGAACATTTTAGAACAACTGTTATGAGCGAATTAGATGGTAAAGCCAAAGCAATGGTTATTACAAATTCGAGAGAAGGAGCAGTCAAGTATAAACAAGCATTTGAAAAATATATAGAAAGAAAAGGTTATTCCGATGTTAAAGCATTAGTTGCATTTTCAGGGAAAGTCAAAATTAAAGGTGATAAGAATGAATATACAGAAGTAGGTATAAATGGAATTTCTGAGGAAAAATTACCTAAAGTATTTGATAAGGACGAATATAATGTGTTACTTGTTGCTAATAAATACCAGACTGGCTTCGACCAGCCTAAACTTTGCGCAATGTATATAATGAAGAAATTGCAAGGTGTAAATGCAGTACAAACATTATCCAGATTAAACAGAATTTGTCCTCCATACGAAAAGAAAACTTTCGTCCTAGACTTTGTAAATACATATGAAGATATGGAAAAAGCTTTCAGTAAATATTATACTGTTACACTCTTATCAAATTCTGTAAGTCCATCTTCTATTTATGATTTAGAAGCTAAAATAGATGGATACTCTATTATTGCTCCAAGAGATGTAGAAGATGTAAATGAACTACTTTATAAAGATGGTATTACTGCAAGTGATAAAAAACAATTACAGTTTATATTCGCCAAAACAAAAAAAGAAATAGAACAACTTAAAGAATTAGAACAAAAAGAATTTGTAGCTCATCTGAGAGGATTTGTAAGATTTTATGAATTCTTGCTTCAAGCAACGTGTTTTGAGGATACAGAATTACACAAGAAATATAATTTTATTAACTGTTTACTTGCTTATATCAATATAAAACATGGTGGAGATGGCTTTAATCTTGATGGTAAAATTAAAGCAATGAATTTTGTTCAAAAGAAAGTTAAAGAACATATTAAGTCAGATATTAAATCTAATCCAATAGTTAAATTACCAGTTGCAGACCCATTTCATTTAACAGAAGATAAGGTCGCTAGATTATCTGAAATTATTGCAGAAATAAATAGTCTTGTTGGAAGAGATTATGATAGCGATGTTGCAGTTAAAGCAATGTTGCAAATAAAAGATATTATGATGAAATCTGAAAAATTAAAAACATCTGCAAGAAATAATAAGCTAAAAGATTTTCAGATGGCATACTATTCAGATATTGATGAAGCCTTAATTGAAGGGCTAGAGCAAAATAAAGATTTCTTTAGTTTATTACTTAATAACGAAAAGATAAAAAAGGATGTTTTGGGTATATTTGTTGAAGAAATTTATAACAGCTTGAAACAAGATAAAGACAAAGATTAATCATATTTCTGTATAGTAAGATTATAAAATGCTTAAAATCCCTATATTAATTGCTTTTTAATGCTGGCATGAGATCTTTAGTGGACTTAATAAAACAAAAAGCCCTGTAATAGCAATCATTACAAGGCTTTTGTGCATTTTAAGGAGCAATGCAATTCAATTTTCCTGTATAAACTTCAATGGTCTATAAAAAGTACACTTTTTGTGGACTATTTTTTTGAATGTAAAATCAACCATTTTCAGAGGTGATTTCCTACAAAAAAGGTACACAAAACACACCTAACCTTTTATAGACTCAGCATATTTGTA
>CALVEV010000052.1 GCA_944326685.1 Candidatus Gastranaerophilales bacterium
CCTTGGCGGCGGCATCGGATATGATTTGTTCTATTTTCATCTCTCTACTTTATTAAATATATGGGGTACAAAGATAGTGAAAGGCGAGCGCAGAGGCAAATGGAAAACGAAGTTTTCGACATTTGGCAGTGCCGAGCCGCCTCCTTTCTTCTGGAAAGATAGTGAAAGGCGAGCGCAGGGGCAAACGAAAAACGAAGTTTTCGACATTTGGCGGTGCCGAAAATAAAAAATCCCCACTTGTCCGAGGAGGAGCAAGTGGGGTATGGCCAGGGGCCGAATCGTTTTCAGGGCCGGCCGTTTCAACAAAAGGCATTGATGAGGATCGGTACGCTCACCTCGAGTACGATACCGTGTAGAATAGCGATGGGAATGAGCTCTTCGCCTCGCGTGGTATTGCGCACGATCATGGGAAGGCACACATCCATCGAGTTGATGCCGGCCACTGATATGGGCACCAGTCGTCCGCCCCAGCGGGCCAGCGTGGGGGTGCCGAAGAGGGCAATCAGTTCGCGTATGACGTTGGCGAGCAAGGCCACGGTAGCCAGTTCGGTAGCACCCTGTACACCGAGGGTCGCACTCTTGAGGTCGGCAATCAGTACCGACGACAGCGAGTAGTAGCCGAAGCCGCTGCCCACAAGCAGACAGTCGCTGAGGTTACGTCCGTGCAGCAGCAGTACTCCAATGGCCGAGAAGAGCAGGGTCCCGGCGATGGTGAAGAGGGGGAGCAGCGACATGCGGGGATTGAGCGAACGGGCCAGGTGGCGCAGGTCGGTACCGCTGCCGAGACTGATGCCCACTTGCAGAATGAGCAGCGATAAGATAATCATGGGCAGGTCGTGCCCCTGTAGAAAAGCGGGGGCCTGTTGCGAGAGGCCCAGCACTATGCCGGCCACGAAACATCCCAGAATAAGCAGATTCTCTTTCATTGTTTACCTCCTTTCTTGAAAAAGAGCCGTTGTGCAGCCCGAGCTGCCACGATGCTGCCGGTTACACCCAGGCAGGCAATGACCAGGGCTTGCCAGCCAAACTGGAACAGATTGTCGATGAGGTCGCGGTTGGAACCTATCGAAATACCGAATACGAATAACAGCAGGCAGACGGTAGCTTGTATGCCCCATTTCGTCGCCTTCACGCAGGAGCGTCCCCGCAGGAGCAGTCCCACGCCTATGCCTATGACAAGTAAGATGAGAATGCGTAACATAGTTGTACACTCGTTTGTGCAGCAGTTTTCCGTCGGCCGTATCTGCCGAGGTCACGTTGCTGCAGTGATGTAAATAGAATATGGTTGAGTAAAGGACGGGGCTTTTGCCTCGGTCGGGAGTTGTGCCGATAGCGGTGTCACTGCTCCCTTGATGGAAGGGAAATGGTTCAAATGAACCCGCTGAACCAGTGGACGTGCACCGTCGACGAGGTAGTTGATACAATACCCCGCATGATGGAGATTCGGTCTCTGTTCAGTAATAAACTCATACAGATAAATGTATAAAAATTCGATGCAAAGGTAGCTATCTTTTGTGGAGTCCCAATAGGAAGGGTCTCTTCTTAATATAATTTAATAGATGTGCCGGCTTTTTTGCACTCGTTGGCTTATGGGTGTCAGGAGCCCGATGGTGGAGCGGGTGGGTTGACCGGGGAACAGACGGTTGTGCCGCGATTGGTAAGGGGGCTCTTTTCCTGCGGAGGGCAATTGCTTGCGTGTGGATTGTCCTCGTGGAGACAAAAAGGGCCGTACCGCGATTGGAAAACGGCACAGCCCTCGGTTCTTGTTATTCGATGAGCCGAATTATTTCTTGGCGTTCTCCTGTTTGCAGCAGGGCGTGTTGGCTTTTTTGCAGTTGGTTTTGCAGGGAGCTTGCTTGCCACAGTTCGCATTCTGTTTGCAACAGGGCGTTTTGCAGTTTGTGTTGCAGGGAGCCTGTTTGCCGCAGTTGGCATTCGACTGGCATTTTTTCTGGCAGTTGGCTTTGCACGCTTTGCCGGTGCAGTTGGTACACTTGCAGGCTTGGCAATTTCCTTTACACTCTTTGCATTTGCAATCGGTGCATTTGCACTCTTTATTATTGCACTCCTTTTTGCAGCATTCGGTTTTCGCTTTGTTGTCGGTGGTGTTTTGAGCCACAGCCGGTAAAGCGATGATCGAGGCGGCGGCAATGCAGGCCATAATAAGTAATTTCTTCATAGGTCTTGTGTATTTTAGTGAGATTACGTTGCAAATATAATACGAAGTCGTTGTGCCTCAAATACAACGACTCTTATTTTTTCGAAAAAGCAGGCTCAAGGTTTGTAAAAGGTGTAAAATCGTACTGATTCTTATCTATACCGTACGCTCTTTACGGACTTTTTCTTATGGTGGTCTGCGCCTCGGCTTGTACCTCTTTGGCCCCGTTGGGGCTCGAAGACAGGCTGCGTTGTCTTGGCAAAGCACAAATAAATTTGTTTTTGCTCTCGGCTTGCACTATTTTTGCAGGCAAAATAATATTAAGTCGTAAGGGGATTAAAACGAATTTTAATAGTTAAAAATATGGAAACATCTGCTAAGTTAGCAAAACAAGAAAAATCCTTTTCTCAGAAACGTAGTTCTAATATAGAACTTTTAAGAATAGTCTCAATGTTTTTGGTATTATTGGCTCATTATATACCCAATAGGACATTACCAACTAGTAATACATTAGAAAGTGACGTATTGGGAACATTGTTTAATCTTGAATTGCGAAGTATTAGCTTTGTTTGTGTAAACTGTTTTATTCTTATTTCTGGATATTTTGGAATTCATTGGAAATTAAAATCTTTTACTAATCTGATATTTCAAATATTGTTTTGGTCGATTATTTGTTCTATCCTTGTATTTATAGTTGAGGGTAGAGATATCTTCAAATATTTGTTTAGTGATATTCTTTCTCGTTGGTTTGTCGTTTCATATATAGGATTATACATGATGGCTCCAATGATAAATAAGTTTATTGAAGCAGTAACTCGTAGAGAATTGGGCCTATTTATTTTGGCATTTTATCTATTTAGTACCATATTTGGTTATGTAGGGAAAGCGATAGATTTTAACGAAGGAATGAGTGTGATAAGTCTTATGGGATTATATTTAATAGGAGCCTATTTGCGAAAAAATCAAGAGGGGATATTTAATTATTCAAAATACGTTTATTTAGGAATTTATTTTCTTGCTGGGTTCATTATGGTAGGAATTGCTGCATTAGCATTGAAAGTAGGTATAACTGCTAGTCCTTATGGATATTTGAATCCTATTATTATTATTGAATCGGCAGCGTTATTCTTATTCTTCCAAAAATTGGATATAGGTTCTATTTCATGGGTTAATTGGATTGCGACTTCTGCATTTGCAGTGTATTTGATTCATTCCGATTGTGCAATTAATCCTTATTATCAGGGTATGTGCAAATATATAGAATCACATTATTCGTTATCCTTTTTATACGCCTTGGTTTTTATGGTGGGGGTATTTGTAGTTTCTGTTTTGGCTGACAAGGTGCGTATTTGGGTATATAAATATACTGTACAAAGATGGTTGAAATTATAAAGTACCTTTGTTGACTTTTTAATTTTTAAGTTTCGGCTTGCACCTCTTTGGCCCCGTTGGGACCCGAAGATAGGCTGCGCCTCGGCAAAGTACAAATAAATTTGTTTTTGCTCTCGGCTTGCACTATCTTTGACACAAAAACAAAATTCAAGACAATGAAACTTAAAATTTATTTATCGCTACTGCTGCTCGTTTGCCTCGGAGGCAGCCTGGTACGGGCCGACGAGCACCCGAAACGGGAGTTCCGTGGAGCGTGGATTCATACGGTGGGGCAGAGCCGTTACCGCGATATGGACCGGGATTCCATGCAGCGCTATTTCAATGAGATGTTGGACAGTCTCCAGCACATCGGTATCAATGCGGTGATTTTTCAGGTGCGCCCTACGGCCGACGCCTTCTATCCCTCGCAGTTGGAGCCGTGGAGCAAATATCTCACGGGGCAGCAAGGGGTGGCTCCCAACCCTATGTGGGACCCGCTGCAATATCTGATTGACCAGTGCCATGCCCGCAATATGGAGTTGCACGCCTGGCTCAATCCCTACCGGGTGGGGACGATCGGAGCCGAGCCGCTGGCACCGTCGCACATCTATTACAAGCATCCCGAGTGGTTCGTCCAATATGGTAAACAGCTCTATTTCGACCCGGGATTGCCCGAGTGCCGCGAGTTTATCGGCCGGGTGGTCGACGATATTGTGACTCGCTACGATGTCGATGCCATCCACATGGACGACTATTTCTATCCCTATCCTATTGCCGGCAGCGAGTTCCCCGACGATAACAGCTACGCCCGCTATGGTAACGGTATGGAGCGGGGTGACTGGCGTCGCGAGAATGTGAACCTGCTCATCAAGGAGTTGAGCGGGATTATCAAGACGCGCAAACCCTGGGTGCGCTTCGGTATCAGCCCCTTCGGTATCTACCGTAACCAGAAGAGCGACCCCGACGGCAGTGCGACCAACGGCTTGC
>CALVEV010000053.1 GCA_944326685.1 Candidatus Gastranaerophilales bacterium
AGGAGTAAAATCGCATGTTTCTTAAACCTGATTACAACCTAAAAAGTATTTATGATATAAATCTGGAAGAGTTAAAAACCAAAGGAATTACGGCATTGCTGTTTGATTTAGACAGTACTCTTATGGCATCAAAATCAGGCTGCTACGATGCAAAAACTCTTGATTGGCTCAATAAAGTGAGAAAAGACTTTTTTATTGCGGTAATCTCCAACAATCATAATCCTGCATATATGGAAAAAGTAAAAAAAGTGTCAGATTTTCCGCTTGTATTTGAAGCTAAAAAACCTGATATTAAAGCTGCTAAAAATTTTATGGACAGCAATAAACTAACAGCATCGACAACAGCCTTTGTAGGTGACAGACCGCTTACTGATGTACTTTGCGGGAAAAAACTAGGATGCACGACTATTTTGGTTGATTCAATCTCTGCTGACAGAGAAAAACCTATTGTAAGATTGGCACGCAAACTTGAACGCTGTACAATAAAAAAATAGACTTTTTGTAAAATTTTATTAACTGTCTGACTCTATACTTAAAGATAAAATATTGATATTCCGTAATATTACACGGAGTATTATAATGTCACTTGAAAACATTAAAAATCTGATAAAAAATCAAAATATTTCCTGGGAAAATATTAATAAAACCCTGAAAGAAAATAATGCAGATCAGGAGACAATTGATCAGGCCCTATCTGTATTTAAAAAGCTGGATAAAAATAATGATAACACAATAAGCGCAGATGAATGGGATCTTGCTGACAAATACTTACGAAAAGCAGACACAAACCAAGACGGGAAACTAAATGATACTGAACTATCCGCTTTAGAAGAAGGTAATGTTTTTAGGACATCCGGTGCAAAAGTAACCAACACATTTCTAAACGCGATGTCAAACAGCACTATAATTTCTGAAAAGTCAGCCCCTGAAGGAGTTTCAGAGGGGGGGGGGGGCAATGCTGTTGATTTAACACAGCATGAACACGATTCTGAAGGTAACTTAATAACCTATCCTTTGGAAGGTGAAACATTTAAAAAAACAGCGGAACGTCTGGGATTTAAACCAGGGACGCCGGAATACGAAGAATTTGCAAAAGCAAATTCTCAATCAGCCAAGCGCAACTGGTTTAAAGTCGGCGATCAGGTTAAAATCCCTCCGTCAATACAGGACAAAGTTAATACCGAAGGACTTATTGATAAAACAACAGGACAGGCTCAGGTAGATAAATTCAATGAACTTTATTCCAAACCACCCGCAACTACTCCGGAAAAAATTAATGATAATGTTGCCACCAATCAATACCCAAAAGCTATACAGGATAGAATTGCCAACTTAAAACAGAGCGGAGATACATACGAAATTTCCGGGAATAACTCTGAAGGATATAATATCCGTGTAACTTCCGGGAATTATATGAGCAAAAATAAAATTGGAGAAATCGAGATAAAATATAACCCGGACGGGAGTATTTCAACCTATACCCAGAAATATAATAATGGTAAGATAACTGAAACCACATACGCCGGTGGTAAAAAAACTGTTATAAAAGCGGAACCTGCCCCCCAAAAATATCAAGATATTGCGGCACAAATGCAAAAACAAAGCGGGGGAAATGCCAGAATTGAATATAATTCTTCTACCGGACATTACGAAATAATTCAAACAAATATTGCATATGAGAACGTAAAAGAAATACGTACAGAACTTTCTGATAAGGCCTGGCAAGAAAATATGAGTTCATTGGAAGCCGGAGTTGAAGGGATAAAAGACGCCTGGAATTCGTTCCGTGTATTAGACCCGCTTAATAGCGGGAAAAAGGCAATAAATGCAGCAATGCGCAATAGAAACGACAGTATTACCAAAGAAGATTATTTTATAACACAAACCACAACATACACGGACGGAAGAGTTGTTGAGGGAAGCTATAAAGAAGGTAAGCTTAAAACTAACAAGGTTATAAAAGAAGCAACAGTCAATCCAGAAGCAACTCAGGAGCCAACAGAAAAACTTAATATTGCTGCAGATATTTCTTTTAACATGCCGGCCGATGCTCCTGAAAATGCAAAAGAGTTTGCGGATTCTCTGGTCAGTAATAAAGAAAAATTAATGCGTCAGCTTAAAATTGATAATGATACTTATAATGTCTTAGCTCAAACTGCAATAGGAATCGCCGGGAAAGAAACAAATTTCGGCGAAATGACGACACGCCAAAAAGCAAAAGACATATTAAGAAATGCGGACGTTGTCGGCGTCAGAGATTGGTCTTACGGAATAACACAGTTAAAATTTACTCTGCATACCCAAGACCCGGTAATAAAACACCATATGGAAGCATTGGGGATAACAGATGAAAAACAGCTTGAAGATCCGGAAATTTCCGCTATGGCAACAATGGTTGTACTTGCAAGTCTAAACAAAAGACTTGATACTGCAAAATATCAAAACGGGCTGGAAACAGCACAAGATACTATGGTAGTATACAACGGCTGGGAGCTTAATGAAAACGGAATCGCTCAAAAGACCGGAAAAACCGAAGCCTGGGATAATAATATCACAAGGCAGGATGCACTATGTGCACTTTGGAACGGCGGAGAAGCAGTTTCCGTACTAAACGGAACATTTAAACCGCAGGGCTGGGAATATACAAGAACAGTACGAGAATACACCCAAAAATATAAATTAGTTGAAAATCAGGATTCACGCACCGAAGCAGAAAATAAAGCTGAAGAAACACGAACATTTGAAGATATGAAAAATAACGGAGAAATGGGCGGTGTAGTATTCTTACCGGCAATGTACACCGATAAAGCAAAACACATGAACTCTCCGTCTGAAATAAATGAGTTACGCCAAATTCTTACCAAAAAAGGAATAGACCCTAATTTACGCAATCAGCTTATTTCCGCATTGCAGAATGGAGAATTGGGCTTTGATTTCGGATTAAGAAAATCAGAAATGGAATCACTTACTAATTCCGATATTAAACTTTTACTAAAACATCTAAAAGACTTAAAATCAAAAGTAAATAACGGTTCTATAAACACTTCCGACGGAATTTCAGCACAAGAAGCTTCTCAACTGCGTTCTAAATACGCATCAACTGTTGGGAATGCCGAAGATAATTTTAGGGAAGAATATCTCAACAATCATAGCGCAACATATAATGCAAGTGCAACCAACCCTAAAGTTCTGCGTGAAAAAAGTACAAATACCGGCAGCAGCAGTTATGTCGGCGTAAACGGACAACGCCGCGGCTTCAAACACGAAAAAGCAAAAGGAGTCAATGTTAACACAACTTCCGGTCAAATTTCTGATGAAGCAAAAACACTTGCACAAGCAGCACATAACGTTGTTGCCAAAAATCCTAACAACACTAACAGCGGTTACTGTTTAACCGGAGTTAAAGAAGCTATGCGTAATGCAGGCATTGATGTCAGCGAAATGATAAAATACGGAAGTGAACCAAAATATGTTAAAAACTGGTTCGCAGCTCATCCCGAAATGTTTACTCCAATTGAATATGTTGAAACAGGAGATGGAACTGCAAGGAGCATTAACGCGTCTGACTTAGATAATTTGCCTGCAGGATGTATTGTTATCTGGGAACCGGAAAGCGGAAGCTCCTATAATGATCAAGCCGGACATATTGCAATTACTAACGGTAACGGACAGGGTTACAGCGACGCCACGGACAATCTTGGCTGGGGAACTTATTCAAATAACAAAGCGGAATCCGGTAAAGGTGAACATGGAAGATTTGTTGTTTATAAACTTTCCGATAATTGGGAAGTAGATGCTGCTACCGGAAAATTACGGTTAAAGAATTAAGCTTGCAAAAATATAAAATAAGCTCTATATTTAATTTATATGAATAGCCGATTTATAAAAATTTTCAGATACGAACGTTATATTTTCGCTACAATTTTAATCTGCTTAATGCTTCTTATTGCTGAATTAAGCGGAGAAAAAGAAATTATCTTTCCTGAAATAGCAGCCCTTGCGATAGGGGCCTGGATATCAGAAAAACAAATCTGGGAAAGTAATAAAAGAAAATTATTTATACTTGTATCACTGGCTGCGCTTGTCGGAATACTTACCGTAAAGTATATTCATGTGCCGATGATTATACAGGTGCTTATTTGTTACGCTTTTACGGGGATATCGCTGACTATTACGGCAACAAACCTCATTCCGATTATATCAGCCTGTATACTTCCGGTTTATATGCAGACAACAAGCTGGGTATATCCAATAGCAGTATCAGTTATGACACTCGTTATCATAGGAGCGCAATACCTGATGGAAAAGGTTCATATAAAACCGGTGAATCATTATCATCCCTGCAATTTCAATACTAAATCTCAAATAAAAAGATGGAGTAAACTATTAATTGTTTTGATGCTGCTGGCTCTTGTTCCTATGGAAACCAGAAACATCTATTTTATAGCCCCTCCGCTTATTGTAACATTTACGGCATTTTCTAATCCGTCAAATCCGGTTCGGAAAATTCCGCTAAAAACTTTTGCGGTAATTATGATAGCTGCAATAACAGGAGCCGGAGCAAGATTATTATTGAATGTGTATATGCACTTGCCATTGATGATTGCAGCTATTGCAGCATGCGTTATTTTATTTTTCAGTTTTGAAAAAATAAAAACGTTATTTCCGCCGGCCGGAGCAATTTTGTTATTGCCTTTAATATTAAATACAAAAGATTTGATATTTTATCCGGCTCAAGTTACAATTGGTGCAGCAGCAGTTATCGGATTATGCTATTTACTGTTTCCGGCAAAACTTCCGGCAGCAGGCACTAAGGAGAATTTAGAATGAAAATTTTAGTTGGAATGTCAGGCGGTGTGGACTCCTCCGTTACAGCATTGATGTTGAAAGAACAAGGACACGAAGTTATAGGTGCCACAATGTCGATATGGGGAAAAAAAGAAATCCATAGAAAAATCCAGGAAAAATTGGCTTCAATGTCCGGGAATAAGCCGACACATGCCGCTTGTTACGGGCCGGACAAGATTCAGGACATTGAAGAAACAAGAAAAATAGCTGACAGCATAGGAATTCCTTTCTATGTATTTGACTGCGCGGAACAGTATGAAGAAATCGTCTTAGAAAACTTTAAAAAGGAATATCTAAACGGAAGGACTCCAAATCCTTGTATTTTATGCAACAGTTTAATAAAATTTGATATTCTGCCTAAAATGGCAAAAGCTAACGGGATTGAGTTTGATAAATTTGCAACCGGTCATTATGCAAGAATAGAAAAAGCCCGGGACAGATATATTATTAAACGCGGGCTTTACGAAGCAAAAGATCAATCTTACTTTTTATACAGATTAAAGCAGGAACAGCTGGCAAAAATAATGATGCCGCTCGGAACTTATACAAAAGAGGAAATTCGTTCGATTGCAGAAAAACATGGGCTAAAAGTTTTTGATAAGCCTGACAGTCAGGATTTTTACGCCGGGGATTATAATGAGCTTTTGGAAGTAAAACCTAAACGGGGAAATATCGTAGACAAAAACGACAAAATTCTCGGAACCCATGAGGGAATTTGGAATTATACAATCGGTCAAAGAAAGGGGCTCGGAATATCTGCTTCTGAACCATTGTATGTGCTTGAACTTCGAAAAGACACCAATGAAGTTGTTGTCGGCGGACGCGACGATACAATGAAAGATTCATTGATTGCGGATGATTTAAACTGGATTCCTTTTGACAAGCCGGCGAAAGAAATTCACTGCCTTGCAAAAATCCGTTCAACACAAAAACCTACAGAAGTAACAGTTACACCGCAGCAAGACGGGAAAGTTTTTGTTAAATTTGAAAACATGCAAAAATCAATTGCAATCGGGCAGTCCGTTGTTTTTTATGACGGGGATACACTTCTTGGCGGCGGAATTATTGACGGATAAATTAGGGATTTATATACAACATTACCCCAAATGCACTCGAAATATAGGGATAATGCCATTCCAAACTTTACAAAAAAAACACCACAGCGAAGCGAGGATGTGTGAGCCTGTATGCAGAGCTGTTTCGCAATCTTACCAGTAGTAAGACCCTGAAACCAGTTCAGGGTGGCAATTTTAACCTTTTTTCAAGTAAAATGCGATATAAACCTCATAAATTAGCACTTGATTTTTAGGGTTGTTAATGATAAATTTTTATACGTAACTTGGGTTTGTAGCTCAGTTGGTAGAGCAGTTGACTCTTAATCAATTGGTCGAGGGTTCGAGCCCCTCCGGACCCAGATTTAATATTAAAGAGGGTTTTAGCCCTCTTTTTTAATGTAAAAATTTCTTAAACTTTACCCCAAAGGTACAAATAAAGGTACACGAAAAATAATTTAATAACTTTTCTTACACTATAAAAAACAAAAAATAAAAATCCAATGGTTAATGCGGTTAATCTGGTTAATATAAGACTATAAAAAACTTTTGGTATTCATCGTTTCGGAGAGCGCAGTTAATCCCAGTAAAATCATTACTTTCAAAAATAGCGCATTCCCCCCCTATTACAAGTAGCATTCACGCGCCAAGCGTTGGACTTTTAATACAAAGGTTAATTTTCTTCAAAAATTCCATCCATAATCTTGTCAATTTGTTTTGTTCCTGTATCTGCAACCCATACAAGGTTGAGAATTTCCTCAATCTCGGTTTTCATAAGGTCTGTAATAGTATCTCTATAGGCAAGCTCTTCTAATAACCTACCTATTGTTGTAAGTAAAGATTTTTGGTTGTAAAAGTGTTCAAAAAGTTCCTCAAACATACCTATGTTTTTTGTTAGTGTTCTCATTTTATATTCTCCTATGTTTATCTCAATTAAAATAAATTACCATACCTAATACTAAGCCTATAAAAATTTGAACGATTATAAGTTTAATAAAATATTCTTTTATTTTTTCTTGTAAATAAAGTTTTACGTCTGAAAAGTATCTTGTGTTCATTTTACCCTCATGTTAATTTATTTAATTCCTATAGGAATTAACCGCCGTTAAGGCGGGTTAAATTCAAAAGATGATGTTTGAAACCTCCGGCATGGTAAAAATCAATTTTGGCCATGCCTGTGGTCCGTCAGAATGAATTTATACAACACTAAACCGTCTTGTTTTATATTTTCTTGTAAACTGGTTGTATAAATCCGAATAAATCTTTTTGAATGCTGAAGTATCAAATTTGTTGCTTATAACCGGTGTCCATCTGATTTTGAAAATATCAATCTGCAATTCGGTAACATTTTGCGCAGTCATTTCAGACTTGATATTGTCCTCAATCGCAGTAATCTCTGCCTGCAGTTCCTCTGCAATTACTTTGAGTTCTTTCAAATCTCTAACCTGTTTCAATAATTCTTCTTTGTTCATAGTATCTTACCCTTTCTATTTAATTAAAATTCGTTTAGTACATAACAGCCTTACAGATGTGTTTGTAAAGCTTTTTACCGTTAGCAAAATTCATAACTTTTTTAATAAATGTCAAACAGCCGCATGCTTTACCGTCAAGCATTACCTGAAACTGGTCAAGAGTTAAGCTGTTTTCGCTGATATAAGTGAACTCTGTAACCCAATCAGTGCCGTATCTTTGGTGTACGTCGTAGTTTCTGATTTCTAATTCGTTTGTTTTGATGTCTGATAATTTCATTTGTGTTTCCTTTTTAATTAACTCTATATTTATATTATATAATTATTTGATTATATTTTCAATATAATAGTTATAATATTTTACAAAACTTTATAACCAAACACTTGAAAAATATAATTAAATGCTTTATAATTTAATTAAAAGGATAAATTATGATTAGCAACAAGATTGAATTTGAATATTTTCTAAAAGGTAAACTTGCCGAAAATGGGCTTAATATTAGCAAACTTGCCGAAAAACTCGGGACTTCACAAGCAAATATTTCCCAACGTATCAAAAAAGCAAGTTTTGATTACATCGAATTATCGAAAATAGCCGATATGTTAGGCTATGATATAGAGTGGATCAAGAGGAAGTAAATATCTTTGCTTAAATTGATAAAAATATAATATTTTAAAATGATATAAATATTTGTAACAATAGAGTTAATAGTTCGCAAATTGTCTTTTTAATTTGTTTTTATATATTTGTAGTCTTTTCAATTTTATAGTTTTTAGTTGAATTTGATATTAATATATGTTATAATACAGTATAGGTGTTTTATGGAAACAAAAGAACGAAAAGTAAATAATAAAAAAGATGATTTATATATTGTTCTTCATGAAATTACACAAAAATTGTTAGAAGAACCAAAGCAAGCTGATGATTTTTTTGTTAGAGCTAAAATATATACACCTACAGGGAAATTAAACATAAAGTATAGATAAATGAGCTATTGCAGATTGCCAGCTTTTATATTGGGATTTCACGGTTGCGATGCAAGCCTTAAAGAGAATTTATTACTTGGTAGAACAACATTAAAGCCAAGTACCAATGATTATGATTGGTTGGGGAATGGGATTTATTTTTGGGAAAATGACCCTGATAGAGCTTTATCATATGCACAAACGCTAAAAGACAATCCAAAAAAAAATCAAACGTCCGTAATCAATACGCCTGCAGTAATTGGAGCAGTAATCGATTTAGGAAATTGTTTGAATCTATTTGATGAAAAGAATCTACAGTTAGTAAAAAATACTTATGAGTTTGTTGTTGAATATACAAATCAAAATGAAAAACCCTTACCCGAAAACAAACTAGGGAAGGATTTACTTTTAAGAAATCTTGATTGTCTAGTAATCAATACCTTACACGAATTAATAAAAAAAACTAACAAAATACAACCTTTTGATTCTGTACGAGCTCCATTTTGGGAAGGAAAAGAATTGTACCCCAATGCAGGATTTAAAGAAAAAAATCATATTCAGATTTGCGTAATAAATCCTAAATGTATAAAAGGCTATTTTGATCCGATTAATAATGATTATTAGCAGTTGTGCTATAATATAAGTGCAGGTATTGCACCGAGGGGTGTAGAGTCCTCACGATCAATCCTGCACTTTATTTAAAATGTAAAAAAAATATAAATTACAATAGATTATACCAAAGAAATTGCCGACCTACTAGGCTATGCTATAGAATGGATTGAGCGAAGATAGTATACTCTAAATGTTACGATTATTATGAATTTGCACTAGTATGTATTTATGTTATAATAGATAAAAAGAGCAGGAATGTTACGATTAAGTTTTATTATATGCTATATCACTTGTAACTAAAATGATAATTACTTATAGTTTTATTATATGGATAATACGGTTGAAAAATTATTAAATATTAATGAATATAAAAGACATCTCTTTAAACAACATTTTTTAAAAGGTGTTATTGTTGAGTTTGTTTTTGATTTTAATATAAATGATTACATATGGGAATCTAATAGATATAAACATTATAAAGAATATGTTGACAAATTAGGATTTTCAAAATTGGATGAAATAACTAATACAAATTTTTCTGTATCAATAAAAGATGAAGAACCGAAAATTACTAAAGAAGATGAAAAAATAGGCATCAATTATGAAAATCCGAATAATGGAAATAAAATTCAAATCATAAAAGATAAGCTTGTTTTTGTTAATATAAAATATGAAAAATTTGAAGTACTTGTTGATTCAATAAAATCTTTTTTGTCTTTAATTGACAGAAAATATACTATAACTAAAATTGGTTATAGAAAAATTAATTCATTTATTCTAAAAGACGTTAAAGACATAAATGAAATTACTGAATATTTTAATGATAATTTGTTTCCAAGATTAAAAAACAATTTTTTCAATTTTGACGTTTTAGATATATATAGAGATAATCTTGTTTTAGTTAAAGATAAAACTAAACATATTTTTAACACCAGTTGTGCAAGATTTCCTCAAATTCATAACTCCTATGAAATAGTAATTGATAATGATATTATATATTCTGACAAAGTGGAATTTGCAGACTTATTTAAAGTATTAAGTGATATAAATGTTATTCATTTTGATACCTTTAGTTGGATGATTTCTAAAAAACTTGCAAACATTTTAAATGAGAAAAAGGCTTAAAGTGAATTATAGTACCAAATATAAAAAAATATTAAAACCAAAAACTAAAAAGTTTGAATTTGAAGAATTACACGAAAATCCTTCAATTGGGTATGATGCATTTTTAAACACTAAAACTTGGAATTCAGACATTTCACGTGACATATTAGATAGTATTAAAACTGAAACTATACTTAAGCAACCTTCAAAATTTGATATAGATTATTATTCTGGAAAAATTGAAATTGAATTAAGTCCAAGTGCTTGGAAAAAAATGCAAGAAGCAGATGATGAAGAAATTAATATAAATGCAATAAAAGCATTTCAAAATAGAGTAAAAAAATTTTATGAATAATGAAGTTGTTTATATTGATAAGAAACAAATACGAAGTAACTTTAATTGTGAAAGCGAAAATTTAAATAAATATATAAAAGAGACAGCTAGGCAACATCATATAAGGAATCTATCAAAAACTTATGTATTACTAAATCAAATTGAGGTTGTTGCTTTTTTTACATTATTTATAGAATCTGTAGAGTTAAATATTAAGGATTTTAATCTACCTAAAGACTTAAAAGAAGAGAAAGAGACCGTTCCAGGAGTAGTTTTGGGAATGCTTGCTAGAGATATATCTTTAAAAAATATGGATTATGGAGAATTTTTAATTAATGAAGCCATGAAGAAATCATACCAAGTTTCAAAAATAGTTGGTATTAAGGGTATGTTTTTAAAAGCTGAAAATGAAACTGTTTGCGAAAAATTTTATGATAAATTAGAATTTTTAAAGAAAATAGACGATTTATCATATTATGTACCAACAAAAACCCTTGAACTAATCTTTAAAGATAATGATTAGTTATAAGAGCTCACGCTTCTGATGAGGACTTTATGCCCTGTCAGGTATAAATTATCATCTTAATAATTTTAAATCGATTTTAGGCCTGTTTCTAACGACACAGAATCGATTTTTATTTTATGTTTGTATATGAGAAAAAGATTATATTCTAAGCGAAAAAAAGCGAGAATTTACGAGAAAATATTCAAATCCCGATCAATGTCAGTATTTCAGTAATAAATTCTTTTTCATTTTTATTCTTGCCGGTATATGACTTATATAATTTCTTTATTTTCTTTAGTGTCTGAATTGCGGTATTTTCTTCTTGATTTATCTTCCTTAATGCATTTATAGCCTGTCTATGCCAACGAAAAGCCTTGTCTCTATACTTGTAATCTTTTTGTAATTCAAAATCCTGCTCATTTTTAAACAAGGTTTCAATAATTTTAGACCATTTAAACCCGTAAATATAACGCATTGTTAGAATCTGTTTGTAATTATTCTTTTTTACTCTGCTAATTGCTCGTTTTATTAAAACTTGCTTTCTAAGAACATTCTGCCTGAAATTATACGAATCTTTCACACATTGCGCATTTCGTGGGCGCTTAGATAAAAACTTCAAATAATCCAAGTCATTAAAATATCTATTTAAATATTCTCGTGTTACAAGTTGCGTATCATCCATTTGCATTAATATCATCTATAATAATTTCCTTTTCTGACATTGTAACTTTTTATTTATCTACCGCAAAATCTCTATCTAATATCTGTAACCTTTTGCGTGTTACTGTTATAGTTGAGTTTCGCAACAACGCCAGATTGTCCATGTCTATTTTTAGCAATAATAAGCTGCATTTCATTTAAATTTTGCAGAGTCATTATATCAGAATAATATGCAGGTCTAAAAACAAAACCTATAATATCTGCATCTTGTTCAATTTTTCCTGAATCTCTTAAGTCTGATAAAAGAGGTCTTTTATCTTTTCTTTCTGCATTTGCTCTGTTAAGTTGATGCAATACTATAAAAGGCTTGTTACTTTCCATTGCTAAAAGTTTTAATTCTCTTGATATTTCAGAAACGCGCTCATATGAGTTTGTCTTATTGCCACCTGAAATTAATCCCAAATAATCAATAAATACGATATCAGCATTTGATGCCAGTACAATATTCTTTATTCTTGCAGTTGAGATATTATACTCCGTGCAAACCTGGATATCTAACTTATTAAAACTATCAGAATACATATAACCAAAATACTTTTGGGCTTCATTCTCTGTAAAAAGCGCATTTCTATATTTTGATGAATTAATCTCTGTTTCTGAAGATACTATACGATTTAACAACTGCTCTTTATTCATTTCTAATGAAAATATCAGAACTTTCTTATTTTGTTTTGCCATTGATAAAGCTATATTAAGCATTAAGCAAGTTTTTCCCATGCCTGTTGTCGCAGCAAGAATAAACAAATCTCCTCCTTGGAAATTACCAATTATCCTATCAATAGACGGATAGCCCGTCCTTATGGGTTTCATTTTTGATATTAGGTCATATTCATTTTCCAAATTATTGATATTCTCAATATCCGTAATTTCTGAAATAGTGGACTTATTTACAAGTTTGTATTTTTTCTTTAATTCCTCTATTTCTTTTAATCCATCAATAGTAGTACAATTTTGTATCATACGATTAAGCCAATTTTCTTGAATTAGGTTTATATAATAATCACAATTTGCATCTGTAATATATTCATAATTAAGTAGCAGTAAAGCCTCAAATACTCCGTTTTTATAAGTTTTACCATGATAGTCATTTATCAAATTATCAGGATTTAAGCGCTTTATTCCATGTTTTTGATATTGGTCAAATATTAAATCAAATAATTCAATATTAGTTTTACCTATAAACATATCCCTACGTAAATGTTCCATAATATGCCCTTTTTTAGGTTCTTTCCCAGAGATAATCATGCCTAATAAAGTTCGCTCATTTTCTATTTGTCTTTGCAATAAAGCATCAGAATGCTCTATATGGAGTGTTTTCATAGTCAAAACTTTCTATTTCCTCCGATCCGTTTCTATTGTTTTTATACTTTATCTGGTTTTGTTCCCACGTTCGTATTGCTGCTTTCCAATCTTTCATTGGATTTTTACCAATAAGCCAACCTTTAGATTCATAATAATCAAAAAATTGTTGCGCATTAATTGTATTTTTTCGTTCTAAGCAATATTTTTTCAATTCATCTACTGAAGGCTTAACAAATTTTTTATCATCTTTACTATTTATTTCTTTTTCTTCTTCTTTTTTCTTATTCTTATTCTTATTGTGTTTCTGTATGCATACTGTATCAATATTATATCCATACTGTATTAATAGAGTATCAATACTATTCCGCAATTCAGTAGATTTAATATTTTCCACTTCTTTAAAAATACACGCCATAATTTTAGGGCTTGTCGACCAATTATATTTATGCCAGTTCTTAATTAAAACTTCTTTCGTATTTTCATCATACAAAATTATGCCTAAATTTTCAGAAAATCTTTTTATTAGTTTTGATATCGTATCTTTGTTATACCCCGTTTCAAACTCCATTTGTCGGGGTGTTAATTCATAACATCCAGTTTGATTAGTATGCGGATTAGTCATAAGATATAGCATAAAATATCTGTCCTCTGGAGTAAAATCATCTACAACTTTGCTATCTTCCCAAAAATCAATATTTATTTTTCTGAATACTGCCATACAAAGCCCCCTTTATACAGCTTCTTTCCTGTTTACTTCTTCTACCCATTCAAAGAAGGTAGGAGCTTTAACATAAAGGCATTTTCCAATGCGTCTAATTACCTTGCCTACAAAGTTATCTGGATTGTAAAAAATAAGCTGGCGTAATGCGCCTACAGTGGGGTAAGGATAAAAATTATTAAACTCTGAAACTGGGATTAGTTCAGGTGCTGTAGTTTGTTTTTGTGCTGTCATTTTTTAATTCTCCTTTATTTACTCGTACATAAAAAATTTTCAATCTTTTGTATAGTTTCAATATAGGGCTATTTTATTTATTTAAAAAGATACATTTTTCTATCTCACTTTTGATAGTTAATTTTGTTATAACAAAAAATAATAATCGTCAGGTATATTATCTGTAATTATTAATACTAGTACTGCATCAATAAAATAAAATTTGGCTATAAAAGTTTAAAAAAGTAGAAAATTTCTATTTGTAAAATAGAAATAGAGAAAAGCAACATATTATTGAGTTTTACACTAATTATAAAAAAGTTATAAATTTTCCCAAAGACGACATCAAATTGTTACAAAACTTTACATAGTATCACTAAAAACTAATTTCCGAAATCTGCTTTCAGTTATTTCTTCATAAGGTACTCCACAAGACAAACAAATGTATTTAACATGTTTATTTATTGTCTGTCTAGAACGATTAACTTTTTCCGAAATTTCCGTTAAAGTATAGCCTTTTCTGTAATAATCTAAGATTTCACATTGTATTTTATTTAAAGGTTTATTAAATCTTGTATTATTAGGAAAATAACTTTCGCGACTGGTTATATAACAATTTGTTATATGAGTTATTTGATAACCCAAACTTTTCTTTATAAATCTGCTATCGGTTAGTATAGATTTCTTTATAAGATAATTATATAAATTTGCTACCAATTTAGGTAATTCGTTGGTTTTAGCTTCTGTTATTTGTTTTTTATATCTATTAAGATATTTAATAACATGTTGTTCCTTTGTAGCTTTCATTATTTTCCCTCATGCCTGTTAGTCCGCTAAGCGTTTTACAATTTTTAAATATTCTTTTTGTGATTCGTACACCATTTCAGAGATGAAATTTACAAAAGGCTTAAAATCATTATGATTAGATTTCTGTAAAGCTCTGATATAATCAGCTCTTACAACAGGCGGAATAATTGTTATATTGTAGCCTGCTTGTAATAATGCTAAATTCATTAATAATCTTGCTACTCTGCCATTTCCATCAATAAACGGATGAATATTTACAAATAATGCGTGTACTATTGCTGCATATTCAACAGGGTGTAAACGTTGTTTTAGTTCTGAAAGATTTTTAATAAAATCTTTCATTTTATTATCTAATTCTGCAGGGGAAGGGAAATCAATGTCAGCACCTGTAACTATTACTTGTTTATCCCTATAACATCCGGCCTGGGCATTATCTATTTTGGAATAAAACAGGCTGTGTAATGTTTTTATATCATCTTCTGTAAAGGTATCTTTCTTTGCTAGTTCCAACAACAAATCAAAGGCTGCAGCGTGTCCTACTGTTTCTAAGTGGTCTTTCATTGGTTTTCCGTTTATTGTTAAGCCATCCTCTAATACAACCTTAGTTTCAACTAAATCAAGGGTATTTCCTTCCAAAGCATTTGAGGAGTATGTAAGTCCTATTTTGTAATATTCTTGTATCTGTTTTAATGCATCTTTGCTTAGTGGTCTGTATTTGTCCAATTCTGCCTTTAATTTATCTATTTCTGTACATTTATTTTCGTAATCCATTAATACCTGCTTTCATTTATTTAATAACCTGTTTTATATTGATATTGTTAGAAGTTTTGACACCGAATATCATATAATTTGCTATTTCATTCATTGGATTTCTAAGACTTTCACAATTTGCATGAGTATAGCGGAAAGTCATACGGTCATTCTTATGCCCTGTTATTTTGTCTATAATATCAGTATTAATTCCTAGCAATGCACCGACAGAGGAATACGTATGTCTAAGGCCATGAAATGTTATTTTTTCATATTGCCAATTTTTAATAATTTCAGGGTATAATTTATCAATCAAACTATTTTTTTGTTTCCCGTCGGAGGTTTTAAATACAAAGTCTTTTTTTATTTTTCTCACTTTGTTTTGCTCTTTAAACTCTCGGAGTTCGTTATAAAGAATTTCTGGCATGGGGACAGTTCGATCTTCACCGTTCTTTGTTTCAAGATAATAGACCGCCTTATTTTCCAAGTCCGTATTATCCCAAGTAAGGTTAAGTATTTCACTTTTTCTTGCTCCTGTTGTCAACGCAAATAAAACACATAAATAAAGCTCATAATCAGCATTTTTGCATGCCAGTAATAGACTTTGGCGTTCTTCGAGTTCTTTCAACCACCTTTTACGGGGTTCATTTTCTTTAAGTTTTAATTTTGCGCCAATCATAGGGTTAGTTTTTATAATCTCGTATTCATCAACACAATAGGTTAAAAATGTGCTGAAATATGCTAAATACCGATTTACACAGGAATTAGAAATAAATTCATCTGTTACTCTGCCTTGTTTTCCTTTGATGGGAATTTCTTTATGCTTTTTCTGTAGCTTATCTCTGCATTGTTTTAAATCAGACCTTTCAAGTGTTTTAATAGGCAGGCTGCCAATTTCTTTTTTAAACCAGTTTAAGGCACTAATATATCTTTGTCTTGTATCTTCTGATTTTTTAGGGTTTCCGTCTTTAATATATTTATCAATAGCCTGCGCAATAGTAAAATTAGGTTTCTTTTCTTCTTTTCTATATGTTCCATTGTCTATCTGTGTTTCAACATCACGCGCCCAATCCATAGCTTCATTTTTAACGGTCTTTTTTCTGCTGCCTTTTACAGGAAAAGTTTTTGTCAGAAATACACTCTTATACCTGACAATAGCTTTAATGCTTATGCTTCCGTCTTTATTTACTTTTTCTGTTATTGTTGCCATTTTGTTTTAATCTTTCAGGTGTACCTTTTATGTCCAAAGGTACAAATAAAGGTACACGAAATTTAAAAAAATACAAAAATTTACAAAAAGATTATAAAAGGAAATAGGCTAAAAAGCAAGTATAACCTTATTTTATTTTTTTACAGATTTTTACGGATTTTATACAACTATTGACTCTTAATCAATTGGTCGAGGGTTCGAGCCCCTCCGGACCCAGATTTTGAAAAAGAGCCGTTAATAGGTTTCTTGGACATTGAGACAGGAAAAATTTAATAAAAAATCAAACAGACAGCACGATTAAGGCTGTTTTTTAGTATTGAGATGCATGGGACATTTTTTGCACTCAAGTACTCATTTCTTGCACTCTTTTGCACTCCATTTGCAAATTTTTAAAACTACATTAGGCTAAAATCGGCTTGGCGTTTGAAGTTAAACCCAGTGCAATAAAGTGCAAGAAAGTGCAATTTTATTTTTACTTGTAAATTGAGATATATAGTATAATCTTTTAGATTAGGTAAAAGTTAAATTTTTCTTAATTTTCCATTTTAAATTACACATAAATGATAATATGTTCAAAAGGGGATGATAAAAAAGAATGGCGAAGAATAAACTTTCAATTTATTTAATAAAAGACGGTATTCAAGAAAACAATGAAATTTTTAAAAATGAGTTATTAGAATTACATGTGTATAACGAAAATAAGATAGCATATTATGTAAGAAGTAATTCTCACCAACCGACCTGGTTAAATAACTTTTTTGAAATAACTGATGCAGGTCTTTTTCAAGCAAATGCTAAAGTTGTCTTGTTGGTAAAACGAATCTATGAGGGAAGATTAAGAATATTCGCATTAACATTTGGATATGCAAAACCTCTATTTAAAGAAGGTGTTCTTGAAGAACAATTTGGGCTTAAAATTGTTTTGAATACTGTTAAAAATAATGAATTGAGAAAAATATCAAAATTAAACATAGGAGGTAACCAAAAACAATCGCAGGAACAAATTCCTAAAACGGGTAAAATTTCTGATTTTGGATTCAATATTTATAGTGACCTAATGCGTAATGTTACAGCTGCTACCACAGATGAGATTTTTGGGAAAGCTATAATTACAGGAGGTGATATTTTTAGTATAGCTGTTGAGAAAAATATACATAATATTGAAGAGTTTCTTGATTATTGTTACTTAAAATATAACGACATTGCATATAAAAATAATTTTGATTGGCTTGATAATATAAAAGCTGTAAGAAGCAAAGATTTAATTGAAAATCTTAATAATTACGTTATTGAAAAAATAAAAAATCAAGATTTTGAAAATATTTGGATGGCTGTACCTGATATTATCAACTGGGAGCAAGTAAAGTGTTTTAAATATTCTGGCTCTAGAGATGAATTTGATGATATTAAAATCGAAAAAGTTATTGAGACTTTCGATGATCTTGCCGAATTAACAATGGATAAATTTAAAAATAAAACAATAAAAGTTATTTCAGCAGAGAATGAGTCTGAAATATTATCTTGGTCTGCTCAAAAATGTCTTATCGCGGAAATTGAATATCAGAGTAAATCATTCTGTTTAAACAATGGTAAATGGTACCAAATAGATAATAATTTTGAACTAATAGTTAAAAGAGAATATGATAATATAACAATTTCTGAATTAAACTTACCATCATACTCATCTAATGGTGAAGAAAATTATACAGAAAATGAGTATAATGAAAATTTAGCAACAAGTATAAATGCAGCATTAATACATCGAATTGGAGAAATTCCTTATGGTGGCGGAACTGGAAATAAAATAGAAGTTTGCGATATTCTAACAAATAATAAAGAACTTATTCACATAAAAAAATCTGGTGGCTCTTCTGTTCTAAGCCATTTATTTAATCAAGCTGCAGTTTCTGCTGAAGCATTATTAGATTCTGATTTTAGAGAAAATTACAATAGAAAATTATCAGAAAAAGGAATGACTGAATATATTGATAATGACTTTAAATCAAGTAACTATACAATTATTTTAGGTATTATTAGTAAATATAATGATGCTAGACCTAAAATTCCTTTTTTTAGTAAAGTTGCAATTCGTTATATGGTTAAAACTTTATCAAACTTAGGATATCAAATAAAAATAAAAAATATTTTTAATGTAGATGCCTAACACTTGACTTCTGTCTCAAAACGAGTGATGAATGTGTTGCACAAGGCATTACAAGGATTTTGAGACAATGGAAAACCACGTTGAGACAATAAAATATGCCACCTAGAAGGCAAAACAAAATGTACTT
>CALVEV010000054.1 GCA_944326685.1 Candidatus Gastranaerophilales bacterium
CCGGCGGTTATGTCGGAAGAATGGAAGGCGGTGTGATTACAAATGGTCATGCCCAGGATCTGAAATCTGTAAATGCTTTCAGAAGCGCCGGTGGTTTTGCCGGGGAAATGGTGACAGGTACGATCGCAGATCTGGGAGGCTTAAGTATCGGAAATCTGGATGTTACAAACGGTCTTGGAGTTGTTAAGTCATTTGTTCCAGTTATTTACACTTCACGAGTGGATGGATACAAGTCTGGATTTACAGTAGAAGCGACTGCTCAGAAAGATAATACTTCCGTTGGAAATGCGGGCGGATTTGTAGGTTATGCAGATGGTGCTCAGATTTTTGATAATAAAGACGGAAAAAATCAGATCGCAGACAAAAAGGCAAAAGCAGCTATGGTAACAGGACTCAAAACAGTAACCGGACATAAAAACGTAGGTGGATTTGCTGGAATCATGCAGGCAGGAGCAGCTCTTGGAGCAGATGCTACGTCACCGAATGGACTGCTGCATCAGATTCTCGGACTTCTTATTGACCAGGATCAGATCTCTAACCTGTTGAATGTACTTCAGGCTACGAGAACAGTTGTCAACAGTGCTGAGGTGAACGGATATGTACCTTCGGACAGTGAGACGCCTGTCTTCTCGGTAATCGGAGACAAAGGGCGGAAAGCAGACTTTGCAGGTGGATTTGCAGGAAAACTCACAGGAGCTCTGATCGGAGATGCGGATTCAGATACAAAGGATTCTGTTGAGATTAATGGGCTGAAATCAGTGGCCGGCGGCAAGCATGTCGGAGGATTCTTCGGACTGGCGGATGTGGACGGACTGGTTAAAGCGGCAGAAGATAGCGATACAAGTATTCTGGGACTGATCGGTCTTGGAAATATTGATGTGCTCAATGCATTCAGAACCTATATTTATTCATCAACTGTAAATGGAACAGAAAACGGAGGAATGAGGGTTTCTGCTCAGGAGAGTACAGATCACAGCGGAATCAGCAGTCTGCTTGATAAAGCGGCAGCCTTCTTTACCGGAGAAGGTTCGGACAACCAGATTGAAAAAGACGGAAATGCCGGAGGATTCGGCGGAAGCCTGAAAGATTCTTCTGTTGTAAATTGTAATCTGACAAATCTTGGTAAAGTAGAAGGCATAAATTATGCCGGAGGATTTATCGGATTTACAGGAAAGAGCGGAGTGGTTGATGCGGATCATGTAGAGGTTCTTAAGAATCTTCTTGGAGCATCTGCCGGAGTGGCCGATATATTCGGTTCTCAGGTGAAGAACAGCACTCTGAATAGTTCTGAGGACGATACCAAAGAATATACGGATTATACAGTCAGCGCTGCCGGCGGACAGGAATGCATTGCCGGAGGATTTATCGGATATGGTGATCTGGCCCGTGTGGATAACTGTCATGCAGGGGAACTGAAACAGGTATACAGCGATGGCATTGCCGGAGGATTTATCGGTAAGACAAGTTATGCATATTTAGTGGAAAGTAACATAACGTCACCATGGCTTCTTGAGCCTGTATTATCAGTAGTAAATGAACTGCTGGAAATCCTTTATACAGATGGGCTGCAGCAGGCAGATGTGATTCAGGTAAAGCTTCCTGTACCGTTCGATAAAGTGCTGGAACTGAAAGTGCTGAGTGACGGAGATACGTTGTCTGTAACACTTCTGGGACTGAAAATATCGGTTGCTCTTTCAAAAGGCAATGGAGATGGTTCAGAGGATGTAGCGCAGATCCACATCGGTGATTCTTATATAGAAGTGAAATGTCATGACAGTGATGACGGAAAATATATTGACAATAATGATTCGAATATTTCTGTCGGACTCATTAAGGCAAACCGTACCAGAGTCGGCAATTCTACAGTAAGCGGTATCTCTGCGGGATATGACGTTTTCGCAGGCAAAGCAGACAATAAGAAAGACGGCTCTGAAACAGAAGGATATGCCGGAGGATTTGTAGGATATAACGACGAGGGACTTTTTGAAACAAACCAGATGTATTATGCGGATACCATTCGCGGAACAGATGGAAAGGTAGGAGAGTTCAGCGGACAGACTTCTCTTGATACAGTATATGAAAATATCAATAACCTGAATGTGATAGAAGGTACCGATAATATATACCGTGTATATCGTAAAAATGATGGAAACAATCTCAGTCATGTTTACAGTGCATCAGGGAAGCTGCTGAATAACGTGCCGGATACGGAAACGAAAATTAACACGGAAACCATAGATGGTACAGACTGCTACGTCTACGAGATCCAGCATCGTAAAGCGGACATTACAGAATCTTCTGGAAAATCCCTTCATAAATCCGTATGGGATGGTGCATATCAGAAAGCAGACGGTAAGAATGCTGAATTTGATATTAATGTTTATGTGTCTGACGCGCAGGCGGATCTGATGCTGGGAACACCTACTTATATTGAAAGTGAAGATCCGGGTTCTGCAGACGAAGAAATGCAGGATCCATGTGCAGAGGATATCCAGCTTACGAT
>CALVEV010000055.1 GCA_944326685.1 Candidatus Gastranaerophilales bacterium
AACCAAGCGTAAGAGTTTAAGCACAGAACGTGTAAAAACTTTTCTTACGCCGGAACAGCTGGAAGATTGCACCGTAACTACTACCAGCCGCAGATTTAGCGTTAAATCCGCTAAACAAGGTAAATCCAAATAACGAAAGGACGTGTTAATATGGCTAAAATCAATGACATTAAAAACATCATCGGCGCTAAAGCGCGCCCGGTACTTGAAGTAACGGCGGGAGCAACCGCTCTGAAAGAAGAACAGAAGATAATCCCTATCCCGGTTAAAGAAGTACCGGTAAAGCCAGAACCGGAAAGCCTGCAAAGCTTTCTCGCTACCCTCGTTAAAGGTGTAGATTACGGCAATCTGCCCCGCGTCCAAGGAGATGTACTTTTTAAGGCCGGAGCATTAAAGATACTGCGCTTCTTAAAACTAAAGTACAGTGTTATCTTACTCGATAAGACGGTCAGTGCCCCAGATAAATTCATTAGTTATACCGTAAAAGTTGATATTATCAACCAGGACGGCGAGATTGTTTATGAAAGTATCGGAGCAGCCAACAGTCTGGAAAGCAAATTCGAGAAGGCCGGGTTCAGCAGCGATAATCTTATCTGCCGAATGGCAGCTAAACGTGCTTTAGTTGCCGCGGTAAAAGAAATGATTGCTTAATTAATGATATTGGTTAGCGCGCATGTGATAAAAACTCACGTGCGCGTTTAACCAGATATTATTTAAAATGGAACAGTTTCATCGAATGGAACAGGGCTACTTTTTGGTGTACGCAATTCGTAAAGCTTAATTAAACTTTTTTCTATTTCTTGATAGACGCAATGAGGGTCGTTTAATTGACATTTATTTGTTGATATATTATAATCACAATTTTTTCGAACTGAATTTAAGAAATTTATGATAGAATCTAAACTATAATAAGCAGTGTTTGTTGGCTTATGGAGTATTGAATCAATATAATTTAATGGATAATTTTCTAAATGCTCAAAAACAGCACCGCATATGGATACAACTGTATTTTTGGAGATGAAATCCATACCAAAAATTTCTTTTACTTTTGGTGCAGAAGAAGTATTGTAATGCTTATTTTTGATTTTTTTCATTTTCTGTTCCTCCTGTTTACATATTATAATTTTAGTTATCTTACATTTATATTTACGACGCATATATTGGTGTCGATACCATGCGCGTTTAATTTGCATTCCATGCGCCGTACTATAAACGCTTAATAAATTTTGGCCATTGCTTTATTACTACGCTGCGAAGCAGGGGACGAATAAAGCGGGGCTGGTTTATCGCAATGGACATTGCTTCTAAACCAAGTGTCGACTTCGTTTACATCATAGTAGAACCTGCCGCCGAGTTTGATGTAGGGCATTCCGCAGTTTTTCCGTAGATTTTGGATTGTCCAAGTTGAAGTATTAAGCATTTTTGCCAAAGATTTTCCAGTAACGTAGTTAGAGAAAACTGGCTGCTGGGGAGTTTGATTTAAATTGTAATCGCTCATATGATTACCTTCTTTCTTTAGAATATTTGTGGGAACACGTTAACACAATTGATAACAATATCGTTTTGTTGGTGCACCTCAAAAAAAGGACGCAAGTCCTTTTTAAGTCAAATTTTTGTAAGAAAATCTAATGATTTCTGGCAATACCGCTAAATCTTCGGATAAAGAAACAAATTCTTCCATACTAAAGAGGTTGGTTGTTGCCTCGTTGCTCTGAAGCTCTTTATCGGCCAAGTATATTTTTAAGTTATTTAACTTACGCTCTCTGCTAAGTAGGTCATCAGAATTATTGCTAAACAAGTAATAATCGTGGTACGAATGCTGTCCCACATAGATGTCGCTGAAATCGGTAAGCAGAACATTTCTGATGGTTATCAGGTAAGGAATATTGGGATATTTTTCTCTTAACCTTCTAAAATCAGAATTGCAGTAATTTGCAAATAGCGTTACCCATTCTGCGGATAGAGCGATTATGGAACGAATGCTGTAATCCTTTCCTTTAGAAACAGTAGTACCTCTACCAGTCATTATAGCCATAATATCCTGTCTATTAAATTTCGTCCAGGTTATTATATCTTCTGTCAGGCTAAATGTCCCTATGTTAGGAGAAAGGTTTGCAGTTATTGCTTTAAAGATGTCGTCGGAATTTTGCTTTATTATACCTGGCTCATTCTTTAAAATGTAGCTTCCAAGTACCTTAGCGAGAATGACAACAATCTTATCGAGTTTGCGGCCTTTAACTTCCATCATGGTCTTAGCCGTAAGAGCTTCTGGCAAGGTGACTATTGGATATACTGGAAGGACACCTCGTGCTTCAATGCCGTTGTTGGTATTTATAGCGCCATGACATAAACCGGCTTTTATGTAATTGCGCAGCGTCTGGGTGGTCAGCGGACAACTTAGACGTCTGCTTTCTTCAATTAGCTCGTACTGGTTAATCATGGTCGGCACCTCCGCGTCAGATTTCTTACAGTCCCAATTTTATCATATCAAAACAAAGATGTCAACATCGAGAACAAGAAAAATATAATAATCACAATCGTTTTGTTGCTGGAGTGCAAAATTTATGTTATAATTGTGGTAGTCGATACCAGCGCGGTGAAAAGGAGGCACCGCAATGCCAAAGAAAATTGAATATAAGGGAAACAATGTTTACGTCCTGCGCGTACCGGTAGGTCATACCCAGCGCGGTTACGTTAAGACTACCAATAAAAGAGTAGTTGCCAACTCTATGGCTGAAGCACAGGCTTTGTACTATAAATATGAAGCTGGAGTTAAGGCGGAGATTGAATCATCCGGAACTACTCCGAAAACCGTAAAAGAATTGGTAGAGCACTGGTTCGAAAACGTGGGTAATATTGGAAGAAAAAATACTACTATTGCTACGGACAGGCATACAAGCCAGCGTATAATTGAGGCATTGGGCGATTTGCATGTTCGGAAGGTAACTTATACTCAGCTTAACAGATTTACCGCGAATTTAATTGATGAGCAGTGTCGTAATAATTCTGGTCGGGCTTTATCGAACAGAACTGTGCGTATGCACCAGGACTTTTTAAAGAAGCTGTTCGAGTATGCCGTAAAAATCGGGCTGCGTCTTGACAATCCCACAGAACACATGACTTTTGTCAAAAAAGCACGTAAAAAAATTTCGCTTCCGAACATGAACTTTATACAAGATTATGTTCAGACCGTAGATGAAAAATCTGCTAATTTACGTTGTGCAGCGTATTTGGCGCTCGTTTTAGGGTTGCGTAGAGGCGAAATTTGTGGTTTACGCTGGCAGGACGTTGATTTCAAAAGTAACATTATCACGGTTCGATGGAACCGCGTAAAGTATGATAAGGCTGCAACAGTAAGTAAAAACGCAATTATTATCGGAGCATCTATACTTCAATCCCCTAAATCAGAAGAAGGTGAAAGGCAGGTAGCAGTGCCCGAAGAAATAATGAAAGAACTAAAAGAGTTAAAACTACTGAATGAAAGCAACACAGCTGTATATCAGTCAGTACCAGGATATGAACCGATTTTTTCTGAGTTTCTTATTTTGAATGAAGCTACTGGCAGACCGATAAATGTTGATACCTTATCGCGTTTTACAGGTCGTATAAGCAAGTATTGTGGACGAGAAGGGTTTACAACGCATAAATTGAGGCATTTAGCGACTTCGGTTATGCTTGACCAAAAGCTGCCGGTTAATGTGGTTCAGAGCGTACTTGGACATGCTGATTCAAAAACTACATTGGACGTTTATGCACATTTACTTAGACCGGTAAACACAGAAGCAGCTCAAATCATGGGAAATTTTCTGCAAAATATGCGGAAATGAGTAAATCTTATTGAAAAATAATAATTCTTGGACATTTTTCTTGGACATTTTAATCAATACTTAGTAAGTTTTGATACCGAAAAAATGCCATGACCCATAAAAACAAAAAAGCCGCAGATAAGCTCTGCGGCTAAAGTTGTGAAGTTGGTCGGGGCGGCGAGATTCGAACTCACGGCCTCTTGTACCCGAAACAAGCGCGCTACCAAACTGCGCCACGCCCCGACA
>CALVEV010000056.1 GCA_944326685.1 Candidatus Gastranaerophilales bacterium
TGGAATCCCTGGTTATCCATGCGGAGGCAGAAGAAACAAAAAAGCAGCGCAAGCCGAAGGCCCGGGACATTGTAGCCCTGAGCGAGCAGCTGCGCCGCTTGAATGTGATCTATATGGCTGGGAATATTTCCGATGAAGAATATGCTTCAGAAACCAAGCGCCTGAAATCAGAGATTGAAAAAGCCAAGGCAGAAGAATCCGAAAGCAAACCGGCCAACCTAGAGAAGATCCGGGCTTTGCTAAGTCAGGATTTCCTTGCTGCCTATGACACACTGGATAAAGAGGATCAGCAGCGCTTCTGGCGCTCCCTGATCTCAGAAATCTATATTGATGGTACCAAAGTCACCGGGATTCGCCCCCGGTTTTAATCCTGGCTATATGGTGGACTAAGTTCTTTACTCTGTGGAGTCATTACCATTAGGCCGCCATTTTTCACTATACAATCCGTCTTTGCTTCTGAAATCTTTGATTCCAGATTCCGTGCTTACTCCTGCGCCCGTAAAAGCAACAATTCTTGTGCTTTCTGCAACCCATTTTTTCAGTGTTTCTATTTTATCCATGGTACCGCCTCCTTGGTATTATGTTACAATATTCTCCTCTTAGTTTCAACGGTATGATGTAATTATTTGCATCACAATTTTCCAGTACAAGTAGAA
Source organism: Candidatus Gastranaerophilales bacterium (assembly GCA_944326685.1). Taxonomy (GTDB): domain Bacteria; phylum Cyanobacteriota; class Vampirovibrionia; order Gastranaerophilales; family Gastranaerophilaceae; genus UMGS1585. Next base: position 657 of record CALVEV010000056.1, read on the forward strand.
ATTTAGAGAAATTTACAACACCTATCAATGTTATCACGCAACGACACGGCAACAAGCTGTATTTATAATAACATGGCTCTGATGCAAATGTAATAAAAATATCCGCAGTCGTTTTCCCGAGAGGAAAACGACTGCGGTAAAATATGCCATGCACAATGTTCTATCTATCTATAGCCTCAATACGCTCCGCAGCTTTGCGGAAATATTCGGCGTCTGTTTCAAATCCTATAAAATTTCGGCCTGCATGGATGCAGGCTACCGCTGTGGAGCCGGATCCGGCACAGCTATCCAGAACGGTTTCGCCTGGGTTTGTATATGTCCTAATGAGGTATTCCAGCAATGCTACTGGTTTTTGGGTAGGGTGTATCCGCTCCAGGCTGAGGGTGGACACTCCGTTAAATTCCAGCAGGTGGTTTGGATAATTGGTGTACAATTGGACACTCTTGTTTTTCGTTTGTCTGTACACGCCGTTCACTTTTGTCTTGTTGATTTTCGGGTTTTTCAGCCGTTTCAGGCCCTGGGGATTGTAGGTGGGTGCTTTTCTGTAAAATACCAGAATTTCTTCGATGCAGCGCATCGGCTGCACCTTTGCAAAAAGGGCTCCGGTTTTATTGTTTTTATGCCAGTACCAGTTGTAACGGTAGTTTTTGGGATTGCTGTTAATCAGCGTGGTGGTGAATGGCTGCACCGCAAACAACACCACCGCCCCGTTTGGTTTAACAATGCGGTCATACTGCGACCAAAGCGGCCCCGTTGGAATAACACTGTCCCATTTGCAATCAGTCATTCCGTAAGGCAGATCAGACAAAATCATGTCGACGCTACTGTCCGGGATAGCCATCATTCCAGTGATACAATCCTCATTGTGCAGGGTAATTTCTATCGGCGATGCACCCGCTGAAAATGTTTTTACATACATGGTACGCCTCCATTGTCTTTTGTGACCCCCTCCCAGCCACCGGTCAGGAGGGGGTCAGTCCATTAGTTCCGAGAAATTTGTTATCCAGTTGTCTTGCCTGTGCCTTTCATCTGCCCCACCATGGCCTCACCGGCACCGGCGATGATAGCAGAAATGTCCACCCCGGCTGCGGTGAGAATTTTAACAGATGTGTCAGACAGCTTCGCCATAGACATGGAAATCAGGTCATTTTTCAGCTTGGCAATCTCTTCCTTGGTCAGCTTGCCATCAACGGCAGCAGCCTTCAGATCATCTACCACCGTCTGCTGCAATTCCAGCACCGTGGTGATGGCAGCGTCTTTTGCTTCATCGGTGGCCAGCTGCACCGTCTGCAGCTTCTTGACCTTGCCGATCTGGATGGACAGCCAGGTGCCAGCCACACCGATCAGAGCCACCACAAGGGATACCGCCACCTGTACGCCGTTTTCGATCAATGCGTTTACAATCAGTTCCATATGTAATTCCTCCTGTACAATTTATTCCTCATACAGCGCATGGATGCCCAAGGCTGTGAGAAAGTCTTTTTGTTCGTGTTTGACTTTGGCTGCGTAGTCCAGCGCAGCGTGCATATCACCATTGCAGTGGGCATCCGGAATCCGCTGGACAGCTCTGGCCGTGGCCTCTCCCAATGCAATGGATGCAGTTGTGGACTGGATCAGCATCCGATCCAGTTCCATACGCTGTTTTTCCCGTTCGTCTGCTCTTTTCTCCCGCTGCTCTTCCCTCCTGTCAATTCGCTTTTCCAAGCGCCTGGCAAATATAGATACCAGCAGTGACGGAAGGCCCAGGGCCGTTGCCAGCAGCCACCAGTTGCTGGCCATTACAAGTCCGATTTCGTTTTCCATATGATCTCCTTAGTCTACATCAATATGTACATGCCCGGTGCCCACCATCTCGTATGTATAGTGGAGTTTGCCCGCCGTCTGGAGCTGCCGGGTATAGGCAAGGACATCCGCCACCGGCACACCGGGAATGGAAAAATCCAAGGCCCGGCCGGAAACGTGCCGGGAATTGGGTACGCTTCCGGGCAGCTCATCGTTGTGAGCCTGGCAGCGGACGCCGCTTGACGGGATCATGGGACGACCGAAATGCTCACGGATTTGATTGGAGACACGGACCAAGGCCGGGGCCGGCTCCACAGGGAAGCCGCCGCAGCGGCCGCAGGGACAGGCAAATTCGGCCCGAACAAAGTACTTACTCTCTGCCCAAATGTCATCCTCTGCGCTTGTCCCGTTCTCCGGCTGGGTGATGTTCTGGGGCTTGAATCGGCCTTTTGCAACGGCATCCACCAGGGCCGCCTGGGTCAGTTTTCCGGGATCGCCGTCAGCTTCCAAGCCCTCAGCTTTCTGGAAGTCTCTGGTTGCCTGCTCCGATCCCTGGCCCCAGATGCCGTCAACGGTAATGGTGTAGTAGCCCAGGTACTGCAAAAGATTCTGAATTTGCTGGATAGTCATTTATCCCACTCCTTTCCAACCGCAAATAAGGCTGCGGCAACGAATGATAATGCACCGGTCAGCGGTAC
>CALVEV010000057.1 GCA_944326685.1 Candidatus Gastranaerophilales bacterium
AAAGAAGAATATGCTGATGAGATTGCACAATGTGAGCAGTGGCGTCAGCAAATAAGGCAGTTAGGTGGCTAGGGTCAATTTACTTGACATTTTTTATTAAATGTGATAATGATTGAAATAGAAAGGAAATATAGCAATGTTACAAATACAAACAAGTAATAGAGATATTAATGGGGATAAACTACCAAATGGCGAAGTTGTAAAAGAATATACAATAACACAAGGTGATACATTTACTTTAAAAATATCTGACCCTAACGATGTGCTTAGTGGTGCAAGGTTTAAACTTGGTTATCAAAACTATTCTGAATATTATGTTCAAGATTTTGAGAAGTCAACAAACCATGAATGGGTGTTAACAGTTCAAACGACTGATAGTAATAATTGGGCAATTACAAATGGTAATCCATATATTTACGAAATTGAAGGCACAATGGTTGATGGCAATAAAATTTCAATCACTAAATATTATTTTAATGTTGATGCACAGGTTGGTGATGATTAGTGGAAAACGAAATAGTAATTGTTGACGAAGACATTATAGGGTTTGATATTTTAGATAATCAAGACTTGGTTTTTGACCTTTCAGGACTTACTGTTGCCTATATTGAAGACCCAAATACAAACATTGATTATGTGTTGCAACAAGATATTATGAGAAATATATGGGGGACTTTAAAAGAACCACAACAAACGGTGTCTAATGAAGAGATTGACATGATTTCTGCTATATTTGATGATATATTAAGGGGGATAAACTAATGAGCATTTTTAGTAGTGATTTGCAGGAATTACAAAGACAGACTAATACTCTTAGAGAGAACTTAAAGACTGTTACTGGTATTGATTGCTCAGGTTATAGTATTGGGAATTGTGCTGGTGTTGCCTTACAAAAAACTAATACTGATTATGTTGAGCCTGATAATGATGAAACAGATGATTATATTCGCCCTGATTGGTATCCTGACATAAAGTCAATACTTAATTCTGCCCCTGAAATTATAAAAGATGATGTAACATATTACCCTATCTATATAATGCTCATGATGGACACTGAAGTTAGTTCTCCATTTTATACTAGCAATAGCACGAGTTCGAGTGCTGTGAATTATTATAGAGGGACAGGTGGTAATGCCTATATATTTAGTGATGTTGTTGATAATAACATTGCTAATGCTAATGCTGATACGCTTGAAGTAGGTTCCACCATAACACATACATGGGACTTAGATAAGGACATTGCTGACCCAACAAATGAAGATAAATATAAAGTAAGGTGGGTAGTCGTTTATAAGACTAGCAGAACCACTGGCACATTGTTTTATTGCTTTGGTGATTGCCCTTGCATTGAGATTATAACAGGTGATATGACTTGGTATTGTGGAACTTCCAATTCAACTAATGCTATGTATAATGCTCAAAGTAGTAAATATGATAAAACATTAAAATATGTTGAGATAGGTGAAGATACTAAGTTTACACAAAGTTATATGGGCTATGGGTTTTGTCAACAAGTATTTTCCTTAGAAAAAGTAGTTTTTAACTGTGCTCCTATTAATATTTATCCAAGTTATTTTTGCTATATGTGTTATAATTTAAAAAAAGTTGATATAAATGCGAAAATATTGGGCTTTTATGAAACAACAAACATATCAACATTTAATTTCTGTCAGAATTGCAATAACCTTAAAGAGATAGACTTAAGTGGATTTAATGGTGATAAAATATGTGATAATTTCTGTTATAATTGTTATAATTTAAGAACTATAGTTGTTCCAAGTTCTGTTCAATTTATAGGTGATAATTTCTGTTATAATTGTTATAATTTAACAAGTGTGATTTTACCAAGTTCATTAATTGAAATAGGCTCTAGTTTTTGTAATGCGTGTCGCAAACTTAATGAAATAATATTGCCTGAAAATCTTAATATTTCAGGCAGTATGTTGGGGAACACACAATTAAAAAGAATTATAATACCTCCTAATTTAAATAGTATAGATAATGGTTCTTTTTCAGGTATTTACTCTTTAAAAGAAGTAATTTTACGAGAAGGGCTACATACATTTAATTGGAATTCACTTGCTAACTCAAAAAATATTCAATATTTCAAAGTTCCAAATTCAGTAACTCAAATAGATAATGCAAACTTTAGTAACAGTGCTAACATAAAATACCTTGAATTATATGATAACTTTGATATTTCAGGTTGGAGATTAAGTAATTGTTCTTTTTCAATAGAGTGTTTAAAGGGAATTTGCGGTTGGCTTAAAGACAAAACAGGCGAAACTGCAAACACTATGATTTTAGGCGAACAAAATATCAATAACCTTAGCAATATTTATTGTGTATATGATAGTGAAACAAAACAAATAACAGATTGGGTTGACAGCGGAACAGATGGTGCCATTTCAGGGCTTGAATATATAACAACTGTTAAGAACTGGACTATTTCATAAGGAGAGAGTTATGATAAGAGTTAAAACTGCAAAAGATGGTTATGTATTAGCATATAAAGATAGCAAAGGCAATGAAGTAATTATGGGCAAAAGAGTTTATTTTGGTGCAAATGATGACCCTAAAAAGTATTATGAAATAATAGAACCTATTGAAACTGAACCAAAGGAGTAGTATATGGAAAATCAAGAAGAGTTAATCCCTATAGAAAAAATAAGGGAAATGGTTAAAGAACCATCTACTACATCATCAATGGCTTCGGTTGACGATAAACTTGATAATGAATTTAAAGATTTCTTACAAAATGGCGTGTCTAATGAAGAGGTAAAGAAACATAATAAAAAGCGTTTTAAACTGCTTAAAAAACGCAAGGAAATGCAAGATAATGACATTTCTGCGACCAGTGTATACCAAAGTCGTTACGACCGTGAAACATGGTTCTACAAACGCCATAAAGACACAATAGATAAGTATATAAAGAAAGATGAAAAGTCTGAGAAGAAAAATGCTAACAATCAAACAACTATAATTGTTGATAACCCTGATAAGGAAGATGTTGCACGAATTGGTTATTATAAAATGCTATTTATTGTTTGGTTTGACCTAATATTTTGCACTGTTATAGGTAATATTGTTGCAAGCCCTATTCATTTAGTGCGTTATATTGCAGAGTTATTTTATAAAATGAAAAAGGCAATAGCGATAACCGTTGCAATAATTACTGTTGTTATAATACTTACTGTTGGACTTATCTTTGGCATTTCATCATTGATGAATATGGTTCAAGGTTTGTCATAGGCTATTGTAGCGAGCCAAAAATATTAAAAGGAGGTTGAGAGCATGAATATCATTGAAAAAGAGATTGCAAAGCGTCAAGCAATTATTGACGGCAAGGCTGAAAAGATTGCAAAAAGAGAAGAGTTGCAACAAGAAATTGCCAAACTTGATGACGAGATTGCAAAAATTGACATTGAAACTTTGCAGGCTGAAATTGAAGAACTTAAGACATTTCTACCACAGGAAATAGTTAGCGAAGACCAGACTATTGTAGAGGTTGAATAGTCAAGAAAAATTTAATATAAAAAATGGAGATAATAATGGACAAAATTGTAGCATACATAGAAACTTATGGTTTGTCAATTCTTATCATTGCAATTTGCATTATAGCGATTGTTGGCATTTTAAAACTTTGCAAGGTATTTGATAAAATTAAATCTGATGACCTTAAAAAGTTTATATACTATGTCATAGATATTGCCCTTGCATTTGGTGGTAGTGCAATATACTTTGCAATATTCCACAAGTCTTTTGATGGATATGTAATGTATAGCATTTCACAATTCGCAACTACAGTATTTCTATATGCATTTTATGAACAATGTGGAGTTCGTAAACTTGTAAGAATGCTCATATCTGTTATTGCTGGGTGGATTAAGAAAAACCCTGAAACAGAACTTGCAAAATGGGCAAACAAACTAGGGCTTAGTGAAAGCATTGATAAACTACAAACAATACTTGCTGATGAACAAACAAAAACTAATAGTGTTGAAAGCCCTGAAAAGTAGGTAATCTATGAAGAAATTTATAGAGCCTGAAAATAAAGAAAACTATAAAGAGATTGTCTATCACAGAGCAATCATAATTTGTTGGATATTACTTGTTATATTTCTAATATTAAAAATATTTGGCTCTAATGTTGCGAATATAGTTTGTAACAATCAAGTGGTGATAAATATATGTGTCTTTATAGATAACAATTTAATATTCAAGATATTGTTAGGCACGATTTCAAGTTTTATATCATATACCTTGCTTTACCTTGCAATACTCAGGAAGAGAAACTTTACAAAAGTAGAATGGATTGTTATGTGTGTAACTATTCCAATATTTGTTACTTTGAGATTGTTATTTTCTCAGGTATCATACATATTTGATATTATACAATATTTCATAATGCCATTTATATTTTCAAGAGGCAAAAAGGTAAAATGTATTGAGTGGTTTATACCAGTTATGATATACGGAAATGTGCTTAACTTTTTATTTCAACTGATTTCTTTATTTGCTAAAAATGTTGCTTTGCAGAATGTTGAAAGCACACTTATTGGTGTTATACTAATGATTGATGTGTTTATCATGCTAGGCTTATACTATTTATATTCAAATAATTATAAAGGAGAGAAAAACATGGGTTGGTTTTTAAATTGGTTATTTTCAAAAAGTGAAAGTCAATTAAATAAAATGAAAGAGAGCAGACTTAGAAAAATTAATGCTCTTCAAGAAGAAATTGCTGAAATTGACGAGGTAATTAAAGAAAAACAAAATGACAGCAAAAAAGAAGATTAAATTAGAGTTATTCTTCCTTAGATTGCTTGGCTATTTAATCTTCATTGCGTTATTATTAACTTTTGCTATATTAAGACATAGAGTAATTGAGTTTGCCATAATTATTATTGGCTATACATTTTTAAGATGGTGTTTCCCCACTACCTGGCATCATAAAAGTGTTATAATGTGTATTGTTTACTCTATAATTTTCTTTATGGTGTTAGTTGAATTATCTTTACCAATCTACATAAGCATATGCTCTAGTGTTCTTATTGCGTTATGTTTTACAAATCTATTGTATATCTTTCAAAGCAAGTTAGATACTATTGAAGAACTAAAACTTGAAAAGGTTGAACTTGAAGAGAGCATACATAACCTAATGTGTAAGATTTATACAAAAGACATATATGCAATGGACGAAAGAGAACTTTATGAACATTGTAGAAGTAAGGGTTTAAGTGAAGAGCAATGTCGTGTTGCATATTTCATTGTAAACCAAAGGTTAAAAGGCAAAGAGTTATATTCAGCGATAGGTTACTCCGAATCTCATAGCAAAAGATTAAGAAAGGCTATTCTTGATAAGA
>CALVEV010000058.1 GCA_944326685.1 Candidatus Gastranaerophilales bacterium
GAACCTAAATCCTGAGCCTGCCCCCTCAACGATCCTTGAGACTCAACCGTAACCGTATTCGTTATCCCGGCATTCGTTGTTACATCTCCGACGATAAACGTATCACCTTGACCGGTTATCCCGTTCGCCAAAGTACCGCCCGTCAAACGTACAAAGCCGTCCTCGTTCGTTACAATACCATGCAAGTTATCCGCCAACACCTCCAACGTCCGCGCGGAATTGATCACCACCGGAGATAAAAGAGCCGCCTGAGCTTCGACAACACCGTCTATGACCAGCCGACCCGTTCCTGATATGCCACGATCCAAAACACCGCTCGTCAATATTAATTCCCCGTTGTTCTCAACTGCCTTTAGCAGGTACGACGGTGAGCTCCGAAATGAAAAACCGGATGATATCAATATATCATTATCAACTTTCCCTTCTGAGATCACGTCCCCTGTGATAACCGTCAACCCCTGACCGGATATCCCTCCCGTAAGAGCGCCTGAACCCAATGTCAAAGTTCCATCATTGCCAACACCGTTCAACAAATCAGACGCCGCTATCGTCAAAGACCGACCCGCATCAACCGTTACCGCATTCGTTACAGCCCCTTCGATTGATACGTCTCCGGTAATAACCGTCGAACCCTGACCGGATATCCCTCCCGTAAGAGAACCGGAACCCAATGACAAAGTTCCATCATTACCGGCACCGTTCAACAAATTTGCCGCGTCTATCGTCAAAGACCGACCCGCATTGACAAAAACAGCATTTTCCATCGCATAATTCAATGTCATGTCCGTATCGACAATCGTCGTTCCCGTCCCTTTGATCTCTTGGGATAAAGGCACTTGCAATATCAAATCGCCGTCGTTCGATACCGGCGTCTTTATAACATCCGCCGTTACTGTCAAAGTGCCACTGTTAACGATTTGAGTATCGCTTCCGATACTGCTGTCAGCCGTTACAGTCAATGTCCCCGCATTACTGATCGTCGTATTACCGGCAAACGTAACTTTATCCGTTAAAGTCAATGTACCGCGGTTGTCCAACGTCGTGCCGTCGGCAAAGCTGACATCACCGCCGAAAAAGGTGAATTGATCAGGGAAGAAACCCAATTGCAACGTCCCGCTGTTGACTGTAACACTTCCTTTGAAATTTTCGTTGAATTGACCGCTGATCGACACTGTCCCCGTATAAGTGCCGGAGTTGTCCCCGATGGTTATCGTTTGTCCTGTTGATCCGTCCGAATTGATCCCGCCCTGCATGATAATCGAACGCCCATCCGCGGCATTCAATTGCAATGTTGCATTATTTGCCATATAGATATCATTATATTGCGGTCCGGTCGTTTCAATATCCTTCACGTTCACTTTGTTCAAGGTAAACACGGAATCACGATTGATCGCTAATATCGTTAAAGAGGAAGCAGTGTAAATCGCCCCGCCTTGATCCGCATTGTATACAAAGTTGTCCGAAAACACGACATCGGTCAAGTTAAGATGCTTTTCAGAATAAATAGCTCCTCCCGCCGTCGAAGCGCCATTACCGTAAAAGTCCGAATTCGAAATATTTTTATAATCTCCCATACTCCAAGAAAAAATAGCTCCTCCTCTAGCAAAGGCGTTATTCTTCATATTTTCCCAAGTGCCGGCAAAATTATTCAAAAAAATCGTGTTCTTAATATTCAATTCACCCCAAAAATGTGCAATAGCTCCCCCATCTATATAACCAGTGGTATACAGCTTTCCGACAACATTCCCGGCAAAAACAACTCCGCCAAATTCATCCGGAGTAATATTCAAAATACCACCATTTACAAATAATGCGCCCCCGCCTTTAGCTTCAAAATATCCTGCACTTTGGTTCGAGGAAAAATTAAACAAAAATTGAACATTATCAACAATAGTGGAGCTTTCACCCGGGGACCAATCTATCACCCCACCAGATGAATTAACCGCCGAATTTCCTATAAAATAGGAGTTTAAAAGTAATCCCTCAAACAAAGAAGCCACTGTGAACGACATTTCGCTTCCGATAACAACAGTTGATATGGAAGGAGTAGCGTCATACTCCGATTGAATTCTGTCTTTGCCAAAGAAAAAATAACGCGTCCCGTCAGGAGAGACAGTCAGTTGAGAGGTATATTCTCTGGCATACGCCCCGCTAATATATTCACCCAAACCAGATGAGCTATAATTCTCAAATGAATCCGTTTCAGGATTATAAACTGAAAAAACAGGCGGGTTTTCTCCATTCAAAACAACTCCGCCGATCGAACCGGCTTCGGGAAACGCCGTCGTAATTGATGGCATTGCCCACGATTTATAGGCAATCCCTGACGATGGATCCGTTGGGTCATTATATACCGCATACACCGGAGCGCCATAGAGGTAACCGTTATTCACCCCTTCATTATAGACCTTTTTATAAATTTCTTTATATCTGTCCGCGTCTATCGTTGAGGTAGCAATCGACAAAGCGGAAGGATCGTCCGGATACGTCCCCGCATACGCCGCCGGCAATGTTACGAATAAATGAAAAGAAAGGACTGCCGATGTCAGGCAAAAAGACGTTTTATATTTCATGGACATGCGATAAAAACCCGAAAAGTTAGACTACCCCGTCAAAAGTTTAGACCGCGCATAGCTTTTATGTCAACAAAATCCTTTCTTCATGCAGAACGTCCGTTTATATTGTTTCAAATTTTCAAACTTTTCTGGAAAAAGAGAATTCTTAAAATGAAACAAATCGTATCAGAACTATTTTCAAACAAAACTAACAACAAAAATATTTATTATTCCAATACCCAACTCTGTACCACAATAAAATACATATAATCAACATATAATAAATACAATATTCATGTTTTTATTCATTAATAATATCCATTTAATACAAATTATTATTTATTTTAGTTTTACTTATCACTTATATTTAAAAACATTCTTAGCACATTGCGGGAACATCGTTTTGCAACACCTGATAAAAAACGGCATATATTCAACATATATGCCGTTATCTCCTTTAAATTAAAGCAATCCCGTCTTAGAAGTTGTACCTGAAATTCAACATGCCGGCATGTTCCTGATAATCGTTACGGAAGCGGGCGTCATAATTGATCCCGACTTCAACGTTGGCAGAACGGTAGGTCAATCCGAAACCGGCTTCTATGGAAAACTCGTCCAAGTTCTCATAGTTCATTTCATAAGAAGTCCCGTTCATCAACGTAACCAATCCCTTAGCATCATCCGTTGAAAAATCATATGTTGCAGCCAACCTGAGTTCCGGAATTAATGCCTCAGAGGCTCCGAGGCTGTATGAAGTCCCTATTTTCGTACCTAACACCCCCGTAAACGTATCCGCTGTTACTTTTGACACTGTCTGTCCCAGATCGTCCATGTATTCGTCTTGAGTATAGCTGACATAACGAATGCCCACTTCCGGCGTAAATATGCCGAAGTTGCGCCCGATCAAAGCCTGAACGCCCAGTGAATCAACATTAAAGTCGGAATTAATATTATAGCTGTTTGTTAATTTCTGTTCTTTATACTTGCCGAAGTTATAGCTTCCCGTCAAGTTGATGTAATAGCCGGTCGGGTTATAGTATTCCGAGTATATAAATATAGTTGAGTTATCTATATCTGTTGTACGTTGATGCGCTTTCACATCACCTTTGGTATAAGCGTATCCTACTCCCAACTTAAAAGATTCTGTATTCACATCGACACCGACGACACCACCGTAAGTATTTGAGCTGAAGCCGTATTCCCCGCGCAATTTGGCGTAATCATACATCCCTTGAGCCCAGATGGATCCTTTCGGTTTATTCACTGTACTTCCGCCGCTTCTCCCCTGTTCCAGCCTATCATAATATTGCTCCAACGTTTTTTGCATCATTTGGTTTTTATTGGTCTGCAACGTATCCTGACGCAACACCGCCAACCGCGTATTAATGACATTCATGACGCTGTTAACATGCTTGTTCGTCATGGATTGGACGACAGGCTTATCTTGTGGTGCCAAAGCGGTCAACGTATCCAAGTATTCTTTTGTCCGGTTGCTATCCGATGACATTTCCGCCAGATCTTTTGCCAGCTGAGACACTGTCGTATTACTTGACAAATCAACGTGATCCCATGCCGCTGCCGTATTCTGATTATTGATTGACCCTCCGGCAGCGGAAACAATATCATCACCGCCTTTTATAGAAGTGATTTCGTAAACGCCATCGTCCAATTTTTCAAAACTGAAACGTTCATTATCCGCCACAGTGAAATTGTCTGTTACGGTATTAGCGGATAGAATCGTAAACGTCTTACTTTCACCTTTTTTCAGATTGTATTCATTCAAAACGAAATTCAATTCCGCCCCTTTGTCCACCAATATTGAATCCGCCACCAATACAGACCCGACCTGTTCCGTTCCGGAAGCATTCGATACTGTAAGGCTGAGAGTTGAATCCGGACTGAATGAAAGAGATTTCGACGACAGTTGATAGACGCCCAAATCCAATGTTCCGGAAACGACATTAACGGAAGCCAGATCAAAACCGGTTTGTCCCGTTAAAGTCAAAGATCCTTCGTTTACAGAAACATCTCCTGAAAAAGAGAAGGCTTCACCGGCGACACCCACCGTTCCGCCGACATTGATCCGACCGTTTCCGGAAACATCCCGATTTAACGTTCCTCCGGTCAATGTCAAAGCACCGCCATCATTAACTACAATTGAAGCCCCAAAGTTTCCAGTATTTCCGACCAGTTCACCTGCGTTTTCGACCGTAATTTTATTGGAAATCAACGCGTCCGCCGTAACGTTGCCCGTAACGACCGTATTACCGCTTCCTGAAATACCGGAAACCAACTTTCCTCCGGTCAAAATGACACTACCGCTTTCATTCGTTACGGATCCCAACAAATTTTGCGCCGCAGTTTGCAAAGACTTGTCCGCATTGATCGTAACCGGATTTGCCAAACTGTTTTGGTCAACAACAGCGACCGCACCATCAACAACAATTTGTCCGGATCCTGAAACGGATGCGTTAAAACTGCCGTCCGTCAAAGTGATCAAACCGGAGTTATTGACTCTGCCGGTCACATTGTCCGCAGAAGAGGACAAAGTCGATCCCGACGTTATCGTTACCATATTGCCGACCACCCCGGAAAATACGATATCGCCGTGCAATAAAACCTGACCTGATCCCGAAACACCGGCTTCCAACGTCCCGTCGGTCAAGGTCAAGATCCCTTCGTTGGAAACATTTCCTTTTATATTATCCGCCGACGCCGTCAACGCCTTTTGCGCATTAATCGAAACCCCATTGTTTATCAAGGCGTCGGAAACAACGGAACCGTCTACAACAACCATACCCGACGTGCCGGAAACTTCCGATTGCAACGTCCCTCCGGTTAAAACAAGAGAACCTTCATTGCTGA